>JALYHV010000024.1 GCA_030776205.1 Myxococcota bacterium | reverse complement strand
CGAGCGCTCCGCAATGGCCACCTTTGTGGCAAGCACCGAACAGAAGAGCGACTCGCCTGTCAGTTTCCTCCAGTTACGCGGGGTCGGCCCATTTGCGCAGCGAAGCAAGCGTCTGAATCGACCGTGCCGGTCACCCAGGTCACCATGCAGCGGTCGAGCGCGTCACCTTGGATGACGAGCTGACCCCCCTTGTGCTTCTCGATGCCCCGCGGCTTGCGGAACATCGCGAGAGCGTCCGGCTGCGCGCTATGCAGAACGACGTCCGACATCGCCTCCGGCTCGAGGCCCGCGATCGAAGCGTAGCACGCGTCGTACTCCGCGTTGCTCGTCGACTGGTCGAGCGGGTTGTCCGTCGGCGCGAGTCGCAAGCCATACTGCCCGTAGAGGCGCATGTTGCGCCCGGTTTGCCCGTGGCAATCGAGTGTCCCGCAGTGCAGTTGCATCGCGTCGGCCACGACTTCGAATCCGGCTCGGGGAGGCACGGCGAGGACAGCGCCGGGAACGCCCGTCGTGTCTTGAACGTCACCCCCGCAACCCGCGAGCGCAGAAGCGAGGGCCGAGGCTGCGCCCACCTGTCGTGCCGCCCATAACCGGTCCCGTCGACGAGCCATCATCGGCACGTGCTCGGAGGAAGCGTGTCGACGGTCGGGTCGGCGACCACGTAGACGTGGCCCGGCGAGCTCGGGCTTCGCGGATCGGCGTGACACGCTCCGCACGAACCTTCGCGGTAGACCGGCGAGGCCATATCGTGCTGCACCGTACCCGTGCGCAGTGTGACCCAATACGGATAGGCCGGCGCGAACTGGTCACTTCGGACGTAGAAATTGCCCGCACAATTGGTTTGGGCCGTGAACGTGACGTTGGCAGAATCCACGATGAACACTTTGGCTCCGCCCACCACCTTCGCCGCGGAGCTCACGTCGGCGTAAACCGTACCCGCGAGGCTGAACGCCTGGGCCCCGCCCCCGTCGCGATGGCAGAGAAGGCACGGCTGGCCGGGCCGGTGGGAGGGCCCCTGCGGTACCTTCGGGTCTTCGCTGCCTAACGCCTCGATGGACGTATCGGTGACCGGGTCTCCGCACGCGGCGACGGCCAAGGCAACCGCTGCCGCCAGGTAGGTGACCGGTCGCGCGATGGGTAGCGCCCTGTAGAGCGTTGCCTTCAGCGTGACGACGTTCATGAAGAAGAACGCGGGCGAAGAAAACAAGAAGAACCCGATGAAGTACGATAAGCCGCCCTCCACGGCCATGCTATGTTTCGTTCGCGAAAAGTCGTCGGCTGGTCTCGTTCTTCCCATTCGCCGCTGGCCTTCCTCGCGACCGCCAAAATGGCTTGGGCCGACGGCGGAGTGTCCGCCGGCGCATTCGAACAAGCGATTGCGCGCGCCCGTGTGGGCGCTTCTTGTGGCGCTGGCCGGACTACGTGTATCGCGACTGGCTCCTGGAAATGGCAATGAAGGACGCGGAAGAGCGATGCGCGCGCGTGTCTCGCATGAAGAGCAACAATGCAACGTACTTCATCGACCTCACTCGGGACTGGAGCATGCCGCAAATGTCGCAAGTTGCTGTGCGCACGCGTGAAAGTGGTTCTTCAACAAGAACTACGGCTACGCGATGAAGCCGGCCCGTACAGGGCAGACTCAAAGGGCTGATAAGGAGCATTATGTGACCTCCAAGCGAATCGTGCACGCGAGCGACGCGCAAGACCGATAGTGGTCTGTGTGAAGTTGCGCGGACCTAGTCAGATCCTTTCGACTCGGGGCCAATCGCGTCGGACACCAGCCTGGACGGCTCGTCGCTGGCAACGCACCAAAGTTGATGCGAGGCGCGGGTAGCTCCGACGTACAGCGCGTGCCGCGCGGTCGGCGTCGACGGATAACTCGCCGCAGTCGTTTCCAGCAGAATGACCTCGTCAAACTCCAGGCCTTTCGTCTGGCGGACGTCCGTCACGTCAATGCCCGCGTCCCACGAGAAATCCTGTTTGGCGACGCGCCGAATGTTGGGTAGCTCCGCGCGCACGAGCCCCTCGTAATACAGGTCTGCCTGCTGCGGAAAGCGCGCGACCAAGGCCACGTTCGCCTCGGGCTCGTCCCGCGCCAGCTGCTTGCAGACTTCGGCCAACCACGCGACCGACTCGCCAGGCGAAGCGAACGTGAAGAGCTCGACGGGCGGTCCGCGCCGGGTCGCCTCCGGAACCTCGCCGTGGGCGAGCGGCCCCAAGATGGCTCGTGCGAACGCGGTTATCTCGGTCGTCGACCGGTAGCTCACCTTGAGTGGCTCGATCTTCGTGTGGGGCACGCCCAAGCCGTCGAGTAGCGCGTCCCAGTCGAACTCGCCGCGGTCGTCACCGTCGTCAAGCATGCGCTGCGCCACGTCGCCCGCCAGCGTAATGCAACGCTCGCGCCCAGCGAGATCCATAAGGATGCGCAACTCGATTGGGCTCGCATCCTGCACCTCATCGACGAAGACGTGCGCGAAGCGAATGGGCTTCGCTTCCGCGTCGAGGAGTGGCCCGCGCAATACTTGCCAGCACCGGAGCAAGAGAGCGGGATCTTCTGCGTCGAGCGATGGCTCCTCGCCGTCGCGCTCACCCTCCGCCCGGACGCGAGCTTGCCGTACGCACCACGCTTGCACTTGCTCGAGCTGCCCGGGACCAAAGCCCCCGACGCCGGAGAATGTCTCGGCGAGCGCCTCGCGCGACGTGAGAAGCTCGTCCCATACGCCAGCGACCGATCGCGTGCTCGACCGCAGCTGACCTACGAGCTGCTCGAGCGCGCTGCGCGTCACCTCCGGAATAGCCGCGGCCACGGCATCACCAGGCAGCCGGCGCTTTCCAGCCGCCCACTGGAGGAGGAGCGCAAGGCGCGTGTCGGGCGGCGCAACCTCGTCGGGATGGACGGCTCGTTCCGTGGCCTCCCAGGCGGACGTGACCCGATCGCCCGACGGCCAATGCGCCATGGCGGCTCGAATTCTCGTGTCCACGTCGCGCGCGATTCGGCCAACGAGGCGATCGAGCCCGCGCAGCATCGCCGCGTGTGACTTGGCCCGCGACACGACGGGTGGCGTTTCCTCCGTCGTCCTGGAGGGAAGTTTGGGAAACATTTGCTCCACGAGGCGCGCCCCGAAGCGGCCGAACGTGGTAACCGCGACGCCTTCGACACCGAGGGAAGGCAGGACGCGCGACACGTAGTGAACGAGGGCCTCGTTGGGAACGATGACAAGCATCTTTTCCGGCCTGAATCGCTGAGGCTCGCTGAACGCGAGGTAGGCCACGCGGTGCATTCCTACGGTGGTCTTGCCGCTTCCGGCGCTCCCCTGGATTGCGATCAGGCCCGCGCTCTCCTTGGCAATGATCCCGAACTGCCGCTCGTCGAGCAGAGCGGCGATGGCCGGCAGATGCTTGTCTTGACGGAGCTCCCCGTCGACTCCTACGCCGAGGCGCGCCTCCCCCGCAATGCCACGGCGAGCCGACCACGCCTTCTCCGTTTCGAGCTGCGCACGCCGAATGGCGACGCGTTTCCAGGCGCCATCTCGGCCCCGAACGAAGGTTCCTTGAGGAGCAGCGACGCGGACGAGCTCGCCGGCGACGATACTCACGCCCCGGCGGACGACGACGCTGCCCTCGACGATGCGATCGCCCAGCTCTTCCTCGTAGTCGTCCCCTTCGTCGTACCGGTAGTAGAGGCGGCTGACCGGAGCCTGCCGCCAGTCCACGATCCGGATGCCCTCGCCCGAGTCCACGTAAGAACGGGCGCCGATGAGAACGTCGCGACGCCGCTTGGGTGAGCCGGCGGCGCTCGCGTGCCCGGGGGCGACGGACTCCTCGAGGCGCATGTGCCCGAAGTACGGGGTCGCCCGGTCGACCGAACCGGCGATGCTCCGACCCCGCTGTGCCCGGAGGGCACCGAGGTTGTGCATTTGCTCGAACAACGCCGGCAGATCCTCCGGCTTTGCGACGGCCACGTCATCGCGCAGCTCGAGAAGACGCCTGTCGTCGAGGGCTCTTCCCTGAGAAGCGGCCGCGCCCGCCCCGGCCGATGACTCGAGCGCCCGCTGCACCGTCCAAAGAAGCTTCAGCTCTTCGGCGACGATTCGCGCGGCCTCGACGTCGTTTTCCAGGCCAGCGAGGGTTCCGGGCGCGGCTAGAGACGAGGTTTGCGTGGAGCGGGTCTGCGTCACAATGAAGGGGTTCTATCTGCGTCGGCCGACGCCAAGGCGCAAGGGCCTCCTTCGAGCAAACGCCGCCCAAAGCGGGCCCGGGCACGATGTCGCCGCCTCGACCGCGCCTCCAACGCCTACCCGATTCACAGGATGAATTGATCGCCGAGGGCGCACAACGTGAGGTTCAAATCGCGAAGGCGGGCGCATTCCCGCTCGACCGCTACCTGAAAGCTCGGTTTGATGTGGTAGAGCAATGTGGGGAGCTCACGGATGGGGCGGCCATCCATGGTCTTTAGCTTCTTTAGGTCGCGCGCCATCGTTTCGGGAGTGTGGTGGCCGCTGACACGGGCGAGGCGCCCTTCGGCGTTCGGAAAGCTGACTTCCATGAGTAGGGCCTTCAAGTCTTGCGTTGCGCCGAGCACTTCCCACAGGCGGTCCGTCGGGCCGGTATCGCCGCTGTACGCGAGCACGCCGTCCGTGCCGCGAATCGTGAACGCGCAGCACGCGATCGTGTGATTCACCGGGATGGCGTTCACGACGTAGCCCGCGATGCTGGCCGGCTTTTCCAGCGCCAGCTCCACGTAGCGGATCGCCGGTCGGCGCGCGTTCGGGATCCGGGCGAAGTCGGGCCAAAGCAGGTTGTTGAAAAAATGCTTTCGGAGAATGGCGATCGTCGTTTTCGTCGCGGCGACGGTTAGCGGCCCCGCGCCGCTTTGATTCCGATTGTCCGCGATGGTGGCGAGATCCCGGACGTGATCGAGGTGGGCGTGGCTGACGAGAACCGCCTCGAGAGCGCACTGCGCCTTCAGGTCCATGCCGCTCGTCAGGGACCCTGCGTCGATGGCGACCCGCTCATCTACGACGAACGCGCTCGTGCGGTGCTTTGGCGTTTCGCCGCCATGGCACCCGATGATGCGAAGGTCCACGCGCGCCTAGATCTTGGAATTTAGCGGCATCTCGAGAAACTCCATGGCTCGAAGGGGCCCCCAAAAAGTCTCGAGACGGGTGTCATCGCCCGGCGCCGAAAACGGCAATCGCGTGCGCCCGACTCACCAGTCTAGGCGCACGCGATCGAACAAGTCAAAACACCCTGCGTGCTCGCGCGGAGCCGGCGCCGGTCTCAATCCATGTCGAAGTCGTCCATGCCTCCGCCCATGCCGCCCATTCCTCCCATACCGCCCATTCCCCCCATGCCGCCCATTCCTCCCATGCCGCCCATTCCCGCACCGCCTCCGCCTCCGCCGGCGGGCTTCTCCTTCTTGGGTCGTTCGGCAATGGCGGCCTCGGTGGTCAGCATCATCCCGGCGACGCTCGCCGCATGCTCGAGGGCCATGCGCACGACCTTCGTTGGGTCGATGACACCCGCTTTCAGGAGGTCTTCGTATTTTTCGTTGGCGGCGTTGAAGCCGAAGGCACCCTTGCCCGCTCGCACGCGCTCGACGACGACCGAGCCTTCGTGCCCGGCGTTCTTGGCGATTTGGCGGAGAGGCTCCTCGACGGCACGCTTGACGACGCGGATGCCCGTGGCCTCTTCTCCGTCGAGCTTCAACCCGTCGAGCGCCGCCGAGGCCCGCAGGAGCGCAACGCCGCCGCCGGGCACGATACCCTCCTCGACGGCCGCACGCGTGGCGTGGAGCGCATCTTCGACGCGAGCCTTTCGCTCCTTCATCTCGGTTTCGGTATGCGCGCCCACCTTCACGACCGCAACACCACCTGCGAGCTTCGCCAACCGCTCCTGCAGCTTCTCTCGGTCGTACTCGCTCGTGGTCTTTTCGATCTCCTTGCGAAGGCTCTCGACGCGACCCTTGATCTGCTTCGAATCCCCCGCCCCGTCGATGATGGTCGTGTTGTCTTTGTCGACCTTGACCCGCTTGGCACGGCCTAGGTCACGGAGCTGCACGTTCTCTATTTTGATGCCGAGGTCCTCGCTTGCCACCTGACCGCCGGTGAGCACCGCGATGTCCTTGAGCATGTCCTTGCGGCGGTCCCCGTAGCCGGGCGCCTTTACCGCACACACCTTGAGGAGTCCGCGGAGCTTGTTGACCACGAGGGTGGCGAGCGCTTCGCCATCGACGTCCTCGGCAATGACGAGCAGCGGCCGACCGTCCTTGGCCACCTGCTCGAGCAGTGGCAGGAGGTCCTGCAAGCTGGAGATCTTCTTCTCGCTGATCAGGATGAGCGCATCATCGATCTCGGCCAGCATCTTCTCCGAGTTGGTGACGAAATAGGGCGACAGGTAACCGCGGTCGAACTGCATGCCTTCCACGACGTCGAGCTGCGAATCGGTGCCCTTCGCTTCCTCGACCGTGATGACGCCTTCCTTGCCGACCTTTTCCATCGCCTCGGCGAGCATCTTGCCTATCGTCTCGTCGCCGTTGGCGCTGATGGTGCCAACCTGCGCGACCGTGGCCTTGTCGTTGGTGGGCGTGGACAGCTTCTTCACCCCCTCGATTACGACCGCCACGGCCGCGTCGATTCCTCTCTTGATCGACATTGGGTTCGTACCCGCTTCGACAAGCTTCAAGCCCTCGGCGAAGATGGCCTGGGCGAGCACGGTCGCGGTCGTCGTGCCGTCACCGGCCTTGTCGCTCGTGCGCGAAGCGACCTCGCGCACCATCTGCGCTCCCATGTTTTGGAGCTTGCCCGAAAGCTCGATCTCCTTGGCGACGGTTACGCCGTCCTTGGTGACGACCGGGGCGCCGAAGCTCTTCTCGATGACGACGTTGCGCCCTTTCGGACCGAGGGTAACCTTGACCGCGTTCGCGAGGTCGTTCACCCCTTCGAGGATCGCGTGTCGAGCCCCACGGCTGTAGGCAATTTGCTTGGCTGACATGGCTTCTTCTGTCTCCTCTTTCTTTTCCTGCTTTAGCTCAGCACCGCGAGAACCTCGTCCTCGCCGACGATGACGTGCTCGACGCCGTCGAGCTTGATCTCGTTGCCCGCGTATTTTCCGAACAAAACGCGGTCACCCTGCTTGACTGCGAGCGGGCGAAGCTTGCCGCTCTTCAGCAGCTTGCCGTTGCCCGTGGCGACGACCATTCCCTCGACCGGCTTTTCCTTCGCGGAATCGGGGATGATCAAACCACCCTTCGTTCTCTCCTCCTGGTCCAGGCGTTTGATGACAATTCGGTCGGCGAGCGGGCGGATCTTCATGGGAGCTTTCCTTTGGCGCCCCAGGCTGGATGCCAGGCGCCAGGTTTTGGCACTCACCTCAGGCGAGCGCCAGCCGCGCGGAAGCTAAGACGTTACCGGCTTAGGTCAAGGGTTGTGGCGAGCGAAAAGCGGGCCCCCGCGTCGGCCATGGCCGCCCCGACCGCCCGGCGGCGGACCCTGCTTGACAAGCGGGCCTTGCCGAATAGTGTTCGCGCTCCCAACGCCCCTCGGCACAACCGCGGGTCCACGCTACTTTCTGAGTGTCTACGCAACCTTGGGGGATCGTCTAACGGCAGGACAGCAGATTCTGGCTCTGCTTATCAAGGTTCGAATCCTTGTCCCCCAGCCGGCGCGCTTGCCAGAGCGCGTGGGTATCGCTTCAGT
>JALYHV010000023.1 GCA_030776205.1 Myxococcota bacterium | reverse complement strand
TTTCTTGGAGAGGTCACCGCGCGCGACGGCCGTCGTGACGGCGGCGATGTTGCGCACCTGGGCGGTCAAGTTCCCGGCCATCGAGTTGACGGAGTCGGTCAGGTCCTTCCAGGTGCCGGCGACGCCTCGGACGTCGGCTTGACCGCCGAGCTTTCCTTCGGTGCCGACCTCGCGCGCGACGCGCGTGACCTCGCTGGCGAACGAGTTGAGCTGGTCGACCATCGTGTTGATGGTGTTCTTGAGCTCGAGGATCTCTCCCTTCACGTCCACCGTGATCTTCTTGGAGAGGTCGCCGTTGGCGACGGCCGTTGTCACCGCGGCGATGTTGCGCACCTGCGCTGTCAGGTTGCCCGCCATCGAATTGACCGAGTCGGTCAAGTCCTTCCACGTCCCGGCGACACCTTTTACGTCGGCCTGTCCACCGAGCTTTCCTTCGGTGCCGACCTCGCGCGCCACTCGTGTGACTTCGGACGCAAAGGAGCGGAGCTGATCGACCATCGTGTTGATCGTGTTCTTCAGCTCGAGGATTTCGCCTTTGACGTCGACCGTGATTTTTTTCGAGAGGTCTCCGTTCGCAACGGCGGTCGTGACGGCAGCGATGTTCCGGACCTGCGCAGTCAAGTTGCCGGCCATCGAATTGACCGAGTCGGTCAGGTCCTTCCATGTCCCAGCGACGCCGCGCACGTCCGCCTGCCCGCCGAGCTTTCCTTCGGTGCCTACCTCGCGTGCCACCCGCGTCACCTCGGAGGCGAACGACGCGAGCTGCTCCACCATCGTGTTTACGGTCTTGGCGGTGCGGAAGAATTCACCTTTGAGCGGCCGCCCCTCGACCTCTTCCGCCATCATCTGGGAAAGGTCGCCCTTGGCGACTGCGCCGATCACGCGCGCCATTTCGCTCGTTGGCTGGACGAGGTCGCTGACCAGCGCGTTTAGCGAGGCCACTTCATGCGCCCAGGCGCCTCGCACCTCACCGATGGACATGCGCTCGTCGATGCGCCCGTCCTTGCCTACCGCCCTGCTGATGCGCTCGAGCTCCGCCGCGAACTTCTGGCTGAGATCGACGACGTCATTGAACGCATCCGCGATCTTGCCGTCTAGCCCGTCGAGGTGAATCGGCAGCCGGACGGAGAAATCTCCCTTTCGCAACGCCGTCAACGCGGCAAGGAGCGTGCGCTTCTCGAGTGGATCGGAGCCGGGCTCGATCGTTCCACGGCCTTCGGGGGGCAGGCGCCGCGACGACCCGCCGGGCAAGGGCAGTCGGCGCGCCTTCCCGTTTGCCGCCGTTGCGTTCTTCCCGTTCGACTTGCTCCGGCTCGCGGCCGACCGACCGTTCGTGATTCCGTCGCTCATGGCGTCCCCTTGGCGAGAACGAGAATTTAAGGGGGTTCTCACGCGCGACGCAACGGGCCCGTTCACCAAACGGTGCTGCGGGCTCATTCGGGTCGCCCTGCCTCGGCATTCGTCGGTCGCGGGAGGCATGCGCCGCCGGGGTAGGTGCCCGTGCGCCTTCATCGCGCCCGGACGGAGACCCGGACTGGTTGCGCCGAGCGCGCTACCGTACCGCGCATGCCGAAAGCACCTTCGACCTCTCCGCTCGTGGCCGCCGCGGCGCTCCTCGACCAGCAGCTGCGGGAGTACGACGACCTCGCTCGCGAGGCCAAGCGGGTAGAGCTCGATGACGAAAAGGCCCTCGCTCGCGCCGCGCGGATCCTCGAGAGCTCGACGACGCGCCAGCCGGCCATTCAGGAAGCGCTGCGGACGCTGGTCAGTGAAATCGACGCCGCGCGTGTTCGGCAACAAGAGAGCCTCGACGCGCTGGTCGAGGTCTCGCGTGCGCTGGAAGCGCGGGCGGTCGAGTTCGACGGCCTCATGAAGCGCTTCGCTGCGCTCGGCGAGTCGGCCCACGCAGTCAATCAGCTCACGACCGAGCTCTCGGCCCAGCAAAGCGAAGGCGTGCCGGAGAGCCAGGTCCTCGAAGGACTCCGCCAGCTCGAACAGCACATGGGCCACGTGGTCGAGGGAGCAGACCGTCTTGCGAGGGACGCCGAGCAAAACGGCTGGACCGAAATCGCTCGCCAGGCGGACGCCGTGCGCCAGCAGGTTCGCGCCGCGAAGAACAAGCTGTCTCTCGCGCAGCGGAGCGTCGCTTCCCGCGCCCCGTCGTGAGGCGATGCCTTGCGCGGAGCGTACGACGCCCCTAGAAAGCCCAGCACGATGGCCGCGCAGAGCCCCGTCCAGCTCGTCGGGCTGAAGAGCGTCAGCTCCCGGCGAGCCGTCGCCATCATCCTTTTGGCGAGCCTCGCTGCGATCGGGCTGCTCGTCGTCGTCATCTACGGACACAGTCGTGCCGCAGAGGTGCCCGGCTGGATCGGGTGGCTTCCGGCTCTGAACGCATTCTTGAACGCGACGAGCGCCGTCTTTTTGGTGCTCGCCTATCGCCTTCGTCGCAAGGACGTGGCCGGCCACGCCCGCCGCATGCTGTTCGCCCTCGCGTCGTCCTCCCTCTTTCTCGTTTCGTACATCGTTTATCACTCCGTTCATGGCGACACGAAGTTCGGCGGTCACGGTCTCATTCGGCCGCTGTACTTCTTCGTGCTCGTCACGCACGTTGCTCTATCGGCCGTCGTGCTTCCGCTGATCTTTTCGAGCTTCTTTTTTTCGCTGTCCGGGCGGATCCGTCAGCACCGCAAGGTATCGCGGTACACGCTGCCGATCTGGCTTTACGTATCGGTCACCGGTGTTCTCGTGTTCGCGCTGCTGCGTGCCTACGCCTGATGGCGAGGGGCCGCTCAGGACGCGAGCCCGAACACGAGGCTGAGAACGAACGCCAGAATGACCGAATTGTATCCGAAGCTCATGACCGCGTGGACCAGGGCAGTGCGGCGGATCTGCCTGCTCGTGACGCTGACGTCGGACACCTGGAAGCACATCCCCAACGTGAACGAGAAGTATGCGAAATCGAAATAGGTCGGCGGCTGGTTACCAGGCAGCATTAGCCCGCCGATGCCCTCGGCATCAGCGCGGTAATAGAGCCGCGCATAGCGAAACGTGAACGCGGTGTGGGTCGTCGCCCATGCGAGGGCCACGGTGACGAGGCAGAGCGCGAGAATGGCGTCCTTCGGCCCAGCGGCGAGAGAGCGCGCGCCTCTGACCAGCACCGTCGCCGCAAGGAGGCTCACCCCGGCCGTGAGCACGACTATCACGTACACCAGCGTGCGGCCCGGGTCGTCCGCACCCGCGAGGCCACGGGTGGCGCGCGCGTCCGCCGGTCCAATGATCGCCCACGAGAGCGCCAACAAGACGAGGCTCGTTGCGTCCCACGCGACGAGCGTTGCGGCAGCCGAGGCCATGTGGGGTGCAATGGCGAGATACGAAGCAATGCCGAACGAGACGGAGATGACGACGCGCGCAATGGCGCGGCTTGGGTCGATGGAGCGGGGGCGGTGTGGCACGGGGGAATCGTACCCGCTCAGTCGCGCGTGTAGCGTGGCGAACGCGCGGGGCGTGCGGGCGCACGATCAGCGCGCGCTGTCGGCCTCTCTAGGATGCGGCCGCGCCGAGGGCTCGAGCAGCGCCGTCAGCCGGTCGTGCACGCCACGCAAGGTACCGATCTCCAGCGTGAGCGCCCCTTTCAGCACGTTTCGCTCGGCGTGCGAGAGCTCGTCTTCCAGTTCGGCGATGTGCCGAACCAGCTGCGCGCGAACGAGTCGTGCCTCGCGGTCGGTCAAATCAAGATTCATCAGGTGTCCCCTTGAACAGAAAAGAGCGCGTCGCACTGAGGTACGAACGCTCCGATCGTCGATGATGATGAAACCACGTGAATCGCAGCGGTACAAGAAACACCCTTTATGCTTCCGCAGCGTGACCGGCCGGGTCTCGGAACGGTTTCGGCGCGCGAATTCGCCGCACATACATCGGCGGGTGCGCCGCCGGGCACAGCCGCAAGAACCGTTTGACTCCGGGACGCAAACGCTCGAAATCCGTGGAGTCTCCGAAGGGCTTTGATGGCGACACGAACGACACAAATGGCACGAGGTCTCGACCGGCAAGCGCCGAAGCCGGCCACTCCGATGGGCACGGCGGCCGTGATTGTCGCTTTGCTCGCCACCGCCGCCCTGGTGGGCTGCAAGAGCCGGGAGGGTTGCGACGCAAACCAGCCTTGTTTCTGCACGGGAGGGAGCGATTGCTACCTGGGCTGCACCGGCGACGGCTGCAACCAGGACTGCCATAGTGTGGGCAACGCGTGCGGGACCGTGTGTGACAACAACTGCACCACGGTTTGCCACGACGTGCCGCGCTGCACATCATCCTGTGGGAACGGCTGCAACGTAGACTGCCACAACGTGCAATCGTGCGGTGTCATCTGCGGGGACCGCTGCGCATACACGTGCCAGAGCGTCGACCAGTGCGGCGTGCAGGCCGGCCCCGGCAGCACGATCACCTGCGTCAACGTCCATACGTGCGACGTGACCTGCACAGGCCCGTGCCGGGTTTCTTGCACAAGCGGGGTGGCGTCCTGCAGCATCACATGCCCGAGTGGCGCGGCCGCGACAACGTGTCCAGATGGGACGCAGGCATGCGGCCCATGCTGAAGAGGGGCAGAACCATGCAGCAAGCTCGACCGCGCCGCCCGTGGCTGTGGCTTGCCTGCGTCCTCGTCGGTCTGTTCGCAGAAGGTCGCGCCGCAGCGCAGAGCACGATCGAACAGCCGGGCGAACGGGCTCATTATCGTGCGGAGCTCGAGCCACACCTGATTGGCAACTTGTTCGACCCACCGGGCGGCGGGTCGGGGGCCGGGTTCGGCATAGGCGGGCGAGCGAGCTTCGAGATCGTTTCCAATGGATTCGTGCCGACGATCAATGATTCGATCGCGATCGGAGTCGGTGCCGACTTCATTCATTACCAAGGCGTTGGCGTGCGACCGGGCACCTGCACGAGGTTCGTGCAAGGACCGGCCAATACGAACGTATGCGTGGAGGTCTCGAGGACCGGCGGTTCGTCGACGTACCTGTTTCTGCCCGCAGTCATGCAGTGGAACTTCTGGCTCGCGCGGAGGTGGTCCGTGTTCGGCGAGCCGGGGCTTACCGTCTATTGGTCCGATCACGGGGCCGTCGGGGCCAGCCCTGCATTTTACGTAGGTGGCCGGTTTCACATCACCGACGGGGTGACGCTCACGTTTCGCCTCGGCTATCCAACGATTTCATTGGGTGCATCCATTCTATTTTGAATGGATGGCGGAGCGGCGGCGGCGCGGGTGGCGTCGCGGACTCTAGCGCTGTTTCGTTGCGTGACGTTGGTCAATTTACTTGCGCACATGTGGGGCTCACCGCGCAGGCAATTCCGATCCGGCATCGAAGGACAGCTTTTCTTGCTTCGATATTGCGTGAAAGGCGAAGTCGAAATCGGTCGCGCTTTTCTTGCGCGGTCTGACGCATGGGCCACGAGAAAAGGCAATTTGCAAAATAAGCGCGGCGAAGAACCAATATGGTGGTTACTTTCGATTTCCTCATGAGGACCGCAAAAGAAGCGGCGTCCAATGCGCGAGTGCTCATCGTCGACGACGATTTGGACTGGCGCGAGGCGCTGGGTCAGGTGATCTCGGGTGACGGCGCGAGTTGCGAGCTCGTCAGCAGCGCAAACGAGGCTCTGGACGTTCTGGCTCGAGAGAGCTTCGACTTGGTCATCTGCGACGTGCGCATGGACGGCATGAACGGCCTCGAGCTGCTGGACCGCGTGAGGGGAACACAGCCATCTCTGCCGTTCATCGTCGTCACCGCCCTCAGCGGCGTGCCTGACGCAGTGGACGCCATGAAGCGAGGGGCGTTCGACTACGCAGTCAAACCGTGCGACGCGGACGCTCTGCGCGAGATGGTCGTAGGCGCGGTCGGCGCGAGACGCAGGCCACGCAGCGAGGTTTGCCTGCGGCCCGTACCGTCCGTGCGTCCGCCGCCGGTGGAGGAGCTCATCGGCCCCGGCGCCGCGATGAGCCGCCTTCGAGCGGCCATCGATCGGGTGGCCGCATCGAGCGCACCCGCGCTCGTCACCGGCGAGACCGGCGTCGGCAAGGAGCTGGTCGCTCGGGCCATCCACGCACGAGGCGAGCGGAGACAGCGGCCATTCATCGCTGTCAATGCGTCGGCCGTCCAGCCGGACCTCTTCGAGAGCGAAGTGTTCGGGCACCTCCGGGGCGCGTTCACGGGCGCCGCGCAGTCCCGCAAGGGCTTGTTGACGGAGGCCCACGGCGGGACGTTCTTCCTGGACGAGATCGGTGACATGCCGATGAGCATGCAGTCGAAGCTGCTGCGAGTCCTCCAATTCGGCGAGATCCGGCCGGTGGGCAGCGACAAGACCCATTCGGTCGACGTGCGCGTCGTGGCCGCCACCCACCGGGATATGCCAGCGCTCCTGCGGGACGGGCGCTTCAGGGAAGACCTTTATTTCCGTCTCAATGTTCTCCCCGTGTTCGTGCCCCCGCTGCGCGAACGTCGGGAAGACATCCCTGCGCTCGCCGCGCACTTCCTCGAGGAGGCCCGCCAGCGCGCGCCTCATTGCAGAGTCAAATCGATCAGCAGTGATGCGCTTCGCGTGCTCACCGACGCTCCATGGCCGGGCAACATCCGTGAGCTCGCCAGCGCCATCGAGCGCGCGGTCGTCTTCGCCGACGACGAGATCCTGAAGCCCCACCATCTGTCCTCGATCGCGTGCGAAGGCGCGCCCGTGTTGCCCTGGCAGCCGACCAGTCATCATCCCCCTTGGACCCTGCGGCGCCTGAACCAGGCCTACGCGCAGTGGGTGCTCGCCCAGACGGGCGGTGACAAACAGCGCTGCGCGGAGATCCTGGGCATCGATCTCTCGACGCTGTACCGTTGGCAGCGCGCCGAGCACGGGGTCCAGGCTTCCGCCGAGTCGCGAATCTCGAACGGGTGACGGCGAGCTGTCCGGGTCGGGCTGCGGGAATTTCGCGGCGAGCGTTCGCAGGGCGGCGCGCCGCGAAGGCAGACGCCGGACGATTGCCGCATGCAAATCACTCAAGGCGATTTGCAAAATGCGGAGCCCTACGGGCCTGACACGTGGCGGACATCGCCAAGATCTGCCGCGCGCGCCCCGATCGGCGGCGGCCCCTTATTTGCACCCGTGCCCGGCCGACGAGGACCATCACAAAGGGAAGGCCGTCACCATGAATAAGTCGACGCTTATGCTGATCACGACGACTGCGGTCGCGATCGGGTGCGGGGGAAGCTACCCGGCACCAGCGCAACATCTGGCGGATGCGCAGTCCGCCGAGCGGAGCGCAGCCGAGCTGGGGGCAGCGAGTCAGCCGAAGGCGCAGCTCCATCTCCAGCTCGCCCACGAGCAGATTGCAGCAGCAAATGTTGCGATTCAAGAGGGCGACAACGAAAAAGCCGACCGGCTCCTTGCCCGCGCCAGGTCGGATGCCGAGCTCGCCATTGCGCTGACGCGTGAAGAGGGAGCCAAGGGAGACGCACAAAAAGCAACGACGGACTCGAACACGCAGCGAACTACGAACGCAAACGCAAACGCAAACGCAGGTGCACGGCCATGAGAGCGCTACGAAATACGAGTGCGTTGTTCGCGCTGGCAGGGGCAATTGGTTGCGCGCCCGCCGTACCTCCGCAGGACCTCGTGACCGCACGCGTCTCCTACGCCAGGGCGAGCCACGGCGTCGCGGCAACCCTGGACCCCGTCGATTTGCACGCCGCCAGCGACTCGCTGGCAGCCGCCGAGCAATCGTTTGAAAAAAACGGGGCGAGCCCTGAGACGGTCGACCTCGCGTATGTCGCCGATCGCAGGTCCCAGATCGCGGAAGCGCGCGGTGCCTCACAACAGTCCGCGCAGCAGAAGCAGCAGACGATGGGCGAGATGCACGCCGCCGAGACTGCCCAGGTCCAGTCGACCTCCGCGCAACTCGGCCAAGCCAACGTCCGGCTTGCCGTCCAAGATCAACAGCTCCAGATGGAGCGCGAGCGACGCGCCGACGCGGATAAGCGAGCGGCGCAAGCCGCGGCCGATCTCGCCGCCTTTGCTTCGGTGAAGCAGGAGGCGCGCGGCATGGTGATCACCCTCTCGGGCAGCGTGCTCTTCGCGACCAACCGCGCAGACCTGCTACCCACTGCGCAGGCTAAGCTCAACGACGTGGCGACGGCGCTCACCAAGCAAGATGCCGAAGCGAAGATCGTCGTGGAGGGTCACACCGACTCGCAGGGCAACCCCGAGTACAATCAAGAGCTCTCGCAACGTCGTGCCCAGGCCGTGCGCGATTACCTCGTCTCGAGGGGCATGTCTTCCGACCGCGTGACGGCGCAGGGTTTCGGTCTTACGAGGCCGCTCGCCGACAACACCTCGCCGGAGGGGCGGGCAAACAACCGTCGCGTCGAAATCGTGGTGCAGCCCGGGAAGTGACGCTTCGCGGCTACGACCCGAGTTGACGCGCAGTCCGGCGGAGCCGCGAGTGCCCCGCGCCTACGGGGTGGTGCTTGCGGCGCCGCCCGCTGCCGGGTCTGGACTGGATGCGGATTTTGGCGGAGCGACTTCGGCGCGCAGCTCCGCCACCGCCTTCTCGGCCACGAGGTCGACCGAGTCAGCAAGAGCTACCGAGAGGGCCTGCACAATCGCGTCGGCCGCGCCTTCGGTCGTGGCGCCGGCGATGGGACGCTCCACGGTGACGGAGCCTGCCAGGCGCACCACGCGGTCGTCGGACAGCGAATACGTCAGTTGGACGCGACCGACGTGGGTGGGTACGCGCACCTCCTCGAACGCGATGACGTCGACGTCCAGGGTCGAGCCTGCGCCAAACACGAGCTGGCGAATACCGCGTCGCTCGAACAGCGCTCGGGTGAGCGCGCGTCGAACGTACGTCTCGGGCTTCTCCGTCCAGCGCTTCCCCTCGTAATACCCAACCTCGTAGGGAGACTCCCGGAACACGATCTTGTCCTTGATGTAGGAGGCGGAGTTGACGCGACCCAGTCGCAGCTCGAGCGCGCCCGTCGTGGTGGGCTCCGCCGCGGCGACCGAGCTCTCCGGAGTGAAATACCGTGCCACCATGGCGTCGCTCTTCGACGTCAGGGCACACCCGCACTGAAGGCAAATCGCGACCGCAACGCCGCATCCGGTCCACGACCTCATCGCGGCGCCCTCGTGCGGCCCTTCAGCAGCATGTCCGAGTCCCGATCCAGCGCGTCCCCGAGCCGCTGCACGGCTGCTGCGGCTTCTTGCACTTCGCGCATCGTTTCGTCGAGGTGCTCACCAAGACCGGTCGCCCCGTGGGCCACGTCACCGACCGCGCTGGAGGCGCGTTCGATGCTCGCGATCATCCCCTTGTCGCTCTGCAGCCGCTCGACCAATCCGTTCAATCGCGTCAGCGCGCCGTTCAAGTTGGTCATCGTCATTTGTGCATCATGGGAGAGCTTTTCCACGTCGGCGCGCTGAAGCACGGCCTGAACGCCCGCGAGCAGGTCGTTCACCTTCCCGAGCGTCGCGCTCGCTTTCAACGGAATGTGCTCGTCCGTCACGTCCTCGAGCAAGTGGCTGATTTTGCCGAGGAGCTGCACGATCTGATCCGCCAGCTCCGGAAAGCGGTCGACCGCGTGGACGACGGAGTCCTCGAGGTTCTTCATCGTGGAGCGAGCCGAGGGGATGTAGTTCTCCGGTACGGCGAAGGGCAGCGGCAAGATCGGATTGTCCTCGATTGAAAAAAAGTCAATTGAGATGAACTTGACTCCGGTGAGCCCGGATGAGCCGAGCTGGACGCGCAAGTCGGGAGGGACCGCAATCCGCGCCTTTTGGGCCCCTACTGTCGAAAGGCCTAGGTCATTCAGCTCCGTCACCTCCAGCTGGCACGTGACGGCCACGTGGCGGTGATCGGGCGCTATATCGATGACCGAGACGCTGCCCACCGTGACGCCCCGGAACTTGACGGGTGAGCCCACGTCGAGTCCCTGTACCGATTCATCGAAGAACGACTCGTAGCTTATGGTCTTTTTTTGCAAGCTTCGCGCACCGAGCGCGACGACGCTCGCTATTGCAACTACGAGCCCCACGACAACGAAGAGGCCGAGCTTCCAGTGGTTGGTGGGAGCGGACATTCAGTGCGCCTCGGGCGTTCGGTGAAAAAAGGATCGAACCCGTGGATCGTCCGACGAGTCGCGAAGCTCGGTGGGTGCGCCCGAGGCGATGATGCTCTGGCTGGCCTTGTCGAGCATGATGCACCGGGAGACGATCTTGAAGATGCTGGGGAGCTCGTGCGTGACGACGACGACCGTGAGTCCCAGGCTCCGATTGAGCACGAGCACGAGCTCATCGAGCTCGACGGCGGTGACGGGGTCCAACCCAGCCGAGGGCTCGTCGAGGAAAATCAGGCTCGGCTCCAAGGCCATCGCGCGGGCGATCGCCGCCCGCTTCTTCATTCCCCCCGAGAGCTCGGACGGCAGCTTGTCCTCGACGCCGCGCAGGCCCACGAGCCGGAGCTTGGCGCGGACGATGGCGTTGACAGCCTCGGGCTCGAGGTCGGTCCACGTGCTTAGCGGAAGGCCGACGTTCTCTCCCACCGTCATCGACCCGAACAAAGCTCCGGATTGAAACATCACGCCAAACGGCGGCCGGCCGACCTCGAACCGCTGCCCGACGATACCGTCTATCGCCACGGTGCCCTGAACGGGCGTCTCCAGGCCGACGAGGTAGCGCATGAGCGTCGACTTGCCGCAACCACTCACGCCGAGGATGGCAAAGACGTCGCCCCTGGAGACGTCGAAGCTGGCGTTCTTCTGGAGGACCACGTCGTCCCAGCCGATGGTGAGGTCCTGAACGCGGATCATGGGGGCGGCGTCGGTCATAGGTGAAAGGCGTGAAAGAGGACCGTGAAGCACGCGTCCAGCACGACGAGGACGAAGAAGGTCGTGACCACCGACGCCGTCGTGCGTCGCCCGACGCCCTCTGCGCCGCCGGTCGTCGCGAGGCCCTGCTGGCACGCGATGAGCGCGATGGCGACCCCGAAGACGCCGCTCTTGACGATGCCGGAGTAGACGTCCCAGACCCTGAGCGCCCGCTTGGTCTCGAGCGCGTAGCCCACCACGGTGAGGTCAAGGCTCAGGAGTCCCACCACCATTCCGCCCAAGATGCCGACGAAGTCCGCGAGGAGCGCCAGGATGGGAATCGCCAGAAGAAGCGCGAGCGCTCGCGGCAGCACGAGGTAGCGCATCGGCCCGAAGCCCATCGTCTGAAGGGCATCCACCTCCTCGGAGACCTTCATCGATCCGAGCTCCGCGGCGAACGCCGCGCCCGATCGTCCGCACAGGATAATGGCCGTCATGAGCGGCCCGAGCTCGCGTGTTACCGACAGACCCACGAGATCGGCGACGAAGATGTTGGCTCCGAACTGCTTGAGCTGAACCGCGCCCTGAAAGGCCATCACGAAGCCGACCAAGAAGTTGATGAGGACCACGATCGGAACAGCGTCGGCCCCGACGCGCTCCATCGTCGGCCACACGTCTTTCCAGTTTCCGGTTCTCGGGTCACGTATCGTTCCGCCCACCGCGAGGACCATCTGTCCAAAGAATGCCAGAACGAGCTGCGTCTCCATGAAGACGGCGATCGTCGCGCGGCCTATTTGCGCCAGGGTACGTTCCGGCTTTCGCTTTTTGCGCGGTCCGAGGTGCAGGTCGCCCTCGTAGAGATGGACGATCTCCTGGATCGACTTGGTCGCGCCGATGAACTCCGACGCCACTCCTGCGGCGCGCAATCGGTCGCGCAGATGGACGAGGAGCGCCATCGCACCCCCATCGACCGCCTCGACGTCCGAAAGATCGAAGTCCAGGCGAGGCGTCGTCACGGAGACGAGCAGCTCCTCCGCTCGCTGCCATAGCGCGTTCGCCTCGACGAACGCGAGCCGCCCCTGCACGCGAACGGTGGCCGATAACGGGTCACCGCCGCCGCGGTCCAGCGAGAAGCCGAGCGGAGGGCGGTCGGTCGAGTGGCTCACGATCGAGGAGTGCCCGTCGGCCGAAGCACGCGACGTGCCGTCGGCATCGCACGTGGCAGGGCGCTCGCTTCGGCGTGTCCACGCACAGCGCGTTTGCATTTTGCCAGCGCGCATTGCGATTTGCAGTCGGCGTCGCTCGGGTGGAGTGCTAACGTCTTCATGACATCAGGCCGACATCCAGGCCGACAATCAGCACGAAGGAACCAATGGTCGCTCCGGACGCGCACGCGCACGCGCACGCGAAGAGGTTGCGGTCCATGTCTGCGACCGTTCGACGGACCATGGCTGTCGCGGGCGCGGCCGGGCTGGCATTTCTTGCTCCGGCCTGCGGCAGCGCGGGCTCGTCGGCGCCAGTCGCCGGGC
>JALYHV010000022.1 GCA_030776205.1 Myxococcota bacterium | reverse complement strand
CTCGGGCGGCGCACGTTCAAGAAGTTCCGCGGAAAGGTCACGCGCTGGGTCTGGGACGGCAACGTGCCCCTCCATGAGTGGACCGAGAAAGAGGTGTCTCCGCCGCGACGGGTCGAGGCGCCGCCGGCTCAGACTGCGGAGGCCGACGAGATTGCCAGCACACAGCGCGACATCGCGCTCGTCACCCATCCGGCCCAGGGGCCGCCGGAGGGCACGGCGGAGGCGCCGATCACCTGGCTCTTCGAGCCGGAGAGCTTCTCGCCGCTGGGCAAGCTCGTCGGGGGGCAGCGGTTCGGGATCGTCACCGACCACCTCGGCACGCCCGTGCGGATGTTCGACGAGGACGGCCGCGAGGCGTGGGGCGCCAGAGTGGACGGCTACGGGGGCCTGCGCCACGTGCGTGGTGACCGGCAGGCGTGCCCCTTCCGGTGGCCCGGTCAGTACGAGGACGAGGAGACGGGGCTCTATTGCAATCGGTTCAGGTATTACGATCCGACCGAAGGCCTGTTCGTCTGCGAACGACCCTGTCGGCCTGGAGGGTGGGCTTGCCCTCCGGGCGTACGTACAAGATCTCCTGATTTCCTCGGATCCGTCAGGATTGACGGCCTCAGGGGCGTGCGGCTCCAACAAGACGATTGTGCTCGGCGAAGGGATGTACAGGGTGAAGCTGGCGGTCAGAGACCCTCGAGCAAAAAATGTGGACGCAAGATGGTACCGAGCGTGGGAAAAGAACTTTCCGAAAGGTCGGCGAATGACTCCGTCGGAGCTGGATGCAGCCCTGGCGAGGAACGAACGCTGGCTGCAGACCAAAATTGCGGAGGGTTATAACATCGTGGATATTGGTCCCGAAGTGGGTCGAGCCGCGCCGAGCGACTTCTACAAGCTCGAGCAGAGCATCCTTGCTCGCATGAGCATAACGCCAACCCCTCTACCCGGCTATTGACCATGGCTAGCGCCACGCATCGCGATTCCTACGAAGAAGCCTGCTTTAGGGTACTCGCCTACGAAATCGACGGAGACGATGCAGCTCGGACCGACAGAAGCATTCGGCGCAAACTCGCGCGGGACAAGTTGGGCCCGTACAGCCAAGCCCGTGTTGATTACATACGCTCGTTAAAAAACGACTTACAAAAAGAAATAAGACTCTATCATAGGTCCCAGTATTATCTGAAGTCGACTGGCCCGGTCGCATCCACAGATGATTTCGATTTCGATAAAATGGTACATGACTATGCCATTCTGTATCCAGATCTCGGACGGAAAGCGATCGCGGGGATGATTGCTTTTGCCTTGTATCTCTACTACCTCAGATGAGGCATATCATAGCTCGCGAATGCTCGCACGCGTGAGCCCGGCGCCACGGACTGGTTGAGCGGATTCGGGTACAACGTGCTCGGGCGGCGCGCGTTCAAGAACTTCCGCGGAAGGGTCACGCGCTGGGTGTGGCACGGGTAACGTGCCGGTCCATGAATCGCGGTAGGGACGGCCCTTGCCTTTCGGTTCGGGCCGCCGCCCGCACGGATCCGAGCGGGCGCGGCTAACGCACTCGGCTCTTGTCGAGGGTCCGGACGTCGAAGCGCTTTTCGGGCCAGGGGTGCAGGATGCGGGCGCGGGGAATGCCATCGATCGGCGATGGACCGCATCTTTATCCAGTTGATGGGGCGTTTCTGGCCTCGGCGCCAAAGCGCACGGCGCCAGTGCCGAACCGCTAGTCTAGTCTATAGTCTAAGCCTAGCGATCGGGTTCACGTGAATCCCAAACTGGCCTCACGTGCGGCGCGTCGTTCGGCCCGACGGATGGGGGTCGCGGGCTTCGAGCCGAAGACGGCGGAGGACTTCGTAGGCAACGTCGGGATCAATCTGCTCAAGGTACGTGAGGTGGAGTCGGACGGCGCCCTTGACGATCTTGCAGTCCGAGACCGAGGTGTGCCAAGTCACCGTGCGCGGCGAGGACCACTGCTGGGCAATAGCCGCAATGGGTCGCCCCGATGACAGACACCAGGTTGCCTTGCCGCCATGAATTTGGATACGTCCGCGAACAACTGGCCGTTCACCCTGACTGGAACGAAGCGACGCACTATTCAAAAATAAAACTTGCACCCGGAACTCAGATCCAATCGGTCATTGCTGGCCCCCAAGCCTTTCCAGGAGTGGAGGGAGGAGCCAGGCAATTCAGGTGCTGAATCGATGTGATATAGCCCAACAACAAGTTCTCGAGAGCGTGGATCTTTCAGAGTAACGCTCATGTCGCCTGTGATTGTTGAATCCCCCGATCATGCGAAATCCGTGGTGCTTGAGTACGACGGAGAGGCCCGCTTTGGGCCGGCATTCTTCCGCGCAAGAGGCTCGGGCTTCATCTGGCCACTCTCCTCCTGTGCAATTATCGGCGAAGACATTCACTGGTCGGAAGACTCCCGCTATGTAGTCGTCCTTGTCCTCCTTTCTCGAAACGAGTCTCTGTCGCCAGTTGTTCAATTACTCGCCATTGACACGCATACGAGCGACACAATAGAGATAGATCGCAATTCGGGTGGGCTCATCTATCCAATTGGATTTCTCGCTGACAGAACATATCACTATAAGCGATCCGTAGAGGGTACAGCGCAGGACGCATTGTGGATGCGTCCATAGGCGGAGGTAGGCACCGGCGTGGTCCGGCCGCGCGTGCGAATAGCGCGCGGTCGTCCACGCCCAGCACGGTCGCGCTATGGCACACGAGCGCGAGGCGAATCCAATTTTCGCGCGGATCCCATCGGAAGTCCTCGATCGCGTGCGCGACAAGAGCCTCAAAGAGCATTTCCACATGGCGCTTTCGCGCGCAGAGCACGGCTATGCGTTCACTAAAGGTGAGCATGACCCGATACTGCTCCGGGGTACCCACCGCACGGATCTCGGCCCGCTCCGCAGGAGTCGCCGCAACATAGAGCTGGAACAGCTGAGAGCACTTCGAACCGATCGTTGACGTCCCACATGGAAGGCCGAATGGCACTACACGTGGGACGTCAACGACCGCTTGCAGAACGTGCTCGACGCCGCGCGCGGCCCGGTGCGTTACCAGCACGACGCCCTCGGCAACCCGGCCGCCGTCATCTACGAGGATGGACATGTCGATCTGCGAATGCCCAACGCCGTGGGCAACTTGTTCCGGTCCGAAAAGCGCGATGACCGCACGTACGGGGCGGCAGGGCAGCTGCTCAAGGCCCGCGGGCCGGAGGGAGTGACGCGCTACGCGTACGACGGCGACGGCAATCTGATCGAGAAGGTCGAGCCCGACAACCGCGCCTGGCGCTACGAGTGGAACGCAGCCGGAATGCTCGCACGCATCGTTCGGCCCGACGGGTGGGTCGGCGAATTCGGGTACGACGTCCTCGGGCGGCGCACGTTCAAGAAGTTCCGCGGGAAGGTCACGCGCTGGGTATGGGACGGCAACGTGCCACTCCATGAGTGGTCCGAGAAGGACGCGTCCCCGCCGCGACGGGTCGAGGCGGCCCGCGAATGCAGGGCGTGGGGTCGCGCCACCCTCTCCAAGCGTGGCACTTTCTGCGCGAGCTCGGTCGAGCTCCAGGGAACGACGTCGAGAAGCAGGTGCTCGGCACCATTGTGGAGGTCGGGATGGATGAAGGCCTTGACCTCCTCGCCGCGTACGCCGATCGGACGGCCCGCTACTACAACCACTCAGGGGCCGGCGAGGTTTGGGAAGGCCCGAACACGTCGCTGGACGACCTCGTTGATGCGATGCTGGATGGGGCGCGCGCCATCGTCCCTGAGATAAGCCCGTCGGAAGGTCCCCGGGTCCCGCCTCCTGGGCCGGGCCGTGTACGGCTAAATATTCTAACGCCCGGGAGCCTCTGCTTCGGCGAGGGCCCGTTTGGCCTGCTCGAAGCCGATCCGCACGCGCGGCCGTTGTTTCAGGCGGCAACGAGCTTGCACCGAAAACTCACGGAGGCCACCCGCGGCTCGTCCCGCGACCCAGGCCGGCACGGACGGCCGTCCTAGGCGACACGACTCACTTTTCGCCAACGACCGCTTGCGGAGCGACGGTCAGCGCGATCGGCTTGGACTCGATGTCGAACACTCGCGGCGGCGACGGCCGACCTGGTGGACTGCCGGGGATTCGCGGGCCACGCTGCGCCGGTCCGACGCGAGCGGGTGAGACCCCGGCGGCACGGCGCAACTGGAACGGGACAGAATTGTTCGCGCAAACACGTATCATCACGTCTCGATGACCTTTTCAAACGTCCCCGATCCGGAAAGCGATCCATTCCGTCGGCCATGGCTGACTACAATGCTTGGGCTCACGATCATCGGTTACGCTTTGTACTGGTTGGTTCACCCGAGCACATACGGATTTGCGTTTGGCTTCGGGCTGCTCGGCAGAGTGCTTCAGCGGCTTGAGCGACAGTGTGGTAAGTGGCCTGTGGGGATCTTCTTCGCAATTACCGGGCTCTCGGTCCTGTCGATCGGCCTCTGGGGCCTGATCCGGAAACGGCCGAGCAGGCCCTGAACATGGGGCGGCAGGCAGTGGCCACCATCGCCAAGCCCGAGCTGGCTATCATTGAGCATCCGGCGTATCCCGTACCGAGCCGGCCGAGCTCGTCGTGAGTCAGTGACGATGGCCAGCATTGCGGATCGAGATTCCTACGACCTGCGTGCTTCAAGGTACTCGTCTATGACTTCGTGGGAGACGCAGTTCGAATGGACAACAGTTTCCGGCGCAACTCACACGCGATAAGCTGGATCCGTATCGCCAAACCCGCGTTGACCGCATGCGAACATTTGAAAAACGAATTGCAACGGGAAATAGGACTGTTCAATGAGTCGCGCTAATGTCGAACTGCGCACAGCCAGGTTGCAGGTACTGACGATTTTTGTTCGCGACTATCGCGTCAGACGCGCGATAGCGTGGCAACGCATTGTTGAGGCCGCCTGAGTCCCCAGCCGCGATGGCGAATGGCCAATGGTCTCCCGCGCGCGACGGTGCTCTACTCCGCGCATGAGTGCTCCCGAAGTCGTCGCGACTCCTAAATGGCACCTCTGGACAGGATGGGCGTTGTCTTGCCTTCCGCTACTCGCCTTCCTTCCGAGCGCCATGTTTAAGCTCGTGCAGCCCGGCGGGTTCCTTGCCGAGTGGTCGAAGAACTATCCGCCCGCCACCGCGCGACCGATCGGCGTCGTCGAGCTCTCCTGCGTCGTTCTCTACTTCATACCGGCGACGCGCGTGCTCGGGGCCATCCTCCTCACCGGATACCTCGGGGGTGCCGTGGCGACGCATGTCCGTGCGGGCGAAACCGCATTCCTTGCGCCGCTCCTCATCGGAGTCATTCTATGGGCAGGCCTGTTCTTACGAGACCCGCGTCTCCGCCAGCTCTTGCCGACAACCAAGCCGATCGATCATCCCCTCTAGCATCCTGGATGCAGGTGGTGATGCCCGATGCCCACGGCGGCATTCGCGCACCGGTCTCGCGGCCTTCCACCAGGAATCGATCGTCCTTCCTGCTTCTTTCAGCGCAGACTCCCGCAGCAATGAGGTGTCAATCGAATACGAAGCAGACGCAATTCCTACACCCAGCAAGCGTGCTTCCTATTCGAAATCGACATCATGTTATACCCAGAACGCGTGCTTGGTGCCAGAAGCGGCGACCGTCGCCACATCGACTTGGCGTGGTTCCGGCCTGAAGCAGAAGTGATTGCTACACCAACAAAGCGCGCTTCCTGTTCGAAGCAGCGGTCATTCCTATGCCGACACAACCGGATGTTCGCTGGAAGCAGAAGTCATTCCCAGATCGACCAAGCGTGCGTCCTGCTGCAAGCAGACGTGATTCCTACACCAAGCAAGCGTGCATCCTGCTGCAAGCAGACGTGATTCCTACATCAAGCAAGCGTGCGTCCTGCTGCAAGCAGACGTGATTCCTACACCAAGCACGCATGCATCCTGTTCGTAGCAGACGTGATTCCCACAGCAGCACGCTGTGATCTCCTCGCACCCTGCAAGCAAGCTGCACCCGCCTCGTCTCGTGCGTTCATCTGTCGCGCGTCGTCTCTCATGAACACCCCGGCTATCGTGCACCTGCCCCACATCCAGCGTCCGCGAGGCTGCCGCGCAGGGACTCGAAGGGTTGACGCCGTGCAGCTTGCACGGTGGCGAGCAGCGAGCACTTGGACGCAGGCGCGTTCGGCGCCGTCCTCGCTTCCTGCAAGGAACCAGTTTTTTGGTAAGGCGTCCAGCAACGACGTGGAGCGGGCAGGCGGGGAGGCACGGCACGCGTGATGCTCCCACGCTCTCGAGGGACACGCACCTGGAGCTTCCATGCGTGTCCGTCCGCCGAGTTACACTGCTGAATTCAAATCCGACGCCGAAGGATGCCGAGCTTCACATAGCGCGGCACATGCAGCTCGCGTCGAGGGGCTTCACGGCGTGTCGAGGTGAATAGGCGATCCATAAACACCGCAGGGCCGGTGCCATCGGCCTCATCGGAAAGCGCGACGGAGCGCGCAGCGGGCTGCCCAGTAGCCGCACATGCCATGAACGCCCCCACCCGGCGGCGTCGCGCTGGACGCAAGATAGAGCCGCGGATTGGGCGTCGCGTACGGGTCCCATCGTGGGAAAGGTCGCGCGAGCGTC
>JALYHV010000021.1 GCA_030776205.1 Myxococcota bacterium | reverse complement strand
GCGAGAAGGGCGTCGTAGAGCCGCACGATGGCCTCCCACGGTGTGTCGCGCGCGCTCGGCGCCAACGCGTGGTGCGCGGCAATGGCTGCTTCCAGATGGTAGGTCGAAACGTCGTCGCCTGCCGCGGCGCGATCGAGAAGCTCGAGACCTACGCGAACGAGCCCCTTGTCCCACCGGGATCGATCCTGGTCGACAAAGGGGAGCAGACCTCCGTGGTCGTCGCGTCGGCCCGGCAGACGCGCCGCGTGAAGAAAGAGGAGGGCCGCGAGAGCCAACGAGGATGGTGTGCTCGTCTTCGGGTGCTCCGCGAGCAAGAGGGAAAGCCGCATTGCCTCACGGCACAGCTCTTCGCGAACGACCGCGGACGGAGAGGCGCTGTGATACCCCTCGTTGAAGAGAAGGTAGATCGCCGTTTGAACGGCCTCGAGCCTCGATTCAACTTCAAACCCCTCGAGCGACGCGGGTGCCAGGGCGTCGCCAAGAAGAGCGCGGCCGCGTTGGATGCGCTTTTCGATCGAGTCAGGGGATACGAGCAGCGCCGACGCGATCTCGTCGATGCCGAAACCGCACAGGACCCGCAGGACGAGGGCGATGCGAGACGCCTCGGGGAGGCGCGGCTGCGCGAGCGCGAACATCATCGCGAGCTCGTCGGTGCGATGCGCGTCTCCCTCGAAGATGTGGCTCACCATCGGAACGAGGGTCCACTCGCTCTCGACGTACCGCGCGAGCTCCGGAAGGGCGAGGCTTCTCGTTCGCTCGCGCCGCAGCGAATCGATGGCCCGATTCTTTGCGGCGGTCCTCAGCCACGCGGAGGGGTCGTTCGGAACCCCTTCGAGCTTCCAGACCTCGAGGGCTCGGCACAGCGTCTCCTGGGCGATGTCCTCGCAGGTCGCAAGGTTGCGCATGCCGAAGACCCGGCCGAGCACCGAGACGAGTCGCCCGAATTCGTGGCGAAAAAAATGGGGATCGAGGCCGGTCACGTGTCCCTCAGGGAAACACGTGACCGTGCGCTCCGCCACGTCGGGCGCGCTCACATCTTCATGATCGGGCGGACCTCGACGCCCCCGCCAACATGGAAGATCGGGCAGCCCTGCGTGAGCTCTACCGCCTTATCGAGCGTCGCTGCTTCGACAATCGAGTAGCCGCCGATGACGTCTTTCGCTTCCGCGAAGAGGCCGTCCGTCACGGTTCGCTGGGCGCCGCTGACGAGCTTGCCGCTCCGGTCGAGGGGGTGCCCCGCAGACTTCAAAACCCCCTTGTCGCCGAGCTCTTTGAGCCACGTCATCCACCGTCCCATCTGCTGCTGCATTTGCTCGGGGGACAGCTTGTCGCCGTTTCGGTATAGGAACAGGAAATCGCTCATGGTCGTTTCTCCTTGCTGCGTTTCGCATGGAAGACGCCCGAACCGGCGTGCGGCGGACACTTATTTTTGGGGAGCGCGCGAAACAGGGGAACGGCGGGTGCCGTTGCCGCCCAATCGTGTCATGAGGACGACGGCGTGGAGCACGGCGCAGGCATCGGTGTGCCGTAGGGACGTGCCGCCGGCCACGAGGTGCCACTGCCGCCGAGAACGCACGTCCCGAATCGCCGACCGGCCTTGCAGCGCGGCTCGCATCGAGTTTAGTTGGCGGGTGGTGACGCATCGTCTTGGATCCGACGATGTGCCCACGTGAATCAGACTGCAAAAGTACTCTTCTACTGGAGATTGGGATGAAAGGGACATGGCGTCTGCTGGTGGTGACCGCCCTTTCTGGAACTTCCTGCACGGGCGCCGAGCCAGCGCCGACAGCGGCGGGCATGGGTGAGATGCCGGGTGGCGGCCCGGTCAGCGGTGGAGGTGTGGCGACGAGCGGTGGCTCGGACGATTCGGGCGGCGCAGCTGCTTCGGGTGGTGCGTCGACCGATGGGAGCTCTGTGAAGAGCGGCGGCCGGATCGGCGACGGGGCAGTCAGGACGGGAAGCGGCGCCGCCATGACGGACGCTCCTGCCGGAGACAGCGGCAGTGACGGCATGCCCGCCGGCAGCGGCAACAGTACTGTGACGATCCTTCCAGGCACCATATGGAGCGACACCCAGGGGCGCGTCATTCAGGCGCACGGCGCCGGCATCATCCAGGTAGCCGGCACGTACTACTGGCTCGGCGAGGACAGGACCAATGGCGGGGCCTTTCAAAATGTCTCCTGCTACTCGTCGATCGATCTGAAGACATGGAGCTTTGTCAAAAACGTACTGACCCGGCAGCTCACTGGGGATTTGGGGCCGAACCGCGTCGTTGAGCGACCGCACGTGCTCTACAACAGCGCAACGTCCCAGTACGTCATGTACATGCATATCGACGGTTCCAACTACTCCGAGCGTAAGGCGGGGGTCGCGACCTCCGGCAGCGTCTGCGGCGATTATGTCTACCGCGGCAGTTTCAGGCCACTGGGGCACGACAGCCTCGACGACAATCTGTTTCAGGACGGCACCGCTGCATACTTCCTCAGCGAGGATCGCACGAATGCCAAGCTGCAAATCTACCTGCTCTCCGCCGATTACCTGACCGTCTCGTCCCTGGTCGCTACCGTTGCCCAGTACGAGGCCCCCGCAGTCGCCAAGGTCAATGGCATGTACTTTCTCTTTGGCTCGCACCTCAGTGGGTGGGCCACCAACGACAACCAGTACACGACGGCGTCTTCGATGGCCGGCCCGTGGGCAACCTGGAAGAGTTTCGCCCCGGCAGGAAGCAATACCTGCGATTCCCAAGCGACATCGATCGTCGCTGTAAACGGCACGAGCGGCACTACGTACGTGTTTCTCGGGGATCGATGGAATCCAAGCAATC
This sequence comes from Myxococcota bacterium, assembly GCA_030776205.1. GTDB lineage: Bacteria > Myxococcota_A > Polyangia > Polyangiales > Polyangiaceae > Palsa-1150. The sequence goes on along the minus strand of JALYHV010000021.1, from coordinate 36,273 downwards.
TTGGAAGTTCACGATACATTTGGCAGCCCTTGACGATCAGCGGCGCGGCTGTGTCGATGGGGTGTGCTCCAAGCTGGAAGATCGACGTCGCGACCGGGATTTGGAGTCCATGACCGGCGCCGCATCATTCTTTCACCCAATGAACCATCAAGGCGGCGTCAGATAAAACACGACTGACGTCTTCGGGGGCAAGACCACTGTCGGCCCGGTCATGACCACGTGAGAGACGAGGTCCATCGCGGAAGTGACTCCGGTCGGCAGATTCACGGAGTACGTGGCAGCGTGATCCGCGTTGATGGCCAATAGCCAGTTGCCGTACGAGAGCGTATATCCCGTGCCGCGCCCCCCGTCGCGGTTGGTGGCCGGCGCGGCGGCCAGGTCCGAACGCATTCCCACCGGAAACGTGACGCCCGAAAGCGCGTTAATCGGGTTGTCCGGCGGCGTCGCCCACGGAAATTGCTCGATCGCAGGCCCCGGCGCGAACGTCTTTCCGCTGGCCTTGTAGCGCACATCGTCGACATAGAGCTCCGCTAGGCGCGAAAGGCTCGGCGTGATGCTCCAGACCTTCGCGAGGCCGTAAATCGCTTCCGCGCTGTGCCACAGCATGTTGACGTAGAGTTGCTCGCTTCCGTGAATTGCGGCGACGACCATGTTCTCTTCGTCTGCCCATGCCCAGTCTGGTTGGCCAGGCGTGGTCGGCAGCATGACCCCCGTCGGTGGCTGGGCCTTGAACGCCGCGTACTCGTCCGGCACATAGGCCGCGCCGGGCGCTCCCGCATCGTCGATGGCAATGGCGCGGAGCAGCTGACCGTCCGCCATCTCCTGCTGGAGATATCCGAGCAAATCGGTGCCTATCGCCGTCGCCCCGAGCCCGCCGAGCGCCAGCTGCTGGATCGCTCCGCGCGTGATGTACGCCACGTGCCCGGGGAGGTTCGTGTTCCGGACGCCGATGGGCTCGGTCACGTACATGACAGGGAAGCCGTTCGAGTCGAGCCCGCGGAAGCGAAAGCCCGCGCGCGCCCGCAGCATCGCCAGCCCGCGCGCCTTCAACGTGTCGTCTTTGGCCATCTGGCCGAAGAGGTAAATCTCCTGACCCTGCTCGCCGTAGTCGCCGCTCACCCAGCCCTGCTCCTTCGTCGTGCCCTTTGTAGTCGTCACGAACCAGTTTGGCCCATACGGTGGCGTGCCTGCGACGGGCACCGAGCCGCCTCCAGGCTGGTCGTTGTTCATGAATGGCTTCAACCCCGCCGCCTCGTACAGGTACCGCTTTGCCTCCGTGTCGAGCAGCGCCTGGGCGGGATCGATCGTGAGGACACCCAGATTTGCCCCGTAGATGTGGCCGTCGCAGGCGATTTCTTGGTTGCCGAACCCGTTACGGCGGTTGAAGCGACCCCAATCGACTGAGGCGCGCAGCGTCGTCGCCCACCCGCTCGTTCGCGTGACCGTTCCGAGCGGGCCCCCGTAGGCCATGATCGCGCCCATTTTCGGCTGCAGCTGGGGCCACACGAGCGCGACAGCGCGGCCCATCGAGCCGAGCGGGCCGCCCCAGCTCTCGTTGCCCTGCGCCCCCATGTACGTGGTGGGTGCGGCGGCATATGCCTTGACGATCTCGTCGCCGACCGCGAGGACCTTGTCGATGACCGCGGTGTTCCGGTAGGCCGCCGTCCAGGTCACGCCATACGCCTCCGCGAGGAACAGCATGTCGTTCCAGTTGACCGTGTTGGGAGCAGCCGCGAGCCTGTTGGCAACGCGGTTGTTGACTGCCGTTTTCCAGTTCGCGAGGACCGTTGCCTCGGTCTCGACCTTGCGGATTGTGCCGAGATCGGGCCCCGTTCCCTGCATCTCGCCGGAGACGTTCACGAGCCCATTGGTGCTCGTGTACGCCTTGTACACGGACAGCGACGGCGCGTTCATCAGCTTTTGGTAGGAGTTGAAGTAGCCACTCGCCTGCGTCGCGTAATAGGAAATCGAGCCGAGCGACCGCAGCCGGAGCTTCACCGCGCTCTTGCCGAGCGTCAGGCTCTTCGGCAGGGCGACGGTCACGTAGACGAAGCCGTTCGGGAACCAGCTGACGCCCGTGTTGAACGAAATGTACTGGTTGTCACCGCCGTGTCGCCAACCGATCTCCTTGCCCTCGCACTCGAGGACGAACCACTGCCCGACGCTTGCGTCGGAGCCCCAAAGCTTGATCGTCAGAAAGTTCTGGTTCGCGGCGTCGACGGCCATCGCAAACTGCAGATGACCGCCGTATATGTCCGCGTTCGGCGTCCGCGGCAACAGGCGTCGCGCCGTCTCCGCGAGGGCGCCCGTCACGACGTCACTCGCCGGCGTGGCGGACGGCTCAGAAGGCAGCGGCGCGAACTGCGTGTTGGCCGGAGGGAACGCTGCGACCAAGGCATGCGTCATCTCCGATGCTGCGGAACCGAAGGTCAGCGTGTCGAGCGCGGCCGCACCTGCCGAAGGCGCCGGGACAGACCCGGACGACGCGCCGGACGGCATACCAGACGAGCCCGACGAGACTGCGCCGGACGAGCCCGGGGACATGCCGGAAAATCCGGACGCCGACCCCGTCGAGGACCCAGACGAGCCGGAGGCAGACGTCGATCCGGAGGCCCTACCAGAAGACGCGCCTCCATCGGCTCCGGTCCGCGCGCTGGAACCGCCGCTTCCACATGCGCAGGCGATCGCGAGGGCAACGGGCGCCACCCTCGCCACAGGACCTGTCCAGCCGGAGCGGCGATCGCGCAAACGCGCGTGACTCCTTGCCTGCGCCCCCTGGACGCATAGCTTCCGTCCGTCGTGGCCGCCTTCATGGATGCCCATCGAGTCCCAGTATCGGCGCCGGTCCCCCGCGGCTCACGCGCGCTGCGCGAAGCGGCGCGGAGCGGGAACGATCGATGAAGCTTTCCAACTTTTCCCGAACTCAGCTGCATCATTCTGCTAGAAGCGCTCGAATGACAAATGGCGTAAACTTGTCTTATGTGACCACCGCTTTCCGTCGAGCCGTAGTTGCATCCTTGTTCGTTTCGAGTGCCGTTTGCGTGAACGCGTGCTCGGCGACGCCGGATGGCGCGGCCGCGGAGCAGGAGGACCTGGCTCATACGGCGCAGGCGCTCGCGACAGGCTTCGCCGTGACAACGAACCGCTACGACAACGGCCGCTCGGGGACGAACCTCGCCGAAACGACATTGACCACATCGAACGTGAACAAGAACCTCTTCGGGCTCTTGTTTTCGCGTGTCGTCGATGGCGGCATCTATGCCCAACCGCTCTATGTAGGCAATCTCGCCATAGGCGGCGTTGCTCACAATGTTGTCTACGTGGCGACGCAACGGGACAAGGTCTACGCATTCGACGCGGACGCGCCGACGGCAACGTCGGCGCTCTGGTCGCGCGACCTCGGTCCGGCTGGGCCGGCGTCCGATTTCTCGTGCACCGATATGGTCGACAAGGTCGGCATCACCTCGACTCCAGTGATCGACACCAGCTCGGGCACGATGTACCTCCTCGCGAAGGTGAAGCAGGGGTCGACTTGGTCGCAGCATTTGCACGCGCTCGACATCTCGACCGGCGCCGACCGTCCCGGTTCGCCGGTGACGATCACGGCTTCCGTTCCAGGCACTGGCGCGGGAAGCAGTCATGGAATGGTGTCGTTCGATCCGAAGTTCAACTTGAACCGGGCCGGGCTACTTCTATGGGGCGGAAACATTTACATTGGCTTCGCGAGCCACTGCGATGAGGGTGCCTACCATGGATGGGTGCTGGCCTACGATGCCCGCACCCTTCGACAGTCGCTCGCATTCACCCCTTCGCCAAACGGGTCGAAGGGCGGAATATGGCAGGGTGGGGTCGGCCTGTCCGCCGATTCGAGTGGCATCTACGTGGCAGCGGGAAATGGAAGCACCAACCCGAACGCGTCGCCGCGCGACCTTTCGGAGGGAGTCATGCGGCTCGGTGCCTCCGACTTTTCGATCAAGGACTTTTGGGTTCCGAGCGCGTTCTCGTCGCTCAACCACAGTGACGCGGACCTCAGCACCGGCGCAATCCTCGTTCCGCAGCACAACCTCGTCGTGACCGGCAGCAAGGACGGCCGCCTCTACGTTCTCAACCGTTCGAGCCTCGGGGGCTTCAATAGCCAGCGCGACAACATCATCCAAACGGTGATTACCGAGGGCAAGTCGGCCGGGCAACGAGGCCATTTGCACGGCGGGCCGATCTTTTACTCGGTTCCTTCTGTAGGTGACGTCCTCTACCTCTGGCCGGAAGAGTCGCGTCCCGCTGGCTACAAGATGGCCTCGAGCGGAACGCTGGGGACACCGTTCCACGCCAACGTCGCCACGCCTGGCCACCCCGGCGGAATCTTAACCTTGTCCGCGAACGGTTCGCAGGCCGGCTCCGCGATCCTCTGGGCGTCTGCCCCGGTCGGCGACGCATGGCACCAGACGCAGCCGGGTATTCTGTACGCGCTCAACCCGGTCGATTTGTCGGTGCTTTGGGACACGACACAGAACGCAAGCCGCGACGGCGTCGGCAACTTCGCCAAGTTCACGCCGCCCGTGGTGGCGAACGGACGTGTCTACATGGCCACATTCTCGGGGGAGCTCCGCGTCTACGGCCTGCTGCACTGACGCGGGCTGCGGCTTCATCGCAGGCGGGCCGCGGGTAGCCATTCACTGAAGCCCGTCGGCGAATGGCGGGAGATGGTCGCCGGGCAGCGACGGCGCGCCGCCACGAAAAGCCATCGGCTCTCGTGTGACTCACGGGATGGCATATACGAGGAGCCGGCATTCGATCGGGCCGTTGTAGAGCACTAGACGGCGGTCAGGGTCTCGGCCCATCGCCCGGCCAATCAAGGCGTTGCCCGCGAGCAGCGCGACGTGATGGTGGTGCATGCCGCGCACCGCTCGGGCGAGATCAGCACAAAAGGCGGGGCTGCTCTCGAGTCGCTCACCGTAAGGAGGGTTCGTAACCACGAATCCGGGTGGGTCCAGCGGGGTTAGCGCGCGCAATGGGGCCTGCTTCACGGAAAGTGCCACGCCCGCGGCACGCGCGTTTGCTTCGGTGCGGGCCACCGCGCGCGGGTCGATGTCGTGCGCAAGGATTGGGGCTTCGCCGACGCGCACCGCGGCTTGGGCCTCTGCGCGCAGCAAGCGCATGCGCGTGCGCGAGGACTCGTCGTGGGAAGCCCAGCGCTCGAAGCCGAATCGGGGACGGCTCAGGCCCGGCGCCCTGCGCTCTGCCCATGATGCTGCTTCGATGGCAATCGTGCCCGCCCCGCACATGGGGTCGATGAGGGGGCGCTTCGGGTCCCAACCGGAGAGGCGCACCACGGCGGCTGCAAGCGTCTCGCGAAGGGGCGCGTCGCCGCCGTCACTCCGCCAACCACGCGCGTGCAGAGATTCACCTGCCATATCGAGATACGCCGTGGCGTGGTCGCGTGCGACGTGAATGGCCAAGAGAACGTCCGGGTCGTCTTTATCCACCGACGGCCTACTCCCGAAGCGTGCGCGCAGCGCATCGACGACCGCGTCTTTTGTCTTCTGCGCGATGAAGTGCGAATGCGTGAGTTGGCTGGACCGGCAGCTCGCTCGGACAGCGACCGTAGTTTCCGGCGTCATCCAAGCGCTCCAGTCGACGGCGCGGATTCCCTCGTAAAGAGCGGCGGCGTCGCGCGCTTCGAACGAAACGACCTCGAGCAGAATGCGCGTCGCAATCCGTGACCAAAGGCAAGCGCGCGCGCCGTCTACGAGCTCCCCCTCGAAGTGGATGCCCCCCCGATCGGCGCGCACGCGTCGCAGGCGGAGCTCGCGGAGCTCGTCGCGTAGGGCGGGCTCGGTTCCCTTGGCGGCGGTGGCGAAAAAGCGCATGACTGAACGATCCTCAGCCCGGCGCCGGGAGGGACGCGCATCGGATTCGAGCGAAGCGCGTCATTGCCGTGAACGCCATACGTCCCAGGCCAGAAGCAGGCCGCTCGCAAGCGCCGCCAAGGCCGCACCTGTGCAAAGTGCCGCCTCGGCCCCGCTGATTCGCCACAGCGCTCCGGCCAGCAAGCCCGCCGGCAGTGCTGCCATTCCTACGATGAAGTTGTAGGCGCCGTAGGCACGACCGCGCTGCCGTTCGTGAACGAGTTCCTTTATCAGCGCTTTTTCTACTGGCTCCGTCAATCCGTAGAAGACTCCGTATGCGATGAAGAGAACCCAGACGTGCCAGGGCCTCGTCGCCATGGCGAGCGCGAAATAGACGAGAGCGTAAACCAACCAACCAGCAGCGATGAGCCGGCCGCGTCGTACGCGATCGGCGAGGTTGCCCCCGACATAGGCCCAGACCACCTTCGACAGGTTGAGCACGGACCAGAGGATCGGGATCATCGCCACGGAGACCCCGAGCGATCGGGCGCGAAGAAGGAGAAAGGCGTCCGAAGAGTTCGCGAGCGCGAAGACGGCGAGGATGGCCAGGTAGGTAACGAGACGCCGGTCGGTGAGCGGCAGCTGAGGGTTTGCGGTTGCAACACGCGCAGAATTCGTCGGGTGTGCCGCCGAGCGGGTTGCGTCCTCCGGCACGCGGGCCGCGATAAGGGTAGCAATCAGCCCGGGCACTGCGGCGATCCAGAAGATGCTACGCAGCGGAACAGCGAGCGCGAGGAGCCCGGTCGCAAGGAGCGGCCCCAACACGGCGCCGACATTATCCATGGCTTGATGGAAGCCGAAGGCACGCCCTGCCTGGTCACCCGCGGCGTCGGCAATCAGCGCATCGCGCGGGGAGCTGCGAAGTCCCTTGCCCACGCGATCGGTTACCCGGACCGCGAGGACGTGCCACGGCCTGGTTGCGATCGCGACGAATGGCCGAGAGGCGCTCGCCATGGCATACCCGACGACGACCAGCGGCTTCCGTCGAGGGGTGAGGTCCGCGACGATCCCGGAGCCGAGTTTAAGGAGGCTCGAGACCGTGTCAGCAAGACCCTCCACGAGGCCGAGGTAAGCGGGGCTCGCCTTGAGCGTCTCGGTGAGGAATACGGGAAGAAGCGGAAAGATCATCTCCGTCCCGACGTCGGTAAAAAGGCTCGTAAGGCCGAGCAGGACAACCGTCAGCGGGAGCGGCGTGCGGCGCGCTTTCTGGCCCATGGCCGCCAGTGACTAGCATGCGCAGCGAACGCAGCGTCCGCGATCAGGGCCACCGTTCGCGCGTGCGCGATGGGCGCGCCCATTGCTGCCAGCGCCCGTAGTCGTCGAGGCGTGGACGCCCGGCGAGGAACGTTCGCCAGAGTACCGCGCCGGCGATGAACCCGCCGACATGGGCGACGAACGCCACTCCGCCCTGTGAGCTGGTGCTCGCCAATGCGCTCCAGAGATTCGCGACGAAAAATTCACCAATAACGAGCCACGCGGGAAAATAAAGAAAGATGCCCCAGAATAGCCACAAGAGCGGAATGGGGTTGATGACCGTGATGGGCGAACGCGGATACAGGAAAACGTACGCCGCAAGCACAGCGGAAATGGCGCCTGACGCACCGACCATCGGTATCGTCGAAGTCGGGTCAACGAGGATTTGCGCGGCGGCGGCGGAGACACCGCCGAGCAGGTAAAACGCGAGGTAGCGGATGTGCCCCATGGCAGCTTCGACGTTGTCGCCGAAGATCCAAAGAAAGAGCATATTACCGCCGATATGCATCAGATTGGTTGGGTCGTGCATGAACATGCTGGTGAAGACTGTCTCGATCGTCACGACTGGGTCGACAAGCAGACGCGCCGGGACTAGCCCCCACTGTTCCAGCAAGTCGCTCGGCTCCACCCCGCCGCCGAGGGCAGTGCGCTCCAAAACGAACCCTGCGACGCTCATTGAAATCAGCGCGTAATTGATGATTGGCACCGTGCGTGCGGGCAGGTGATCGCGGAGCGGGAGCACACGCCGATTCTGGCACGGATCCACCGCGATCGCTTTGGTTGCGCAGCGCGAGCTGCACGGCACGATGGCGTCCGGTCAAAAGGACCAGCCGACCTGCACGAGCAGCCTGGGATATGCGGCCAGCGCGTCAGCCATCTTTACGATGCCCAAACCCAGTGCGGCGCCGATCGTGAGCCCTCCCTGCAACACCTCCTGGCCGCCCACGTCGAACGCCGCACCCCAGTAGGCTTGCGCATGGGACGGGTCCCCGACCGTTGCATCGGTCGTGCTGCCTACCAGAAAGGACGGACCGAGGAACGCACCGTGCAGTGGGCCGCGGGCCAGCCACCAATAGTGGTATCCGAGCTCGACCCCGACACTGCCCGAGGTGCGACTCGCGAAGCCGAGACCCTCGGAGATCAGGTTGTCGCGAGCCCCACGACCCACCTGCAGCACGAGCACGTTGGGGGACGCGACCAACGAGTGCTGCGGCGCCACCATGACTTCCACGTTGCCGCTGAGTCGGCCCACGAGCAGCGGGATCGGATTGAAGGTGAGCGCGACGAAACGCTGCGAAGGCGGCAACAAGGGGTCCCCGGTGGAGACGGCGCTACCCAGGTGCCGGTGCCGCAGCGCGCGATAGCGGCGTGGCCTAAGCGACGGGGGCGTACTCGCGTAATGTGGCACGGCGACGGTGGGCGAATGCGGAGGAGGATCGGCGGACCGGGAACCGGCCGGACCCGCCGGTTCGACCAGAGGGGGTGGCGGTGGAGGCGGCAAATCCAGTTGTCCCCACGCTCTTGGGGCCCCGGCGCAAATGCTAAAAGTCGCCCCGCACGCAGCGCCGACCCATCGCTTGGACGCGCCTCTACGCCCCATCGGGCGGCTTCGGCTCCGCGGGCTTGGGCGGCGCCAGGTTCGGCGCGGCGTCGACAGGAGGCGACCCATTGTTGGCTGCCTGGCCGGCGGCGGATTTGTTTTGGCCCGCGCCTTTCTTGCCGAAACCTGTTTGCCTGGATATTTCCGCGTCGATGCGGGCGGCGACATTCTCGATTGCGCGGCCGACTTCGCGCGCGCTCGTCATCACCGCGTCTTCCAAGCCTTTCGTTGGCAGCCGCACCGCAACGTTCTTCGCAGCGCGAAACAGCAGACCAACCCCCTTGACGGCGTCCTGCAGCGGACTCGGCTTGTCTTCGCTCATTGAACGGAAAGAATGCGCACGCCGGCGCGTGCTGTCGAGGTGAACCGGTCATCCTTTCTCGTCGTCATTGGCCGGCCGCGATGACCTTCCGCGGCGCCCTCCAAAGCGTGCTGCGATTCCGCCCGGAGCGCTTCGAGACGTACAATGCCTCGTCGGAGGCTTTGAAGAGCAACTCCCAAGTGGCCCCTGCCTCGGGAAACGTCGCCACGCCAACCGAACACGTCACGCCGACCGTGCCGCCGGCGATGCGAAAGCTGCTCTTGCCGACCTCTTCGCGAATGCGCTCCGCGAGGAGCATCGCTCCCTTGTCGTCGGTCTGCTCGCAAAGCAGAACGAATTCTTCGCCGCCGAACCGCCCCACCACGTCGGTTGCGCGCTTATGGCGTTTCAAGATTTCGCCCAAGCCACGGATGACGACATCGCCCACGTCATGGCCATGCGTGTCGTTGACCTTCTTGAAATGATCAATGTCGACGATCAAAACCGATAGACGGCGAGCAAATCGCGCGGCAGCCGCAATTTTCTGGACGACGGCCTCGAGCATCGCGCGCTTGTTCAGGAGGCCGGTCAAGCCATCCGTCGTGGCCATCATCTCCAGCTTGTGCAACATACGCGCGTTTGACAGGCTGACTGCGAGGTGGCTGGCGAGCACTTCGAGCGCGGGACGCGCCGAATCGCTGAAGGCCTGCCGTCGCTTTCCGCCCAGGATGAGCGTGCCGAGCGCTCGATCGTGCATCAGCAGAGGCAAAACGAGCAGGCTCGGATGGCTTGGCCAAGGCAGGCGTTTGCTGAGGACGACCTGACGCCCCGTTTCGAACTCGCCGCGGTAGGGGAGGGGACACCGGTTTTGCACGACCATTGAGACGAGCCCGGCGTTGTGGGCGAAGCGGACGCCCACCAAATCGTCGATAGCCGCGTCGACACTCTTCGCCGCGACGACCTCGTGTGTGCGCGTGGCCTCGTCGAAGACAGTGACCGCTGCGAGATCGAAGCTTGCGATCTCCCGGGCGGCATTCACCCCGGCGTCTACGACGTCCTTTTCGCTCAGCGCGGCTCCGAGCGCCTGCGCCGCGCGATACAGCTTGCCCTGCTCGGCCTTGGCCCGCTCGAGTTGCAAGAACACGCGCTCGTTCTGGACGGCGCGGAGGCAATAGCGTGCGGCCTGCGCGGCGATGTCCTCTTCGTCAGGCGTGAAAGGCACGTCGGCGACGCGGTCGATCGCCAGAACTCCGCGCAACGTCTCGCCATCCACCACGGCGACGGCGGCAAGCGTACGCACCGGGCACGACCCCACATAGTAGGGCACGCGGTACGACGGCTTCAGTCCGCATATCGACACCCGGCTCCGCTGCGTCAGTACGGCGCCGAGTACGCCATCCCCCGCAGGGATCGGCGCGTCGTGAATCGCGTCGGACGCGGTGGAGATCTCGCTGATACGAAGGTGGGTGCCGGCGTCGTCCAGCCACAAGAGCACGGCCGTGTGCAGGTCCAGCGAGCGGCGGAGCAGGTCGAGCGCGTAGTACACGGAATGGTGAATTTCCTCCACGCTCGCGCGCATGAGGCGATCCTTGCGGAGCTTGCCGTCGTCGTTACCCTCGCCCGCGCCCAGCAGCCGGTAGCTGCGTGCGTCCTCCCTTATTCGGACGAGCTGGGCCTGGACACGGGCGCGCGCGGTGGCGCGAACGCGCGCTATCTCTGCGCGAAAAAGCGCGATCTGGAGCAGCGCGAAGGAGATGACGAACCCTACGTGCGTGAGGAAGGCCCCGCGTTCGATGTCGCGGAGCACAACGAAGCGGAGCCCTGCCTCTAACGTAACGATCCAGACTGCGACCAGGACACCGCCGAGCGGACGTGAGAAGGCGGCCACCAACGTCACGAGGACATAGATGGCTGGTGAAAAATGGCCTCCGAAGCCCCCGTCGAAGCGGACGAGCGCACTTTCGAGGGCGATGGCCAGTAGTGCGCCGAGCTCTAGGTCGAGCAGCAGTGGCCCATCGCCCGTCTGGCGGAGTTTGCGACGCAGCCGCGTCGCCACGAGGAGCACCCAAAGGATGATCGCAGCCGCCTCCGCCGCACCTAGCTCTTCTCTCGTCGCGCCGCGGACCTCCCAGGCAGCGAGCGCGAACGCCGCCAGGAGGCCATGGGATCGAAGCAGCGCCGCTCGCACGACCAGCGATGCCCGGACGAAGGGTTCCATCCAACGATGTGCCTAGCGAACGGCCGCGCGGACGGGCAACAAACGGGTGTCGCACGGGGAAGCACATGTTTCGCCCGGCGGCAGTGGGCGCCCGCGGCTGGGCGCGGGGAAGGTGATACCTAGTCAGCCCGCGATTCTAGCGACGGCGCTCCACCTGGCCTATGGACCGCGGCGTGAGTCCTTCCTCGCCTCCGCCGCGTCCCATCTATACCGGCGCGAGTCATGCACCGAGCGACGACAAGCTCCTTTCCCGGCGGTCGCTCGATCGGGTGCCCGTCAGTCTGGGCTTGCTTGCCCTGAACGTGGCGCTGTTTGCCCTGCAGCTCGCCCGGAGCTCTGGCGGTTCGCTCATGCATCTGTCCTCGCGTGAAGCGCTGGCCTTCGGCGCCAGCGATTCACTCGCTACCATCGGAGAAAATCGCTGGGAGACGCTCGTTACTGCGTGCTTTTTGCACGATGGCATTCTTCATCTCGGCTTCAACATGCTCGTCCTCTGGCGAGCGGGACCGCTCGTCGAGCGGGCCGTCGGCTCGGCGAGAATGGCGTTGATGTACCTCGTGGCTGGAGCAGTGGGGAACGCAAGCAGCAATGCGCACAGCTGGCTCACCCACGGCGCGCAATACACCTTAGGGGCATCCGGTGCGATCTCCGGGGTGGTCGCGGCCGCGATGGTCGTCGGGTGGCGCGTGCAAGGCTGGCGGGGACAGCTCACCCAGGCGATGGCCGGATTGCTTGGAATCCTCATTGCGTCGGGAATTGCTTCGAACCTGAGCGGCGGAGGTCGGATCGACAACGCGGCGCACTTGGGAGGGGCGGCTGCCGGAGCCGCTATGGCCTCGCTGTGGCGCCGCGGCTTCGCCTACTCCCCGGGCGCCGCCAAAGCCGTCCTCGGTGTATGCACCGGCGTGCTGGTCACGTGCATTCTCATTGTCGTCATTCGCGACCAGGACCCCTTCGCCACGATGACGCTTCAGGAGCGCTCCAGCTACACGAACGAGGCGCTGGCCGATGGCCGCTGTCGCGACGCCCGCGACGGACAGCTCGCGGTCGAGCGGCTTCGCGGAAAGCTCGCGCCGGTCACCTCCTTGCGGGCACAGGTCGACTCTTTGTGCGGCGCAGCCGGCGTTCGCTGACGCATAACCCTTTCGCGACGGCGTAGCCTCGTGTGAAGCTCGCTTCGTCCCCATGTCCCTCGAGCATCGCTTGCATGCGCGGTGCGGCTGTGCGTCGATTGGCTCCGTCGAGCAGATCGCGTCAGCCGCCCGTCCCTTTGCGTTCTCCACGAGCACTCGGCACTTCGAGCGCGACCGGCCGTTTGCGGTCGAACACCTGGCAGTCGACCTCTCGCTGGATCTCCGCGCCCGGACTATTCATGCGACTGCCCGGCTCGATGTCCGGCGTGTCAGTCCTTCCGCGGACGAGCTGACTCTCGACGCGATTGGCTTCGACCTCCATGAGCTGCGCGTCGACGGAAAGCGAGTGGCCTTCGCCTACGACGGCCGTACCCTGGGCCTACCCATCGAGCGCGGTAGCGCGCGGGCCCACGTCGAAGTGCGGTACAGCGCTGCGCCCCGCCGAGGGCTTTATTTCATCGAGCCCGACGAGCACTACCCCGACAGGCCGCGACAGGTGTGGTCGCAGTGCCAGGAGGAGGACGCGCGTCACTGGTTACCATGTGTCGACAGCCCGCACGTGAAGATGACGACGGAGCTCTCCGTGTGCGTGCCCGGCGGATGGTACGCGCTCTCCAATGGAGAGCTTGTCTCCTCCGAAAAGCCGACCCGTGGCGACTGGAAGTACCACTGGAAAATGAGCCAGCCGCACGCCAGCTATCTGGTGACGCTCGCGATAGGCGAGTTCCTCGAGCTCACGGACCGTGTCGATGTCGATGGCCGCGTTGTGCCTCTGACCTACTTGGTCCCAAAGGGCCGCCGCGAGGACGGACGCCGCGCGTTCGAGCGCACGCCACTCATGTTGGCGCACTTCGGCGCGATAACGGGCGTCCCTTACCCCTACGGCAAGTATGCGCAGGTCGTGGTTGCCGATTTCATCTTCGGCGGAATGGAGAACACGACCGCCACTACAATGTATGAGCACATCTTGCTCGACGAACGCGCGGCGATCGATATCAGCTCCGATGACCTCGTGGCGCACGAGCTCGCCCACCAGTGGTTCGGCGACTATGTCACGTGCCGTGCCTGGTACGAGGGGTGGCTCAACGAAGGGTTCGCCACGTTCTTCGAACATGTCTGGCGAGAGGAGCATTCCGGGCGGGACGAATACGATTTCGGGCTCAAGGTGGACTTCGAGGCCTATGCCGCAGAGGCGCACGGCCGCTACCGTCGTCCCGTTGTTTGCCAGGACTACGACTCGCCACTCGACCTGTTCGACCGCCATCTCTACGAGAAGGGCGCCCTCGTCCTCCACGCGCTCCGCACAGAGGTGGGCGACCCGTCGTTCTGGCGGGGCGTGCGGATCTACCTGGAACGCAACGCCAACGGCGTCGTGGAGACACGCGACCTGCAGCGCGCCATGGAGGAAGCGAGCGGGCGAGGGTTGGGTCGCTTGTTCGAGCAATGGCTCTTCAAACCGGGTCATCCCGAAATGGAAGTCGAGCTCGGATGGGAAAAGGGGGTCCTCACCGTCTCGACGAAGCAGACGCACACGACGACCGACGGAGTCCCCGGTTGTTTCGAGCTCTCCCTCGACCTCGACGTTACCCAGGCCAACGGCCAAGTCGCGCGCCACACGCTGGTCGTCACCGAGCGCAGCCAGGCATTCGCCGTAACCGCACCGACCCGGCCTGGCTTCGTGGTGGTTGATCCATCGATGCGGGTCGTCGGCGAGATCCGTCTCGCGGCACCTGGCGACATGCTCCGCCGGCAGCTGGTCGAAGCCAAGGCGGCGCGCGGCAGATGGTTGGCCGCCCAGGCTCTCGCGCGCGTGGACGATCCGCTTGCCATTCGGGCGCTGGCTCGGGCGCTCTCCGACGACGGCGAGTTCTGGGGCACCCGCGTCGAATGCGCATCGTCCCTCGGGAAGATCCGCGGGCGTGAGAGCTTCGAGGCACTCAAGGGGTCCACGAAAGTGTTGCATCCCAAGGTCCGCCGCGCCGTGGTCGAGGCGCTCGGAGGCTTTCGCTCGCCGGAGTCCATGGAGGTAATAAAACCGCTCGCGCTGTCCGACCCCAGCTACCTCGTCGAGAGCGAAGCGGCGCGCGCGCTAGGAAGAACGCGGCAGCACGCGGCGTTCGACGTTCTCGTCGACTTGTTGGAGCGGCCGAGCTGGTTCGATGTCATCCGGGCGGGAGCGATCGACGGCTTAGCGGCGCTACGGGACGACCGCGCGTTGCCGCACCTCAGCGCTCGCGTGCGCTACGGTTATCCACCGCGCGCGCGGCGTGCCTCCATCCTTGCGCTCCCGAAGCTCGCCGCCGACCGCAGGACGCGCGACGCTCTCGAGGAGCTACTCGATGACCGCGATCCGCTGGTCCGCATCGACGTGGTACGCGCGCTAGGGGAGCTCGGCGACGGAAAAGCACGCGCCGCGCTTCGCGACCACCTCGAGACTGACCTCGACGGGCGTGTTCGACGCCGCATTCGGGAGGTCACGCGGGATCTGTCCGAGCCTCGGCGCGGTCTGGACGCCTGGCGCGAGGAGCTGGAGCGGCTGCAGAACGAGCACGCGGATCTGAAGGCGAGGTTGGCCAAGCTCGAAGCGCGCACGTCGGAGAGCCCGGTGGTCGTCGCGTCGCTCGGATTGAAGAGTAAGAAGAAGAGCAAGCCGAGGAAGAGGAAGTGAGCGAAGATTTTCCCATTCGCGTGACGCAGGTCGGCCGGGCGGTGATCTGGACGATCGACCGTCCCGCTCGAATGAATGCCCTCTCGCGCGCTACGCTCCTCGCACTCGGGAAGCTGGCCCGCGAGGCTGCGCATAATGGGTCGATTCGCACCGTCATCCTCACGGGAGCGGGCGATCGCGCCTTCTGCGCTGGCGCAGACCTGAAGGAGCGGATGGGAATGAGCGACGACGAGGTGCGCGAGCAACTGGCACTCTACCGAACGGAGCTCGGACCGCTGGACCGCTGCACCAAACCGGTCGTAGCCGCGCTCAACGGCGACGCGTTGGGGGGCGGCTTGGAGCTCGCGCTTTGTTGCGATCTCCGAATCGCTGCGACGCATGCACGGCTCGGGCTACCGGAGACCTCACTTGGGATAATTCCTGCGGCGGGTGGGACGCAACGATTGCCGCGCATGGTCGGTGAGGCGCGCGCAAAGGAGCTGATCTTGCTTGGGCGCCGGCTCACTGCGGACGAAGCGCTGGCCTGGGGGCTAGTGCACCGCGTGATCCCTCGCGGCGTCGACCTTCTGGAAGAGACGCTCCGCTGGGTCGCCCCCATCGCGGACGGCGCCCCCGCGGCCCAAGCCGCAGCGCTAGAGGCCGTTGATCGCGCGCTCGACGTCGCCCTCGACGTCGGACTGGAGCTCGAGAGGGTCAGCTACGAGAAGACGCTCGTCAGCGACGATCGTCGGGAGGCGCTGTCCGCGTTTGCCGAGAAGCGACCGCCTCGCTTCCAGGGAAAATGATCGCGATGCGTACGCGGTCCTTCGCCGTGTTGCTCGCCCTGCTCGGGTGCGCTCACCCGCGGACGCCGCCAGCGGCGGCTGCCGAGCCCAGCACCACGAGCCAGGCGAACGAGCCTTGCACGGGATCACCGGTCGCACTGCGCGCGCAAGGCGCCGTTGAGGCGGAGGACGCGCGCGTCCGGGGCACCGTGGTCATTGGCAAGATCGCCTCGCCGGAAGGGTTCGACGCCGAGGGTGCGATCCGGTCCCTAAAGCCTGAGCTCATCGCTTGCTACGAGAGCGCGGGCGCGATGACTCGCCCCCCGCGCCTCAAGCTCACGCTGCGCATCGAAGTGAACGAGGCGGGCGCGGTGGTCCGCACCGAAGTCGAGCCTGGCGGAGCAGCGGAGGATCCCGCGCTGGTCGCGTGCCTCGGATCGGCCGTGGCGCACACGCAGTTTCCGAAACCAGGCGGAAGGGCGACCATCGTCGCGCCGCTCGCCTTCCGGTCGAAGGCCATTTCACGCTAAGCGTGCGGCTACACCATGTCGCGTCATCAAGAGCTCGAAGAGACTCTCGCGCGCATCGCTTCGGGCGGCGCGGCCAAGTACCATTCGAAAAATGCCGAGCAAGCTAAGCTGTTCGCGCGCGAGCGCATCGCACGCCTGGTGGACGGCGGGAGCTTCGTCGAGGACGCGGCCCTAGCCAACAACGTGCAGCTCGAGCTCCCGGCGGACGGCGTCGTCACCGGGACGGCCACAATCGCCGGGCGCGCAGTCGCGATCATGGCCAATGACTCGACCGTGAAGGCGGGCTCCTGGGGACAGCGCACCGTGGAGAAGATCGTGCGCATCCAAGAAACGGCGGCGTCCCTGCGCATCCCGATGCTGTACCTGGTCGACAGCGCCGGCGCGCGGATCACCGATCAAGTGCAGATGTTCCCCGGCCGCCGCGGTGCGGGACGCATTTTCTACAATCAAGTCCAATTGAGCGGACAGATTCCTCAAGTATGCCTGCTCTTCGGTCCCAGTGCGGCAGGTGGCGCCTACATTCCCGCGTTTTGCGACGTCGTTGCCATGGTCGACGGCAACGCCAGCATGTACCTGGGCTCACCGCGCATGGCGGAGATGGTTATCGGCGAGAAGGTGACCCTCGAGGAAATGGGCGGCGCCAAGATGCATTGCAGCGTGAGCGGCTGCGGCGACGTCCTTTGCAAGAGCGAGGACGACGCTATCGCGTTCGGTAAGGCGTACCTGGCGTACATGCCGTCATCGTTCGATCAGCTCCCTCCCGCGGCGGAGGCGCGTCCGCCAAAGTCGAGCGGCAAGGCCATCGAAGACATCATTCCCGCCGACGAGAACAAGGCGTTCGACATGATGGCGCTCGTAGCCGAGCTCGTCGACGAGGGCTCCTGGCTCGAGATCAAGGCGCTGTTCGCGCGGGAGGTCATCACCGGCTTTGCGCGGATCGACGGGCGGCCGGTCGGAATCGTGGCCAACCAGCCCAAGTGGCTGGGCGGTGTCCTATTCGTCGATAGCGCAGACAAGGCGGCGCGGTTCATTTGGCTGTGCGATGCGTTCGGCTTGCCGCTGCTCTACCTGGCCGACGTGCCCGGATTCATGATCGGCACGAAGGTCGAGCGACAGGGCATCATTCGCGCTGGGGCCAAGATGATCGCCGCCGTCAGCGAGGCCACCGTGCCGAAGATTAGCGTCATCGTTCGCAAGGCATATGGCGCGGGGCTTTACGCCATGTGCGGACCTGCGTTCGAGCCGGACGCTTGCCTCGCCCTTCCTGCAGCGTCCATCGCGGTGATGGGCCCGCAGGCGGCCGTCAATGCCGTCTATTACAACAAGATTCAGGCGATCGCCGCGGGGCCCGAGCGCGACGCCTACGTGAGCCAGCTGCGTGAAGAATATCGCGCAGATGTCGATGTCATGAAGCTTGCAAACGAAATGGTCATCGACGCGGTGATACCCGGGCATCGTCTGCGCGAGGAGATCGCGCTGCGGTTCGCGCGATACGCCGGAAAACGCGCGTCGGGCCCGCGCAAAAAGCACATGGTGCCACCCGTCTGAGGGGCACAGTCGCGGGTCCGGAGCACGCGTTCACGCTCTTGTCGGTTCCCCCGCCGGCGTTGCCGTATAATCGGCCGCTTCATGGGCCACGAGGAGCGGATCGTCGGCGCGACGATCGCTGGAAAGTACCGCGTTCGTCGCGTGGTTGGCGCGGGCGCGATGGGGCTCGTCTGCGAAGCGGTGCACCTGGAAATAGGCAAGCGCCTGGCCATCAAGACGATTGACGCATCGCTCATTGGGATGGGCGACATCGCTCTGCGCTTCCGCCAGGAGGCGCGCGCGGCGAGCCTCATCGAGAGCCAGCACATCGTCCAGGTGTTCGACGTAGGCCACGACGAGGCGCTGGGCCTGTACTTGGTGATGGAGTACTTGTCCGGCGAGGACCTCGCAAACCGTTTGGCGCGCGACGGACGGCTCGCGCCCGACGTCTGCGTGCGGATCGCCGTGCAGGTGGCGCGCGGTTTGGCAAAAGCGCACGAGGCGGGGGTCGTGCATCGCGATCTGAAGCCCGCGAACATCTTTCTCGTAGAGCGGGAGGACGAGGAGCCTCTCGTGAAGATTCTCGACTTTGGTATCTCCAAGATTGTCGAGGCTTCGCGCGGCAGCGGCGTGGCGGGTCTCAGCCTGACGCGCGCCGGGACGGTAATCGGCACGCCGCAGTACATGTCACCTGAGCAGGCGCAGGGGTACGGCGTCGACGAACGGACAGACGTCTGGGCGCTCGGGTTGGTACTCTACGAGATGCTCGCCGGCCGTCCCGGGTACCCCGAGCTCGCGACTTACGAGCAATTCATCATTCGGCTGGTTTCGCGTCCGCCGGATCGGCTGCTCGATGTAGCTCCCTGGGTGCCAGAGAGCCTGGCCATCGTCGTTCACGAGGCGCTCGCGCACGACGTTCACGAACGCATTCCGACGTGCAACGAGCTCCTTCGGCGGCTGTTGCGATCGCAGACTGCCAGCGGACGATCTGCGCCGGTCAGCGAGGTGACCCAGGCCGCCATGTGGACGCAGCTGCCGCAGCCGAGAGAGGGCGACGACCGGAACGACGAAGGTGCGGGGCTGTCGCGAGGATCCTCGCGCCTGCCAGTTTCCGCCGAGAGCAGCTGCCTGAAGCCGGCGCCCGAATCGGAAGATCTTACGGCGGTGTGGGGTTCGCCCCAGGCGGTAGGCCTGCACGCCGAGACTCCGGGCGAAGGGGACGATGACGCACCACAGTTCTTCGATCGCAAGTCGCTCCTTTCCGAAGGGTCGGAGCTATCGCTCGCCGTCGCGGAAGCGCACGCCACGGAGCAAAGTCTTCCGCCCCTCTCGACGGCCGCCACGATTCGAGTCCGGCTAGTCTACGCCGCGCTGGTCTGCTTGGCGCTGGGCGCGGCCGTTGCCGTCGTGATGGCGCTTCACTGAGAGCATGACGGTTTTGTATGCTCGAACGGGATGATTCGGCGCGCGCCCCTGGCCTGCCTCGCAGCGGCCTTCGCATTCGTCGCGCTTGCCGAGGCGCCGTCGGCCGGGGCGCAAGGCCGTCCTGACGGAGCCGCGCTCGTCCGTCTTCTCGGGCCGCGCGCGCTGGACGCCTTCGGCGCGCCTGGGGCGCGCGCCATCGGTGCCATCGTTCAGCTTCCACCCGGCGTCGGCGCCGGCACCCTCGGCCTGCGAGACGTGGCCCCTGGACTCGGCCGACTATGGGGGCCGCCTGCAAGCGTCCTCGCCTTCGCAGACGCGCACCCCGATCTTCGTCTCGAGGTGTCTCCACCCTTGCACCTGCTGCTCGATACCGCGGCGAGCTACGTCGGTTCCAGAACCGCGAATGCCCAGGGTTTCGACGGGACGGGGGTACTCATCGGCGTCGCCGATACGGGAATCGACGTGACACACGGCGATTTTCTAGACGCGCAGGGCCACACACGCGTGGCCTGGCTGCTCGACCTGTCGGCGTCCCCTCGCGGGGTCCATGCCGACCTCGAGCGGAAGTACGGCACGACCGATGCCGCAGGAAACGTCCAGGCCGGTGCAGTCTGGGCCGCCGCGGACATCGACATGGTTCGCGCGTCGGGGCCATCATCCTTGCTGCCCCAGGACGAGGTGGGACACGGGACACTGGTGGCGTCCTGCGCCGCCGGCAATGGTCTGGGCGGGCGCTCGCCCTATCGAGGCGTGGCGCCGAACGCGACGCTGCTCATTGCGCGCATAGCCGGCTCGGCAACGAGCTCAATCGGCAATGACGACCTGCTCCGGGGCGTCGCGTTCCTCTTCGATCGGGCAGACGCGCTTGGCGAGCCGGTGGTGGTCAACTTGTCCATTGGCACCGATTTTGGGCCTCACGACGGCACTATGCAGTGGGAGCAGGCGCTCGCGAGCCATGTGGGGCCGCAACTCCCCGGGCACGCTCTCGTCGTCGCGGCGGGCAACAGCGGGTCGGTGGTTGACGCCGCGGTACACGAGCAAGTGCGCGTCAGCGGAGGGGCGACTCTGCGCGTTCCAATTCTAACCAACGGAGCGGACAACGGCGGAACCCAGGTGTGGGTGGCGATGCATTCGGGCGCGGACCTGCGGGTCGGCCTCGATGCGCCCGACGAAACGTGGATTCTACCGGTGGGACCCGGCGAGTCGGGCGGCAAAAACACGACCGCTTACAGTGCGGGCGTGTTCAACGGCAGCAAGCCGGCCGGCAGCCCCGTTCCAACTACGTCGCGCGGCGCGGTCGTCGCCTGGCAGGGCAAGTGGCCGACGGGTACTTACCGCATAACCCTGTCCGGGACTGGTGTCGCGGATCTCTATGTCCAGGCCACGGGCGACGCCAGCGTACCCGGCGTGCGGGCGGTCGGATTTCAATTCGGCGTTCGGGAGGGCACGATCAATCTTCCAGCAACCGCGCCTTCGCTAATTGCGGTGGGGTGCTCGATCAACAAGGGTTCTTGGCGAAGCATCGACCAAGCGCAAGTGCGTTTGGCCGTGCCCGTGCTCGACCCCAATGGGGAGCCCGATTCGAACGGTCGCCTGCGAGACGTGATCGACGGCGAGCCCTGCTGGTTCTCCAGCGCAGGCCCGACGACCACCGGCATACAGAAGCCGGAATTAGTCGCCCCCGGCGCGGCGATCGTTGGCGCTCTTTCGCAGCAGGCACCGCCTTCGCAGCCCTCCAGTATCTTCAACACGCCCTGTCCGGCGCTGTCGAGCGGCGCCGCCGACAGCTCGTGCCAACAAATCGACGCCATGCATGCCGTCTCGTTCGGGACATCCTTTTCGGCGCCCCTCGTCGCAGGCGCCGTCGCCATCCTGTTGCAGCGTGACCCCACGATGACCGAGGACGCCATCATGGCTGCCTTGCAGGGGGGCTCCCACCGCGTTCGTGGTCCCGCTCCGTTCGACGATCAGGTCGGGGCGGGAGAGCTCGACGTGGTGGGGTCGCTCACCGCCGCAGAGCGCCTGCACCAAACGCAGTCCGCGATTCCTGCGAGGTCGGAGAGCTGGCTGACGCCAGGGGCCGATGACTACCTGGCGGACGGTTCTACGCCGCTCCAGGCCATCGTGGAGCTGCGCACGGCGAGAGAGGGCGGGCTACCGCCGGCACTGGCCGACGGCTTCGGCGACGGTCGGCTTACTGCGTACGCGTTAGTCGACGGCGTCGCCTACCCGAGTGCCGTTCAATCTCTCGTGCGTCGCGGTCCCGGGATCTGGGTGGTCACCGTTGCCCTTCCGCCTGGCTTCGGCGGCCGCACGCTCACCGTGGGTGCGACGTTCGACGGCGTCGACGTGGTAGATCGCAAAACAGTCCCGATCGCGACGGACCGCTGGAGTGCGGTGTTCCCTGCGCGCCTAAGGGGAGGGTGCACCGCCGCTGGCTCGCCGTCGCGGACCGCGGCGCCGTTGCTCGGAGCGTGTGGTGTGATGGCCGTCGCCTTGCGTCGGCGCCTCGTTTCACGAGATCTGGTCGACCGGATGGTCCGCCGATATCGGCATCGACGGAACCCGCGTCGGCTGGACGCGAGAGGTCTCCCCCGTCCGGTCAAGCGCGAGCTTGAAGAGCACGGGGCCAACCATCTCGTTGATTGCGACGGTCGCGATCGCGAGGGCCCGAAAGGGTAGGCCGAACAGGGGGAATTCGCGGGCGACGATGACAGAGAGGCCGAGCGCAAGCCCGGCCTGGGACACGAGCCCGGACCAGGCCCAATGCCGCAAGACCGGAGGATCGTGCGCGAGGCGAGCGGACAAGCGCGAACCAATCCACGTGATGAGGGTGCGCGCTCCCGCGAGTGTCAGCGCCACCGGCCACAGTCCTCGAAGCAAAGGGACGTCCAGGTCCGCGCCGGCGGTCGCAAAGAAGACGACGTAGACGACCGTCCCTGTCTGCTCGATGTATCGGAGGAACTTGTCGCCCTGCTTGGACATGTTCCGAAGGATGAACCCCGCGACCATAAAGGTAAGGAGGGAATCGAATTGCAAGTAATCGAGCACGCTGCTGACGCCGAATCCGAGGACGAGTAGGACGACGAGCATCGAGCGGTTCACCAGCTTCAAGTACGCCGCAATGACGAGCCCGAGCGTCGTGCCTAGCGCCACGCTGCCGAAGAGCTCGTGCCCCAATATGACGAACGAATTGAGAGCAAAGTGGGAGCTGGGATCAATGAGCGGGCGTGCCAGCGCGAGCACCGTCGCGAGAAGTACGACGACGACCACGTCCGAGGCCATGACGAACGCCAGGGTGTACGTCGCAAGCGGTCCCACGGCGCGTGTTTGCGAGAGGATCCCGAGCGTGGCAGAGGGGCTGCGCGTCACAGCCAGCGCGCCCCAGAGCAGCGCGACACCGAGCAGAGTTGCCGGCCCGAGCGCGCGGGCGAATGGGATCCACGGCCGAATCGCCATAAAGACGGCGCTGACCGCTACGAGGACGAACACGGACTGGACGAGCGTTCCCCACGCAAGGCTCCGGGCACCCTTTCGCACGGCGGCAAGATCGAGCTCGGCGCCGCCAGCGAGTGCGATGAGGGACAAGGCAAGCGTGTTGACGGGGGACAGGCTTCGGACCGTCCGGTCGTCCACCAGGCGCAGGACATGCGGTCCGGACGCGATTCCGGCGAGCAGGTAACCCGTCAGGTGAGGCAACCCGAACGGCGCGGCGAGCTCGCTGGTGAGCGTTCCCGCCAACAGCAAGAAGCCGATAGCGGCGATGGTCCACATTCCGCCATTCGTCTCCGGCGCGGTGCGAGTTATCCAGAAGAGGAGCGCACCGAAACCGACGAGAAGCACCGCGCGCATTGCGTGATTGCCAAGACTCTTGCGCGACGTGGTCGCAGCGTCGCTCATGGCGAGACCTCGCTTGGGACAGTCGGCGACAGCCCGGCCGCGCTGTTTATCTCACCGGCGGCCTTTAGTGCGACCCGAAGCCTTACGGGGGCAACGAACTCGCCGACCATTGCAGAGAGGACGGCCACGGCAAGGACTGTGTCGCCCACCGCTCCTGGGAAACGCAGCGCAAAGACGAGCCCAATGCTCATCGCCAACGAGCCCGAGGAGAGGAGCGCGAGGCCGACCAGCGGGCCAGCCTTGCGCGCTGAAGGCGACGCGATCGCAAGACTCCAGCCCACCGCGATCTGGGCCATTACGCGTGCGGCGATCGCCGCTGCGGCTATCCAGCCCAGCGCCGGGGTAGCGCGGAAGTCGACCCTCGCCCCAGCGAGGAGAAGGGCAGGCAGCAGCACGGGCCGCTCGGTCGGCGTCACCATCGACCGCAACTCGCGGCGGCGACGGGACAGCGCCGACGTGCCGATTCCCATGAAGAAGCATGCTGTTAACGCAGAGAGGGCGAGGCGAGCCGTTGCGCCAATCGCGACCAACGACACGCCGAAGAGCACGGCCCAGGTGTCCTCCAGGCGCAGCTCGCTGCGCACGAGGAGAGCCGCTCCTGCCCCGAGGACGAGGCCGAGTCCGACCGTAATGACGGGCCACAAGCCCAAAGGGTGCGGCAGCCGGACGTGGCTCACCGGCTCCACGGCGAAGAGCACGGCGAGCGCCAGCAGGGGCAGTAGGTCGCTTGCGTGGGAGATCTCGTCGAGGCGCTGGGCTAGCGGACCTTGCGCGTTGTGTCGTTCTACCACCCAGCGCACCGCGTGACGCGTGCTGTCTGAGCACGCCGCACCGGCGCCACCGGCCAACAGCAGGCGGTCGGTGGAGCCAAGCGGAACGTGAATGCGTCCTAAGACGAACCAGGTGAGCACCGCGACGGCTCCTCCGGAAAGAACGGAGCTGAAAGTCCCCATCGCGAGGCTCCCGGCGCGCAGCCGCCGCTCTCCAACGAAACCGAAATCGAGCCCCTGCCCAAAGGCCAGCCAGCCAAGCGCGACCTGCACGACAGGCTCGAACGCGATGAGCGTGTCGCGCCCCACGATCTCGAGCGCACCCGGCCCTAGGACGAAGCCGAGCGCGACGTATTCGACACCGGACGGCAGCCCGGCGCCTCGCATCGTGCGACCACTCACAAGAAAGCTTCCCAAATAGGACAGGACCAGAAGGCCCATCAGCAGGAGGACGGCATTCATCGGCCCCGAACCGCGGCGCCGCTCGAGCCGCCTCCCAACGCGATGCCCTGCTCGGCGACCGACTGCGCGACGGCGTCTGCCAAGGCTGCAGCGCCCTTGCCATGTTTGGGGATTCCGCACACGCGCCAGCGTGCGCCCTCTGCGTCCAGTGAAATGAGCTCTACCCGAGCTCGTTCGCAAGTCGCTACCGCAGCACCTACGAGGGCCGATTCCACTTTTGCCGGGCGCTCCCGTGGATCGACCGCCACTTCGATGGTCGCGATCGGCGCGCTGCCAAGGATCCGCGAGGGATGCCACAGACTGAGCAGCTGAGGAACGCGCACCTCGCAGCCAATCGTGTCCTCCAGGACCAACTCGAGAAGCGTCATGTCACGCACCACGCCAGCGCGGCCCCCCATTTCCACGTACTCACCAGGCTTGAAGCGACGACCATAGACGGCCGGGACCCCGGCCACAGCACACGCGAGGAGCGGCGTGCACGCGAGCCCTAGCGCGACCAGTGCCACCACACCCGCGCGCGACAGAGCGCCGTCGTCCGTCCCAGTGATGAGCGGCGCCGCCAGGACGATCGATACGAGAACGATGCCAGCGCGAACGAGCACGCTAGTGGGGCCGGCGAGGTCTCGCGGCAGCCACGGCACCTTCGTCTCGCCGCGCGCTAACGCGCTGAAGAAGAGCGTGACGAAGCGAACGGCGACTACGAGAGCGACTGCGGCGATTGCTGCTACCGCGAAGAGCGGCAGCGCCGCGCCGACACGCCCTATTAGCGCCGAGAGAGGGGCGAGGACGAAGCCCGCGAGGCGCCCGGTGTAGTCGCGTGTCGCGTCGAACCGCGAAAGCGCGAAAATGAGCCAAGAGTAAACGATCGTGAACTGAGCCAGGCGGTGGGCGAGGGCAAGGGCGATCGAGAGCGCCCCGCGTACCGCGACCGGTCCGACGACCTCGATGTGCCCGAGTCGGAGCGCGGGGACCAGCTCAGGATGGCCCTTCACCCAGACGCGAGCACGCGCCGACAGGTCACCCACGCGGCGAAACAACAGGAACGCCAGCAATGCGGAGAAGACGAGCAGGGAAACCGAAAAGACGCCTGTAGCGATCGCGCTCCGCTTGCGCTCTGCGCGGAGGGCTACGTTGATCTTCGACGCCACGCTCGCGGCGTAAACGTGGAGCGAGGCCTCCCCCTCCGCCTGCATCACGTCCTCGCTGTCGAGCGTGACGACGGGGGTCTTGCCGACGAAGACGACCGCGCTCGGGCCGTTCTCCTGCTCCTCTACGCGTGCGGTCGGCTGCTCTGGATCGTCCGCGACTATATCCAGGGCGCGTTCCGCCGCGGACGCGCGTTCTTGCGCCGTCGAGCCAGCACGCGCAACCTTGAGCGTGAAGACGGCTTTGCCGTGCAGGTGCACGTCCGACGCGGAGGGGTCCGCACCAGCGAGCGACGCCACGAGCACGCACGCCAGCGCGATCAGCAGCGCAACGACCGCCGCCTGTTCGGAAGGCCACCGGAGGCGGCGCGCGGAGCCCACGACCCAGAGCGTCTGCGGCCAACGCCTCGCGGTCAAGCGCGACGCACTCATGATGGCTATTGGTCGGACGCGATGGTGAGCAGCCAACCGTGCGGCTCCCACTCGCCCTGGTGGGGGTCGAATGATCCCGGCGTCGCAGGCAGGCCCACTCCGACGAGCAGCACGGCGTCGGCGTCATCGAGCGACTCCACGGTCGTCGCCGCGCGCGTCGCGCGATCCGGCGTGGTAACGGCGAGCTCACCGATGGCGTGACCGGTGTGATCGAGCTTGACTACGACCCATCGAAATCGGCCGTAATCCTCCCATTCCATCTCCAAACGCAATTTCGCGCCGCGGGGAGCTCCCGCCCGATCGATGATGACGTACGCCGCTCCCGTCGGCGACACTGGCTGCGGCGAGAGGACGCGACGAGGCCGCACCGGCCACGGCAGGTGCCAAGCCGTGCGAGCCGGAGGGACGGCCGCTTGCCGGGCGACGCCGAAACGTACGAAGATGTCTTCTAGGGTGGATTCCGACCAGAGCGCTCCTTTCAACGAGACGCGAAGGACGTCGAAGTCGTTTGGCGTGTGGCTCCAGTTTGCCGCGTCGAGCGGCGTCTGCGTAGGCGCGAGCGCCCACATGCCGGTGACGAGCGCTCCTGGCTCCCTGCCGAACCGCTTATCCAGCCAGTCGAAAAACAGCGTTCCGCCACGCCCGAGACCGGGCCGCCGCGGATCGATCACAGCCCGCTCGGGATGAGCCTGAAATTCCAGAGTCTCCTCGTCGCCTCCGGCGCACGCGACAGAAAGGCGGGCCAACGTCTCGGTCTGTGCGCTCGCGCTTCCAGGGTCACTCGCGGGCGCGGCGCGCCAGAGCGAGCCGCGCGCAATGGCGCGTGCCAGCGCGAGATCGAGCTTGCAGCCGGTGATCCCGCGCTCGACGATCGCGTAGCTGTCAACACGGTCGAACCGCGTCACCGGATTGCGATCGGCCGGGCGCGCATCCCCCCCGCCGTTGACGGCATCGATCACGAACACATGCCACTTCGCGTCCAGCCCTGCGCCCGGAGGGGGAACTCCCATCACGGCTGTAAGGCTCTCCCATGCCCGATCGGCCGCGCCTAGCACGGCCGCCGTCTGCGATTCGTTCGTAGCAGGCGACGGATGAACGCATAAGGGGTGGCTGAAAGAGCAGGCCATCGGCCAAGAGGACGCGTCTCGCAAGCCGGGCGACGGAAGCCAGTCAATCGGCGGCCCAGCGGCGGCGGCGCCCCCCCACGCCGTGCTCTCTCGCGCGGCAGTTCTCTCTGCATCGGCCAAGTCGCCAAGCGGAGCTGCTGCGGCTGCGCTCCCGGCCGGCACATCGAGCAGCGCCGCTGCTAGCGCGAGAGCTGTCGTTGACATTCGAGAAAAGCGCGGAGCCCGTACGAATACCGCAGGTCTCGGTTGACCGAAATTGGAGGGCAACAAAGGGGCGCTCGACAGACCTAGCGTATTTGACACCGTCTTTGTTGGGCCCGTATACACTTGAAGGGGATGGTCGCCGCCTCCTTCGATCCGACACACGCGGTCCGCTTCGACCTCCCGCACGGCACTGTCCGAGCGGCCGGCGAAGACGAGGCCCTGCTGCTCATTCCTGCTGCGGCGCTGAACGGGCTTGCTCGTTCGGCTGTCCCCGAGGCCGTCGAGGCGCTCGGCCTGAAGATGGGGTCGGCGCTCGGGCGGAGGGTGGCGCTGCGGATGATCGATCCGCATGGCGCATCGGTCGAGGAATTCGTCACGGAGCTTGCCGGCCAAGCAGCGCTCTGCGGGCTTGGCGCTCTCAGCATCGAGCGTTGGGGTCGCGCGCTCGTCGTGACCTTGGAGCAGTCGCCGCTCGACGGAGCGATCATCGGGCCGCTCGTGGCCGCGGCGATTGAAGCGGCTGCGGGTACGCGGGTGTGGTGCGCGGTTCTTTCCGTCGATGACCGTGCGTCTCGGATTTTCGTCGGCAGCCATTCCGGAGTGACTCGCGTCCGCGAGTGGTTGGCATCTGGGCTTGCATGGGGGGCGGTGGTGGCCCGGCTGCACGGGGTAGGCACTTGAGCAAGCAGGAGATCATCGCACGTCTGGGGGCGCTCCTCGCGCGGGTGCGCAGCCGATCGGCAGAGTCACCGAGGACTTTGGCGAACCGAAACGAGCCTTCGAGGGCGAGTGCCAGCCCCGCTTCTCGGCCGGCGGAGTCGGTGCGCGACGACGGGCACGTGGCGGTTGCACCCGCAGCGATCGCGCCGGATGCTCCGGATGAAACGCTCCTTCGTGATCCGTCCGACAGCCAAGAGCGTCTCGTTGCGGCCGAGCCGCTACTCGTTGTCCGACACGAATCCATCCATGAGTCCGCGCCGCGGGACCCCGAGGCAGATTCGTTGCCCAACGCGCTTGCAACCGAATTTGACGAGCTCGACATGGTCGCCGACGTGGAGCAGGCGCCGATCTCGTCGCGTCGTCCCGTAGCGCCCCAGCCCGAGGAAACACTCGCGCAGCTTGCGTTCGGAGCGCTCGAGTCTCAACCGCCGCGTCACGTACCTCCGCCGGAATCGGGCCAATTGCTCGCGATAGCCGAGGTCGAGTTCGACGGCGACATCACTGGCGTCCGTGATTCCGCACCGCTGTCTTCGAATGCGCCCCAGCAAACCGTGGCCGCTGAAGTTGGCGGGCGGCCGCTCGAGCGAGATTCGGCATCATCCGGCGGCGCGCCCGGTCTGGTTCCGGAGGCGATCCGACCGCAAATTGGCGTGAATGACCATGTCATCGATGTGGTCGGTGAAGCGCAGAGGTTCGCGCCATCTACTTTTCTCGCGCTGGTCGAATCGAGCCTCAAGCTCTAAGCCGCCAACCACCACTGCCTCGTCGCGCGCTCGATGGCGCGCGCGGACGCCCCGATGGGTAACGGGGTCAGCCGAGCCAATGGACGTCGACGTGGCTGAGCCATGTCCGCTGTCGTCGCGCAAAGACGCGGGTCTTTCTGACAATCGCGCCTTCGAGCTCCGTGGGCGGGAGCTCGCCGCGAAGCATCGCCCGGATTTCGGCGTATCCAACGCTCCCCATCGCGCGCGCGTCGCCATAACCGCGGGCGAGCAGCCCCTCGACTTCCTCGATCCAACCCGCGCCGAGCCAAGCGGCGGCGCGCGCCTCGATCCGTTTGGTAAGTACCGAAGGTTCGCAGGAAATCGCGATCAATCTCGCGGGGTGACGCGGGTGCGCAAAGCCATGCTCCCGCTGCCAGGCGCTGAGAGGCTTACCCGTGAGCTCGTAAACCTCGAGCGCTCGGCTAACGCGGACGAAATCATTCTCGTGCAGCCGGATTGCGCTCTCCACGTCGACCTCGCGGAGGCGCGCGTGCAGGGCTGCCCTTCCGTCCCGGTCAGCCATCTCGCGGTGACGTCCGCGCAGAAGCGCACTCGCGGGCGGAGCTTCGGCGAGCCCGAAGAGGAATGCCTTGACCCAAAGAAACGACCCTCCGCAGAGTATGGGTACGCGACCCCGGGCGCGCACCTCCGCGACCGCTCGAGACGCGCTTCGTGCCCAGGATGCTGCGTCCAAAGGCGCGAGCGGATCCACGGTTCCTATCAGGTGGTGCCGCGCTCGCGCCAAGTCGACGGCGCTTGGCTTGCCGGATCCCACGTCGAACTCTCTGTAGATCTGTACGCTGTCCGCGCTTACGACTTCGCCTCCGAGTCGCTCGGCGAGCTGCAACGCAAGCGCGGTTTTGCCGCTCGCGGTCGGACCGACGATGGCGAGGAGCTCGTCGCCCCGTTCGTCCGACAGCCGAAGTGCCTGCTCAGCGACCGACGCGCCGATCGAGCTCATCGAAACCGATTCGGGTCACCACTGGGCGACCGTGCGGGCAATGCCCGCCGAAGTCGACGTCATCGAGGGCGCGCAAGAGCGCCGCGGCCTCCTCACGCGAGAGCGCGTCACCCGCCCGGATGCTGCCGTGACACGCCATCGTGGCGAGCACGAGATCGGCCGCATCGCCGAAGGGGCGCACCGAAGAGCGCCCCAGCTCCGCGATCAAGTCCCGCACGATGCGTTCCGGGCTTCCTCGCAGGAGCAAGCTCGGTATTCCGTGCACCGCGACGACGTTCGAACCAACCGCTCGCAACTCGACACCCAAGGCAGCGACATCATCCGCTCGCTCCTCGACAACCGCCATATCGGCCGGGAGCAGCTCGACCAGCTCGGGGATGAGCAACTGCTGCGTGGCGATCGCCCGAGCGGAGAACGCGCGCCGAAGGCCGTGGAACGTCACGCGCTCGGCGGCGGCGTGCTGATCGACGACGTAAAGCCCGTCTGTTCCGCTGCAGACGAGGTACGTAGCACGCAGTTGCCCGAGGAACTGGAGCGACCCGTAGAAGCCAGGTCCGTCGAAGAGCCCACTCTCGCAAGGCTCCGGCATATGGTCGAACGCCGGGGGCGCTGGCGAGCGCATCGTCGTTCGCTCGGCGAGTACGGCTGGGACGGGTGCTTCCGCTCCCGACGCGAGATCCCACGGGTCGACACCCGGCTCGCTCGACTCGAGTGGCGCGGATGGCCTGTTCGGCGCCGTGGGAAAATCGCCAGGCGAAGGAGAACGCGAAGGGGAGGAGAACCACGCGCGCGACGAACCGAGCGAGGGCAGCGAGAACGCGTTGGCCAAGCCGGCATGCAGCTCTCGTGTGAGAGCGTCAAAGAGCGAACGCGCATCAGCGAAACGAACCTCCGCCTTCTGAGGATGCACGTTCACGTCCAACTGATCTGGCGGCAGGTCGACGTAGACGACCCCCACCGGATACCGACCCGGCTCGAGCACCGAGCCGTACGCCTGCGCAACGGCGCGGGCGAGCTGACGATCGCGAACGGGTCGCGCGTTGACGAGCAGATGAAGTCCCACAGTACCGGCGCGCGACCGCTGAGGCGCCGCGAGATGTGCCTCGATTTTCAGTGGACCGCGTTCGCCGAGGCAAGGTTGCAAGCGCTCGCCTTCGAAGGCCTGGGCGGCTCGTTCCAGCCTCGTTGTGGCGCGCAGCCACTCACGGGCGGGGCGGCCGTCGCGCGTCAAAAACAAGCTGACGTTCGGCCGCGCCAAAGCGGATAGTAAGATTGCTTCGCTCACGTGCGCGGATTCGGTACCCGTCGACTTGAGAAACTTTCGTCGCGCAGGGACGTTGAAAAACAGGTCCCGTAACTCGATGGTCGTGCCTTCGGCCGCGCCCGCAGGCGCCGTCTTCGGCGCCCCCCCACCCTCGACGACGACTTCTATCGCCTCGGCGCTTCCGCGCTCCCTTGTCACCATTCGAAGCTTGCCCACCGAGGCGATACTCGGCAGCGCTTCGCCTCGAAAGCCGAAGGTCTGCAACCGAAAAAGGTCCTCGTTGCGCTCGATCTTACTGGTGGCGTGGCGCTCCATGGCCAGAAGCGCATCCTCCGCGCACATGCCCGCGCCGTCGTCGCTGACGCGCACGAGAGCTGTCCCGCCCTGCTCGATCTCCACGTTGATCCGCGACGCGCCGGCGTCGAGCGCGTTTTCGACCAGCTCCTTGACGATGCTCGCGGGTCGCTCCACGACCTCGCCCGCGGCGATCTGATTGGCGAGATGGCTGGGCAGCCGCTGTATCCGCCCCATCTCGGGCTACCGCTCCTCCAGCGCTGCGGCTGACGCACCGAAAAATGCCCGCGAGCGCCTCGTCGTGAGCGCAACCACGACCGCGGCGCTGCCGAAAGTTCGCAAGACGACCGCGATGGGGTTTGCGGCCCGCAGCATCGCGGCCGTCGTACGCGACATCTCGTCTGCCCGTGGCTTCTCTGGGCCGCGCTCATGTATTTCCGCCGCTTGACGCGCCTCGAACACGCGGAGATCAGCGTCGAAGACGTCACGCATCAGCCAAAAACTGGCAGCATTCAGTCCGGCCTGAGCGACCACGAGCTGAACGAGGGCCGTTCGAGCGCCTTCACTGCCCCGCAGCGCGCGCATGGCGAAGATCACGATTGCGCCACCGACGAGCAAGGTCGCAACGCCCAACGGCCAGCCGCGCGACTTGGCGCCGTCCAGCGTGCGCACATATGCGTCCACCCGAGACGACACCGCGGCGCGATCGGCTTCGTCGGTGATGCCCTGCGCAGCGACTGAGGAGTCGATTGGCTCACGGTACAGGGTCACCGTACTCCAACCACTGCACGCCCCGGTCATCCCTAGCGCGAGAGCGCCCATGAGGGCCAGAACCAGGTACCAAGGACGTTTTCGCTCGGCGGCTGGCATGCGGTCGGTGGGCAATAGCACGGGACCCGTCCCCTTGGCAGCAACCCGTCCAGCGCCGCCAATCTCGATCGATTCGCCACCTGTTTGGGTCGCCCCGCGGTACCTCAGTGCTATTCGGTGCCTGCCGCGCGTGGGGTCGCCTCTGGACGAACCGACGGCTTACCCAACACTCGCCGGAAACGCGTCCGCAACAGAGTTCCGATACCTGGTGGAGGCATCTTGACCATTCGCGTCGCACTACAGCACGTCAGCGAGTACCAATACGATCGACCGATCACGGCATCGCCTCACGTGGTGCGTCTCCGGCCGGCGCCTCACTGCCGCACCCCGATTGTTGCCTACTCGCTGCGCGTTCAGCCAGAGAGCCATTTCGTGAATTGGCAGCAAGATCCATTTGGCAATTACGAGGCGCGCCTAGTGTTTCAAAAGCCGGCGCGCGAGCTGACGTTCGTCGTGGATCTCGTCGCCGAAATGACTGTCGTTAACCCCTTCGATTTTTTTCTCGAGAAGGACGCCGAGCACTTCCCAGTCACTTACGCGCCGTCGTTGAAGCGTGACCTGACACCCTACCTGCAGACCGCCTCGTACGGCCCTAAGTTTGGCGAGTTCGTCGAGCAAGCTCGCTCCCAACTCGCGCGAGCAGGAAGGCGTATCGTGGACGTGCTGGTCGATCTGAACCAGCGGGTACAGCGGTCGGTGCATTACGACATCCGCATCGAGCCAGGTGTTTTTTTGCCAGAGGAGACGCTGGCGCGCGGTCACGGATCGTGCCGGGACTTCGCATGGTTACTCGTCCAAACCCTCCGACAACTCGGGCTCGCCGCCCGGTTTGTCTCGGGCTATTCCATCCAGCTTCGGGCCGACGAGCGTCCCATCGAAGGGCCAGCCGGAGTGGAGAACGATTCCGCCGATCTGCACGCCTGGGCCGAGGTGTTTCTTCCGGGCGCGGGGTGGGTCGGTCTCGATCCAACTAGCGGGTTGCTCGCCGGCGAGGGACACATTCCGCTGGCCTGCACGCCCGATCCGGAGACGGCCGCCCCTATTTCGGGGACGTACTCGTGGCGGAAGGCCAACGAACAAGACCAGATCGACGAGAAGTTCTCGTTCTCGATGTCGGTCAAACGCATTTACGAGACTCCGCGAGTCACGCGACCCTACAGCGACGAGGCCTGGAACGCGATCCTGGCCCTGGGCCAGACGGTCGACCAGGCGCTTTCGGCGGGCGACGTGAGGCTCACGATGGGTGGCGAGCCGACCTTCGTCGCGGCCGCCGATCAGGAGGCAGGCGAATGGAACTTCACGGCGTTGGGCCCTACCAAGCGGCGCTATGCGAGCGAGCTGCTGCATCGGCTTCGCGACAAATTTGCGCCCAATGGCCTTGTCCACGAAGGCCAGGGCAAGTGGTATCCCGGGGAGCCGCTGCCACGCTGGGCCCTGTCTTGTTACTTCCGAAAGGACGGCCAGCCGGCCTGGCGCAACCCAAAGCTGTTTGCGCGGAGGGAGATCGGGAACAACTCTGCGGCTGACGCGCTCGCGTTCATCGGAGCGCTTTGCGACGAGCTCGAGGTGGATCGCGACTTCGCCATGCCGGCGTACGAGGACACTTGGTACTATTTGTGGCGCGAGCGGCGTTTGCCATCGAACGTGGACCCCCACGATTGCAAGCTCGAAGACGAGGTGGAGCGCAAGCGTTTGGCGCGCGTTTTCGAGCAGAGCCTCGCAGCGGTAGTCGGCTACGCGCTGCCCCTGCGTCGCAGCACGACGGCGTCCCAATCATGGGAGACTGGAGGCTGGTTTCTGCGGACCGAGCGCCTGTACCTCACCCCGGGCGACTCGCCGATGGGTTACCGGCTCCCTCTCGACTCGCTGCCCTGGGCCCCGCCGGGTGACATCGTGCAAATCACGCCGCGCGATCCCTTCGATACCCGGGAGCCGCTCAAGCGCATCGGCCCGAAGACACCCGCGGAAACCGGCGCGGGCGAGCCGCGCTTCTGGCCTCATCATGGGTCAAGCAGACCGGAGACCGTCACCGCACCCGGATCGGCTCGCCGGAGTGGCGCAGACCCCGAACCAGGCGCTCCGGCGCGCCTTGCGTCCGCCGCTGGGATCGTGCGCACCACCCTATGCGTGGAGCCGCGCGACGGAGTGCTCCACGTGTTTCTGCCGCCGGTCGCGCGGGTAGAAGAGTACCTGGAGCTCTGCGCCGCAATCGAGGCGACGGCCGAGAAGCTCGGCATGACACTTCGTCTGGAGGGGTACGCGCCGCCGCCGGATTCACGACTGGGCCATTTTCAGATCACACCGGACCCCGGCGTCATCGAAGTGAACATTCAGCCAGCGAGCGACTGGGGGTCCCTCGTGGACACGACCACGGCGCTCTACCGCGAAGCGCGGAATACGGAGCTCCGCGCGGAGAAATTCATGCTCGACGGGCGCCACACCGGTACCGGCGGGGGCAACCACGTCGTCCTTGGTGGCGCCACCCCGGCAGACAGCCCGCTCCTGCGTCGCCCGGACCTCCTGCGAAGCCTGGTCGGCTACTGGATCAACCATCCGTCGCTTTCGTATCTGTTCTCCGGGATGTTTGTCGGGCCGACCAGCCAAGCTCCTCGCGTCGATGAGGCACGTAACGACAGCTTGTACGAGCTCGGCATTGCCTTCGGCCTGCTCGACGAAGAAAAGCAGTCGAGGCGCGAAGCGCCACCGTGGTTGGTGGATCGCTTGTTCCGCAATCTGCTCATCGACGTGACCGGCAATACCCACCGTGCGGAGTTCTGCATCGACAAGCTGTACAGCCCGGACTCGCCCTCGGGTCGCCAAGGCCTGCTCGAGCTGCGCGCGTTCGAGATGCCCCCGCACGAGAGGATGAGTCTTGCCCAGCAGCTGTTGGTGCGCGCGCTGGTCGCCCAGTTCTGGCGAACGCCATACGTGGAGCCCGCCGTCTCGTGGGGGACGGAGCTGCACGACCGCTTTTTACTGCCTCACTTCGTGTGGTGTGACTTCGAAGACGTTCTCGAAGATCTGCAGCGCGGGGGTTTTCATTTCGACAGCAGCTGGTTTGCGCCGCACTTCGAATTCCGCTTCCCCATTCACGGCACCATTCAAGCCCGGGGAGGCCCGGTGCTTGAGCTTCGGCAGGCAATCGAGCCGTGGCACGTGCTCGGCGAGGAGCTCGCGGCGAGCGGCACGTCGCGGTACGTCGACTCGTCGCTCGAGCGGGTCGAGGTCAAAGTGCGCGGTATGGTGGAAGGAAGGCACGTCGTAGCGTGCAATGGGAGGCGCGTGCCGCTGCATCCGACCGGCACGACCGGCGAGCGCGTCGCCGGAGTACGTTATCGAGCATGGCAGCCGCCATCGGCGCTGCATCCCACTATTGGCGTTCACACCCCGCTCGTGTTCGACGTGATCGACTCCTGGAACGATCGGGCGATCGCGGGCTGCACGTACCACGTCTCCCACCCCGGCGGGCTTGCGAGCGAGAACTTCCCGCGTAACGGTTTCGAGGCCCAGGCTCGCCGTGCCTCGCGTTTCTGGGCGTTCGGCCACACACCTGGAAAACAAGCGGCGCCCCCACCGGAGCCCAATCCCCAGTTTCCCTTCACCCTCGATCTTCGACGAAAACCTCGATAGCGGGCGAGCGTGCCTTCGTCCGCAGATCGCGCGTCTTGGGTGACGCGGCGACCGTCCACGTGGTCACTCTGCGCGAGGCGCCTCATGCGTTCCGTGTGACTGTCGATGCGGTACCTCTCGCAGAAGATGGCGAAGGGGAACGGTTGGTTTCCGGCTGGGCGTCGGCTCCTGCCGTCGGCCGATCGAGGCTCCTCCCGCCGCTCGCCTTGGAGACGATCTCGTGGACGAAGCGCAGCTTGCGGATCGCCCCTGTGTTGAGAACGAAGGGATAGAGATCGGGCAAACCCATTCCACGGTTGAGGCTGTTTAGGGCCGTCGTGAGTGGGAACCAGGCCGCTATGATTTCATCGAACGAGTGGAAATCCAGCCGACGAGCGCTCATCGCGATGGGAATCGCTTTGGAG
>JALYHV010000020.1 GCA_030776205.1 Myxococcota bacterium | reverse complement strand
GGTGAGGAGATCGTCGTTGGGGGCCGCGCGGCGCGCCTCCAGGAGCGCGGGCACGTACGACGTCATCTCCGCCTTGGCCGCCGCGTAGGCGTGTGCCGCCCGCACCGCCTCCTCGCCGCCGAAGATCATGGAGCCGAGCCCCAGGATGGCCTCGCTCCAGCGGGCAAACCGCGCGCGGTCCTCGACGGTGATGCCGATCAGCTCCGCGATGACGAGCGTCGGCAGCGGGGCCGCGTAGGCGGCGACGAGGTTCATCTCGCCGTGCTCCAGCGCCGCGCCGAGGAGCTCCCGCGCCAGCGTGCGCACGCGCGGCTGCAGCTCCGCGATAGCCCGCGGCGTGAACGCCCGCTGGAGCAGCGCCCGCAGCTTCGTGTGGCGGGGCGGGTCCTGAAAAATAAGCCAGTCGAACGGCCGGCCGCGGGAAGGAGGGCTGACCACCCTCCGATTGCGACCGTCGTCATTTTCGTCCGCAAGCGCTGGGCCGTCGTTGACACCGTCACCCACCATCGCGACGTGCCCGTACCGGCGGACCAAGTCGTCGACGAGGCGAACTTTGTCCGCCGGAAGAAACTCGGCGTGGACCTCCGCGATTCCGACCTCTCTTCCGATGCCGTCCGCCGTCTACCGGGTGTCTCCCCTGATGAGCGCGACGTGGTCGAGGCCGTAGCCATGAAGTGCGCGCACCGCATCGCCCGCTCGCGGGCGGAGCGACGGTTTTCCTATCGACCACGTTTGACTGCCCACGGTCGCGTGTGCGCCGTTCCCGGGCACGGACTGAAGGTTGGACGCCACGTTGATCTTCACGCTTCTCCGCGCCCCTTCCGTGACAATCGCTCTTGCCAGCGGGTGCTCCGAGAGGCTCTCGATGGACGCGGCGAGGGCGAGGATCTCGTCTTCGTTTTCGCCGAGTAGCGGGATCACGTCGGTGACCAACGGATGCCCTGAGGTAAGCGTTCCGGTCTTGTCGAACGCAATGGCCCGGACGCGGCCGAGGCTCTCGATAAAAGTGCTGGTGTTCATCAACGCTCGTTTACGTAGACCCGGCAAAAGAGAGCGCGCCGCGGCGTGCGGGCGTTGCCCCAGGGAAAGCCCCTGCTAGCTTGAACGAGCGAATATGAGGGCCATCGTGCTCCCTCTCGCGTCCGCCGCATTGGTCGGGGCACTTTGCGCCGTGCCGTTAGCACTCGCCCAAGTCTCTGCGGCAAGCGTTCCGATCGCGACATCGCCTCCGCAGAGCGCCTTCGGTGATCGCGGCGCAGATACGGGCGATTTTTCGGGGTACCGCCTATTGACGCCCCTTCGACTATCGCTGGAGGGGAGTGTCATCGCCAAGGCGAGTATGTTTCCGAACTGCGTTTCGCGTGAAGATGCCGTTGGCAACTCGGTCGGGGGCATTCCCGTACAGCACTACGCCGAGTTGCGCCTGACGCCGAAGCTTGTGCTGAGCGGGTTCACCCAGCTCGGCTGCCCTGTCGACGCGGGCATCGGAGGCGTGCTCACGTACACCGTTCCCCTTCGCAATTCGATGCAACTCGTCTTTGGCGCAGGTTTGTATGGCGCCCCAGGACAATTGCCTTTCTTCGGAGGCCTACAGACAGCCCTTCTGCAGGGGCTGGGAAGCGCATCCTCACCGGTCAATCAGGCGGGGCGAATCGATCTTGTCTGGACCGCCAAAAGCGGTCACCGCTACAACGTGGGCATGGAAGTCCTCGGCACGACAAGACAAGCGATCACGTTTGGGGGCGGCTTTTAATCTGGGGACGCCATGGTGTTCATCACCCAGCTGCTTTACGTACACACCGGCAAGGAGAGCGTGTTCGGCGAGTTCGAAGCAGCGGCGATCCCCCTTATCGCCAAGCACGGCGGCGAGCTTCTTCTGCGGCTGCGCCCGACTGCCGACAGCGTCGTCGAGAGATCCATCGACCTCCCCTACGAGATCCATTTGGTGCGGTTTCCGACTGACGAGGCCCTAGCCAGCTTCACGGCAGACCCGGAACGCCAACGGCTTCTTCATTTGAAGAACGACTCGGTGCGTTCGTCGCTCGCCGTTCGAGGCTCGGCGAGCTGAAGGGTCCGTCTTCGCCGATGAAAATCCTTTAGTTGGAACCGCTGCGGAGGCTGACCCTCCCGATGAGCGCGCGAAAGGTGGCGAAGCCCACGAGGGTTGCGGCACGAGGCGCGAAGGCTTCATCTTCTGACCGCGCGGGATTTTTGCTCAAGAGCAGTCGCCTACTCCTGCGCCGTTTGTGAGCGCAATTGCTCTACGCGCGTTCGCTCGGGCGCGTTCGGGTGTCGATCCAAGAAGCGCGTGGCGTCGCGGATCACGCGGGCGCGCTCCCCTTTTACGGCCTGCGCCTCAATGGCCATGACTTCCGCCTCCGGAACGAGCTTGCCCTTCGGAAACTCCCGTAGATAGCGACCGAGAAGGGCGAGTGCGTCGTCCGGGCCCCCCGTATCGAGAGCGCTCCTTGCCGCGTCGAGCGCCGCGACCTCTGCAGCCAACGACGATGCCTCCGTGACCGAAACCAATCCGAGTCCGGAGTTGCGTGCGGAAGAGTGCAACGCTGTCGCGCCGCTCGCGCTCGGGGGCGGATCGACGACGGCGGCGGAGGATTCCGTTTGCAAGATAGGGCGCGCGACGACTGGCGATGGCGCCGCGGCGGCCACCGTCTGCGCAGTGGGAACGAGCGGTGCCGAAGCGCGGGGCTGCGCGGGCACTCGATGCGCGATGAGCGCAAAGGTCATCGCGCTCCCTGCGATTGCGCCGAGCATTACCCATTTCGCGGCCGTCACGACGCTCGCAACTCGACCGACGGACTTCGTGGTTCGCGGCGCGGTGGGCACCCCCGACGACACTGCTTTCGCGCCAGCGATGTTTGCAGTCAGCGTCGTGAACCGCATCCAAGCACGTTCGCCGGCGTCGGCGTCCGGCGCGTCGCCGGATGCGGAGTGAAGAAGCGCACGCTCGAAGTCGTGATCGCTTTTGTCGATGGACTTCATAACAGTCCTCCTCCCGCAACCAATGCTGCTCGAACACGTTTGGCGATCGCCGAGAACTCTTCCCGCGCCCTTCGCAGGCGAGAGCTGGCGGTGCCTACCGGAATCCCCTCCAGCTCCGCGGCGTGCCTTACTTCGAGCTCTTCCAGTTCGCACAGAACGAACACAGTGCGTAGTTCGATCGGCATTTGATCAAGGACGACGTCGAGCAAGGCGCGTGCTTGTCGCTGCGCAATCTGTTCCTCAGGCGACGGATCGAGATCCCGAAGGCACGCGAGTTCCTCCGTCGCGGCTATCTCCGGCGCGGCCTTGCGGCGATCATGCTCGTGGGATGCGACGCGGATTGCGACCCCGTAGAGAAAGGCATGCTCACTCCCGACCCTAATCGCCGGTAGCTTGCGCGCGGCGACCCAGAACACTTCCTGTGCCGCGTCATCGAGCCGTGCCGAGTGCACGCCGAGGCGACGAAGGAGGCGCCAGATCGCGGTGTAGTGCGCCTGGAAGAGTCTGCGCATCGATGACTCGGCGTCGGCGGTGCAGCGCACCTCCCCCTCGTCGCCTGGTTTCGAGGGCGATGCACCCTCGCGGGCAAGGGGCAACGCATGGGAAGCGCGGCCGTCCGACCGGTCTGGCGCGCGCGCAAGGGCACGGAGCGCCGTCCCCACGGAACCGCCGTCGGCCATCAGAAGTGCCCACCGACGCCGATCAATCCGTGCAGACTAAGCACGTCGGACTTGAAGATCTGCGAGCCGTCGGGAGCCTCTGCGGTGAGGTTTCCAATGGCGAGACTCGCGCCCGTCTTGAGGCCGACGTGAAAGTGTCGCCCGAAATTGTAGGCGAGGTCCAGCGCTAGGCCCCCCGTGCTGAAGCCTTTGATCACATCCTGAAGCTTCACGCCCGTCGGGCTGATCGTCTGCACGGCGAAATAGCCGCCCATGAACTCGGCACATAGCAGCATCGTCAGCCCAGTTCGGTCGTAATAAAGCGGAGAGCACAGGTCCGCGCCGATTCCGATGCCGCCGCCGGCCGACGTCGCTCCATACCGGGATCGGTATTCTTGCTTAGGGTCGGGAGGGAAGAATGTGTAGTGGAGCCGCACCGTTGGCACGACACGATAGCTATTGCCCTCCGGAGAAGTGACGAAGTTCGTGCGCGCTACTTCGAAGTCGAAGCGCGGCAGCACGATCCCGGGCACGATGCCCGTCTGAACACCGCCGTAGAGAGTCATCATAATGTCCCGATCGAATTTCAGCGTTCCCGGTCCGACAGCGAGTTGGTTTGGCGCTGTGCCGATGTTTCCGGTGTGCGACTCGCGCACGGCGTGCGGCGGCGGCGACACGGTTGGCGTCGGAGGTTTTGGAGGCGGCGTTGCCATCGCAGTCGCGGGCGTTTCACCAGGTGTTGGCGCGAATTCCGTTGTTTCGATTGGGGTGGGTGCGGTGGCGCCCTGCAACGGAGGCGCGAGCGAACTGACCGTGACGACAGCGAGAGCATCGGCGACCTCACGGCAAGTGGCCCCGCGCACTTCGCGGGCGGCTCTGTCGGAGGATGCCATGTGCAGGGTCCCCCGGTAGCCGCCGCCAGGCTCCGTTGCGATCGCGATGCGCACTGTCGCGCTGGAGTCGTCGTTCACGGCTGTCACGTTCCTCCCACGCGTCAAGACCGAAGCAGCGAACTCTTCGCCCCGCGGGCAACCTTCCGCTGCGGAATAGGCGACGCGGACAGGTTCTGGCTGCGCTTTGGCGTTGAGCGCACAGACGACGATGGCGACCTCCAGCAAGAGGATTGGCGGCGAAGCAACGTCGCGAGTCCGCATGCCGATGTAATCGGCCGGCAGCCGCGCTTCGATCGCGAAAAGCGACATGGCGCCCTCCAAGATGAAAGATCGCATTGAGGGTCATCGAGGACGGAGATCTGCCCGAGCGAGTTCCTGGTAAGAAAGACGACGCCCGCTAGACGTCCACCTTGGCAAGAGGCTGAACGCCGTTTCTGCTCGTGACAGCGTGTGACAAGTATGCGCCACGGCGACTCTCTCGCGAAGAAGCTCGCGCCACGCCTTTTTGGCTCCGTAAACGCCGTCGAAACTTGGCATCCCAGATGCGGCGGATCTCGACCGATAGCACCTCGTCCCGCTCTGCCCGCGCCGGACGTAGCTCAGGGTCGCGTCGGCGGGCCTTGTGTGCGTAGTAGGTTGCTGGGGCGATCGGCAACATTTCGCAGATCGGCTCGACCCGTGCTCCTCACGCTGCGCGTCGATGAAGTCGACCCTCACTTCGGTCGGCGGTCGAGCTCCGCCTGGGCAAAATATGCCGACGCCTTCCGCAAGATCTCGTTGGCGCGCTCGCTCCAGATCCTTGAGCCGGTCTCGCTCGCTCGTCGTAAGTCCGGGGCGCTGGCCTGCGTCACGCTGCGAGCGGCGCACCCACTTGCGCAGCGTGTCGGGCGTGCAACCCATCTTCCCGGCGATCGACGAGATCGCCGCCCACTCCGAGTGGTGCAACGGCAACTGCTCGAACATCAACCGCACCGCTCGCTCCCGAACCTCCGCCGAGTACTTGCTCGCAAGCATTGATGCGAGATCGGCGGCCGGTGCATAGGTCTGCTTCGCGAGCAGACCTAGCAGCTGCCCTTCCAGATCGAGGGGAAGGGGAAGAGCTTCCGGGCGAGCGAGTCGTCGATACGGTGCAGCAGGACGGCAGCCGCGACCTGGTCGAGCGAGTTCGAATCCAAGGCCAACGAGATTCGGCCAGGCGCGCCGGTA
Source organism: Myxococcota bacterium (assembly GCA_030776205.1). Classification (GTDB taxonomy): domain Bacteria; phylum Myxococcota_A; class Polyangia; order Polyangiales; family Polyangiaceae; genus Palsa-1150. The sequence goes on along the minus strand of JALYHV010000020.1, from coordinate 533 downwards.
ATCTCCGTTGCTATGCATGCCGTCGCGATGTCGTCGGTGAGCCTCGCGATGCCAAAATGTTTCGCGATTCTGCTGTCCGGAACGAGTGGCTGAACGATCGCCGCAAAGAGGCGTTCTGTGAACTCCTTGCACCCGTCCGGGCGTTGCTTCACTTATCCCTGAGCGAACCGGCCGAGACCGGGGAAGGCCGCCCTCCACGACTCAAGGCAGCGACCACTTGACGACGCCCTCGGACGAGGTGCGTTCGACCTGGGACGCGAGCAGCAGCGTTTTTCCGAGGACCGCGTACGCGTGCGGATTGAAGGCGTTGGTGAGGCAAACGCGCGGGTCGAGCGTTCCGGTCGTCCGGTTGCCCGTATAAAGGTACGTTCGCGTTTCGGGCGAGACGCCCACGGCGGGTGCTCGGTCCATGGCTGTGGCGACGAGGAGGAAGCGATCGACGCCGTACGGGGAGCCGAACTTGACCTCGATCACCCAGTCGTCGACCCGTTCCGGCGATGAATGGCCCGACGGGGACACACGAACGAGCGAAA
>JALYHV010000019.1 GCA_030776205.1 Myxococcota bacterium | reverse complement strand
CTCCGGTTCCGTCGCGAGCTCTGGCGGCGCTTCGGGCTCCGCGTCCGGTTCGAGCACGGGGTCCGCGTCGGGCTCCGGCTCCGACGGAGGCTCGTCCGGCTCCGGCTCCGACTCAGACGGAGGCTCGTCCGGCTCTGCCGGAGGCTCGGGTTCGGATGGGGGCGGCGGTTCGGGCTCGGGGAGCGGGGCTAGCTCGGGTGCCGACTCGGGTTCGGGAGGCACGCCAGGGACGTGCGCGTGGAGGAACTCCGCTCCGGTGATGGTGACCACGCCGTTCGCCGCGCCGGACAGCTCGCTCACGTTCACGCCGCCCACGATTCCGTGCACCATCGTCAAGGTTACCGACAAGGGCGTCACGACCACGGCGACAGCGGCGGCGAATCGCGCCGCGATCAACAAGGCCATCTCCGATCTGAGCGGGGCGGGCGGCGGCGTCATCGACGTGCCGAGCGGGACGTACCCGACCGGTGCCATCACGCTGATGAGCAACATCGAGCTTCACCTCGAACAGGGCGCCGTCCTGAGCTTCAGCGCGTCGACCGCCGACTACGAGCCGCCCGTTCTCAGCCGGTGGGAAGGCTTCGATTGCATCAACTGGCAGCCTGGCGTTTACGCGCTCGGCGCGACCAACGTGGCCATCACGGGCGCCGGCACGCTCCATGGTCCGGGCAGCAGCTGGGGAGGCGGCACCGCCAACTGGAAGAGCGGGAGCGCTTCGGCCGCCGACGCGGTTTACAAGGCGTGGCTGAGCGGCAAGGTCGCGGACCTGAAGACCTCTGGCCCGCCGACCGCGGCCAACATGGCGGCGCTCCAAGTTCCCACGGCGCACACGCCGGGCGGCCTCCGTCCGACGTTCGTCGAGTGCAACGGGTGCACGAATTTCATGATCGACGGGCCGACGGTAAACGGGGCTTGGTACTGGACGATCCACCCCCTCTACTCGTCCAACGTGATCGTTCGAAACGTGACCGTGGACTCCAGCACCTCCGGCTCGAACGGCGACGGCACGGATCCCGATTCGTCAGCCAACGTTCTCATCGAGAACGTCACGTACAACACGAGCGACGACATGATAGCGATCAAGTCGGGCACGAACGAGGTGGGCTTCAACATTGCCCGGCCGTCGCACAACATCGTGGCGCACAACGTCAAGGTCCAAGCCGGCCACGGCTTCTCCATCGGAAGTGAGCTCTCCGGCGGGGTCAACAACGTCTATCTGCACAACGACACGCAGGAGACCTGGAGCGGGGTGCAGTTCCTCCTGCGCATCAAGACCCCAACGGGTCGCGGCGCCGTCGAAATCAAGAACGTGTGGTTCGAGGACGTCTCGGGAACCGGTTCGAAGAACGATGTGCTTCTGACGAACAACTACCTGTCCGCGACGGTCGCTGGCTCCAGCGCTCTCGGCACGCCGACGTTCAGCAACATCAATGTGAAGAACGTGCAGGGTGGCGGGACGAGCTCGTGCAGCGTGCCGCTCGCCAGCAAGGTCGGATCGAACATCACGGGAGGGGGCTGCTGAGGCGGCGCGCGGAAGGGTGCGCAGGCTCCGTCTGCGCACCCTGACAGCGCGTCCATCCAAGGAGCGATGGTCTGCCCTCGTTTGCCCGGCGCTGGCGAAGGGCTCCGCCTCGGTTTGCATCGGCACGGTCCTCCGGCCACGATGGTCGCGAGTGGACCACGATATCAGCCTGGCCCGGCGGCGGGCGGTGCTCGCGACTTGCTGCTTGAGCCTGTTTCTCGTCACCATGGATGTGACGATCGTGAACGTGGCGCTCCCAGCCATTCGGCGTGACCTCCATGCTTCGGTCAGCGGGCTTCAGTGGTCGATCGATGGCTACACAGTCGTCATCGCGAGCTTCCTGACCCTCGCGGGCTCCACCGCCGACAGGCTCGGTCGCAAGCGGACGTTCCAGGCGGGCCTCGCGCTCTTCGCGTTCGGGTCACTCCTCGCCAGCCTCGCGCCGACGACAGGGGCGCTCGTCGGATTCCGCGCGGTGCAGGCGCTCGGCGGCGCGATGATGAACCCCGTCGCGATGTCGATTATCGTCGCTACGTTCTCCGATCCACGCGAGCGGGCGCGTGCGATCGGCGTTTGGGGAGGCGTCTTCGGTGTGTCGATGGCGCTTGGACCGCTCCTTGGGGGTTTTCTGACTGAGCGCCTCGGGTGGCGCTCGATCTTCTGGGTAAACGTCCCGGTGGCCGCGGCCGCGATCGTTCTCACCGCAAAGCTGGTCCCCGAGTCCCGGGCTCGGCGGCCACGACGGATCGATGGCGTCGGGCAAGCCCTCGTCGTCGTGGCGCTCGCGACGCTTGTCTCGACGGTCATCGAGGGACGCCGCCGCGGATGGGTGTCTCCGCCCATCGTCGGTGGTCTCGTCCTCGCCGCCATCGCCATCGCGATGTTCGTCTGGTACGAGCGCCGTCGCGAGGAGCCGCTCGTCGACCTCCGCTTCTTCAAGAGCATTCCCTTCTCCTCCGCCACCATCCTCGCCATCCTCGCGTTCGCCGCGTTCGCGGGGTTCCTGTTCTTGAACTCGCTCTATCTCCAAGACGCGCGCGGCCTCAGTCCATCGCAGGCGGGGGTGGCGACGCTCCCCATCGCTCTCGGGCTCGTCGTGTGCTCGCCGCTCTCCGGGCGGCTGGTTGGAGCCGGTCACGTTCGGCCAGCGATCGTCGTGGCGGGGGCTGGCATCGCGACGGGGGGCGCGCTCCTCGTGCACCTCGAGGCGACGACGCCCCTCGCGCGGCTGGTCACCGCCTACGCGGTCTTCGGGGTCGGGCTGGGAATGATCAACGCGCCCATCACGAACACAGCGGTCTCGGGGATGCCCCGCGCCCAGGCCGGCGTGGCGGCGGCGGTTGCGTCGACGAGCCGTCAGATCGGATCTTCGCTGGGCGTGGCGGTGGCCGGGACGTTGGCGGCGGGGGGCATCCACGCGGCGCACTCGCACAATTTTGCCTCGTCGATGCACCCGATGTTCTGGGTGGTGACCGGCCTCGGCGTGGGTATCGTGCTTCTGGGCATTTATTCGACAGGTCGGCGTGCTGAAGACAGCGTACGAGCGCTGCGCCCATTGCTTCGTGAGCCAGACGTACCCGATGGACGACCGAGCGCACCGGCGCCGGTGGCGCCCGGGATACCCTGACGATCAGACATTGCCCGTGAGCCGTTTTGAACGATGCGCGCGTCTGAAAGGGGTCATGAACCCTCAGCTCGCCACGGTCTCGTCGTCGCTGTCGTCGGCGATGAGACGAAGCGCCCTCGTCGCTGCGTTTGCCTCGTGCAGCCTCGCTTTCACCGCCTGCTCCTCCAGCACGAGTCCCTCCCCTGGCGCGGGAGTGGGCACGACCGGCAGCAGCGGAGGGTCATCGACAGGCTCGACGGCAGGCGCTGCAAGCGGCGGCACCGGGGCCGGCAGCGGCAGCTCGACCGGGCTCGGCTCGGGAAGCGCGGGCGCAGGCAGCTCGGGAGGCGTGTCATCGGGCAGCCCTGGCAGTGGCAGCTCTGGCGGCCTCTCGTCGGGGAGCACAGACTCGGACGGCGGCGCCGCCGATGGCGCGAGCGCATCGACCCCTGAAGGGGGGAATGCGGCTGGCGAGGGCGGATTGGTCGTTGGCGACGGCGGTCCAGACACCTACCCCCTCCTAAAGGTGTTGCCCCTCTTCACCGCCGCAAACGTGCCGGTAAGAGGGCCGATGGAATCGCCGCCTTCCGCCCATAACTGGACCGCGCCGGCGACGTTGCCCACGCGAGCCGGAAACGGGATCGGCCAGCACCCGATGTTGTACGTGGGCGAAAATTACGATCGGATCACGCTGGTCAACGGCGGCAAGGTCGTCTGGACCTACGACACGGCCCCGGGCTACGAGCTGGACGACGTCTGGATGCTGTCGAACGGCAACATTCTTTATTCGCACATGACGTTCGTCGAAGAGATCACGCCGCAAAAACAGGTGGTGTGGCACTACGTGCCCACGAACGGCGAGGTTCACAGCGTGCAGCCGATCGGTCTCGACAAGGTGCTCTTCTTCGAGAACGCGCTGCCCATGGGGAAGGTGCGTCTTTACAACAAGAAGACGAGCACGTTCGAAGTCGATCACATGGTCCCCATAGGCCCTCCCGGAGGGACGGCTGGCCGGCACGGCGAGGCACGTCGCATCCGCATGACCCGCGCAGGTACCTATTTGATCGGGCTAATGGATTGGGGCCGGGTCGTCGAATACGACAACGCGTTCAACGTCATCTGGACGTACATGACCCCGCGGCCGTGGTCGGTCGTCCGCCTGAAGAACGGCAACACGCTGATTCAGGACGAGAAGCTGAGCGCGACGCTCGAGGTCAATCCCCAGAGCCAAATCGTCTGGCAGCTTGGTCGGACCGATTTCATGTTGCCGGCCGGAGCGGGCATGGGCAACACGCAGAGCTGCGAGCGCCTGTCGAGCGGCAATACGGTCATGTTCGGCAACGGCGGCACGAACGTGAACAACATCCAGGCCGTCGAGGTGACACCGGCCAAACAGGTGGTCTGGATGCTCCAGGACTGGATGCACCTCGGCGACGCGACGTCGGCGCAGTTTCTCGACGAGCCCGGCTACCCGGAGGTCCCTGGCGACACCAACCACTGAGCTCGCTCGGGCTCTCCACAGCGGCCCAGCGTCACCGCGGTGCGCGCGGACGTTGGCGCTGGGGCGCGAAGCGGCCTCGCAGTCTACGGGAACGGCTGGGCGGGCTCTCGCGGCGTCGGTGTCGATTCGATGAATTGCCGGAGCGTCAGGTGCTTCTTGGTCGTCTCCCAGTACCGGTGCTCCATCTCGCATCGTCTCGACAGAAGGGGACGCAGCGACGATTTCACTTTTGCCGATTTCACCGCGAGCTCGAGATCGTGAGCACAAGCGCAGTCGCTCCCGTGAGCTCCCTCGCGCTCCCGGCATCGCGTCCAGTCTTTCCAGATCTCGATCGTGCTCGCCGGCGAGGCAAACGCGTACGTGGAGGGGACGCCCGTTCGCGCCGCCGCCAGGCAGCTATTGGTCTCGGTTGCGGTGAGCGGGCCTTCCACGGTCTTCGGACCGAACTTGCGCCGGCGAACGTCAGCGGCGCAGGCGCAATATGCCTCTTTGCGCACCGGGTCGAGGAGGGGGCCCCCCGACTGGCACGCCTCGTACCAGTCTGCGATGAGCGCCACGCTGGGCGCGGCCGGTTCGAAGTAGTTGAGCGGGGCCGGCGGCGGCGTTTCGTTGGGCAGCAGCGGCACGATGTACGGCCCGGAGAGCGCAGGAGCCGTTCGTGCCAAGCCAGCGACCGATTCGGAATGCGCCTCCGATGACTGCGCAAGGGCGGGCTGCCGGGTCAGGAGTCTCCGCGCTCCTGCGATGGCCACGACGAGGGCGAGCCCCAGGAGCAACGCCGCGGGCCAGAGTCTCCGTTTGGTCGGCTCGACCTCGTTCGGCGCGGTGGTCTTCCACGGGGCGGGCTCGCTGTCGAGACCATTGCGCATCCCGCTCTGCGGGCTTCGCAGCAGCTCGTCGTAGTGCCTCCGCTTCGCGGGATCGCTGAGCACCTGGAATGCCGCATTCAGACGCTTCAATTTCAGCTCGGCGTCGGGATCGTCCTGGTTGCGATCGGGATGATGTTTGCTGGCAAGCGCACGGTAGGCCGTCCGGATCACCGAATCGGGCGCATCGGGGCTCACGCCGAGGACCTCGTAGTGGTCCTGCTGTTGCCGTGCTGTGACGTAGCTGGCAGCCATGCGTGACCCTCAGGATACGCCACTGCGAGGACTAGCGAGACCGCGCGAGCTGGCCTATCGAGATTCGAATCGTCGGACGCCGGAGGGCGGAGTTTCCCCAGCGGGAGGAACATTACAGTGAAAGCGCTGCCCGTCGTCTGTCGTCACAACCGGTGCGCCCTTTCTCTACACGATCCCCGCGACGGGCTCGAAGCCATTGACCGTCTCGGCAACGGGTTGCCTGCCGGCCTGACACTGAGCACCGCCACCGGAACGATCGCTGGAACGACCCCCCGCCGCTGGCTCGTGTCCGATCACGCTCACGCCGCGAACATGGGCGATCCATGTCCATGGGATTCGCACACGTGGGCTGTTCACGGCGACATGCCCGCGGGACAGGCCGGCTAGAGCTTGCTCGGCGCGCCGTCCCGTGCGAAGCGAGACGACGCAACGCCCTTTCCATTCCTTGCGGAGTCTGTTTTGACGACCAATCCTCGTTCCATACCCCCTTCGAACCATCTTGCGCGTGCCCCCCGCGGTACGCGTCAAAGCGCTTGGTCAACGAAGCAGCGGTCTCCCTTTCTCCTTCTATTCGTGATCGGCGCGAGCGCGTGCAGCTCGGCATCGAGCCCTGCCGTCTCGGTCGACGCGGGGACGTCTATCGAAGGGGCATCGAGTCCGGCGCAAGATGCGGCGGCGAGCGATGCGCCTTCGGTGCCCGATACGTTCACGCCGGCGGCTGGGGACGGGTCATCGACCGCGGACGGCAGCATGGCTTCCGAGACGGGTGGGCCTATCGCGTCGTGCGGCCGCGCGGTCGTCTGCGATGATTTCGAGAGCTACGCCATCGGCGCGCCCCCGTCCGCCCCCTGGTCCGTCGCGAAGAGCGTGGGATCGGCGGTCGTCGACGGCACCCGAAGCCGCAGCGGCAAACAATCTGTGAAGATCAGCGCTCCGGCAGCCACGGGCTACCGCTCCACGCTGCTGCGCTTAACCGGCGGCGGTCTACTGCCTGTCACCGGTTCCTCCGTGTACGGACGCATGATGTTCTGGCTCGAGTCTGCGCCCACGACGAGCGTGCACTGGACGTTCATCGATGGCGCGGGGCTCGTCCCGGGCGCGGCGTACCATTCCGTCTACCGCTACGGAGGCCAGAAGCCGCTCCCGGCTTCGGACGGCGGCGCGGCCGGCAATCAAATGATGGCCAGCTACGACACGCCGGACTCCTACGCCGGCACGGGGCCGGGTAGCGATTGTTACAAGCATTCGTCGGGTCGCGCGGTCCCTGTCGCCGCCTGGACGTGCGCCGAGTGGCAGTTCGACGGCGCGACGAACACGATGCGCTTCTGGATCAACGGGACGGAGGCGGCGGACCTGACTGTCTCAGGAACCGGGGAGGGCTGCACGCAGCAGCCGAGCACGTACGTCTGGACCGCGCCGAGCTTTCAGCAGCTCGACGTCGGCTGGGAGTCCTATCAGGCGGATGATGCGCGCACGATCTGGATCGACGATCTCGCCTACGGTCAAGCACGCGTCGGCTGTCCCGGGGGTGACTAGCGCGGCGCCCCCGCAAGTGGTGAGCACGCAATAATGCAGTGAAGATGGCGAGCCGTAGCGTGTTGCGTCTGCGGCCATCGATCGGAGCGATGCGGGTGTGATTGCGTTCGCCCGCGCGCATGGCGAATCGCAACGCACCGGGCGGTGTCCGGCGCTACGATGGCTCGTCCCTGCGTGGACCGGTAGCGGTCGTCGCGACGATCTCGCAATGACGCATATCCCCGCTCTTTTCGTGAGGTCTCTTCTATGGCGAATTCACCTGGCCAAAACCTGCTCCTCGGGTCGGTGCTGCTGGCGGCTGCGACAACGTTTGCCTCTGCGCCGGTGGGCTGTACGGCGGCGACACCCGATGTGCCGGTAGCTGCCAGCGGCTCGGCCGCGAGCGGCTCGAACGGGTCCGTCGACGCGAGCACCAGCAGCGGCACGAGCACGAGC
>JALYHV010000018.1 GCA_030776205.1 Myxococcota bacterium | reverse complement strand
CTCGGCTTACAGAGCCTCGTCGACCCGAACGCCCGTGTCCTTTCCAAGGCGCGGGCGTTCGTGTTTGCGGTTCAACAGCCGTTCGGGACGGCCTGCCAGCCGGAGCCGCCGCACACGAACGCGCTGCATCCCGTCGGGTCGTAGTAAAGGCAGCCTTGGCCGCGGGCGAAGCACGCCTCTGCCGGCTGCGGCTTGGTCGGCGGACACGCGGGAAAGTCGACCGGCCTTGGCGAGCCCGCGTCCACGACCGTCGCGCTCGGTCCCGCATCGCCGGCGTCCACCTTGCCGCCGCACGCGACCAGGAACACGAGCCAGCAGAGCGCGCCTCGATGACTCACGCCTGATGATGGCCGCGGAGCGGATGTCCCGTCATGCGGCGGCTACGTCAGGCGGCTACGCCCGGTGGCGCGCTGGCGAAGGGACTCGCGAAATCGACGCCGCACGAATCCAGATGACGCCGGATCTTGAGCTTGGCGCGCGCCTCGAGCTGCCGCGCGCGCTCGCGTGAGACGCCGAGGCGCCGACCGATCTCGGCGAGCGAAAGCTCGTCGGGCCCATCAGCCATGACGCGCGCTTCCACGATGAACCGCTCGCGCGCATCGAGCGCTTCGACGGCATCGCGAACGCGCTCTTGGAGCGCGCTCGACTGCTCGTGCCCCAAGAACTCCTCCTCTTGAGAGGGCTCGGAGCTCGGCAAGGTGTCCAGCACGGTCGTCGTCCCGTCTTGAAATACCCTCGTGTCGAGCGACATGTCGCGCGCTTCCAGGCGGTGGGCGAGGACGGCGATACGGTCCGGGGTAGTCCCGAATCGCGCCGCGAGACGCTCGTTGGCTTCGACGGGGTCACTGGTGAAGGCGAGGATCCTCGCCTTTTCGCGGCGCAAACGGAAAAAGACCTTGGACCGAAGCGGACCGGCGCCGATGCCGACCACGCTCCACGACCGAAGAACGTGATCGAGCACGTAGGCTCGGATCCAGTGCGCAGCGTAGGTGACGAAGCGCGTGCCGCGGCTCGGGTCGAACTTGCGCAGCGCGATCATGAGCCCGATGTTGCCTTCGGAGACGAGGTCCGCGAGGCGAATGCCGTAGCGGCGATAGCTGGACGCAATCGCCACGACGTAGCGCAAATTCGCCTCGACCAGCTCGCGGGCGGCGCGGCGGTCGTCCCGATCGCGGACGCGGCACGCAAGCTCCGTCTCGCGCTCCCGGGAAAGCGGCGGGACGCTCTGGGCGCGGGAGATGAAGACGGACAGCGCGGATGCGGATCCGGTCGCTGCGAGTACCGGCGGGGCCGACGGAAGGGATTGCTCGAGCGCGTTTCGTGACGAGGAGTGCATGGCGTGGGGACGCGCTGGCATACGCAGCGCAGACCCCATGCGATGCACGACCCGTGCGCGCGTGCGCGCGGCCGCGTTACGTCCTCACGCGGTCATGCCGAGAAACTGGAACCGCAGCCGCAAGAGCCCTTCGAGTTGGGGTTTCCGAACTTGAAGCCGGCCCCGTGCAGGCCCTCGACGTAGTCGATTTCCGTGCCGTCCAGGTACTGGAAGCTCATCGGATCGACGAATAGCTTGACGCCGTTGGATTCGAACTCCTCGTCCATTTCGCCCATCTTGTCTTCGAAATAGAGGTCGTAGCTGAAGCCGGCGCACCCACCGCCGACGACCCGCAACCGAAGGCCCTGACCGGCAAGGCTCTCCGCGTCGGCGATCTCTTTGACCTTGGCCGCAGCCTTTTCGCTGATCGTGATCATGTTCTTTTCCTAGCTCACGGCGATTGGTGGCGGCCGAGGGCATGGCCAGCCCTGCCCGCCAACGACGCCCTGTTCGGGGCTCTCACCGTGTTCTCACTATAGGTGCGGCACGGCGCTTTGGCCAGTCATGACGCCGTGAACCGCGACGACGCTTCCGGAACGGCAGGCCGCGACGAAGACACCTGGCCCGAGCGGTGCCAAGCCTGCGACCAGGGCGGCAGACGTGCTCGCCGAGGAAGCTTGAGGTTCGGCGGCTTCGTCGCGGTTGCTGGGTCGCGCGGCGCACGCCTCGACCAAAAGCTCGACACCCCCGGGGCTTGAGACGCCCACGTCCCCGCCGAGGGTCGCGAACGCGATCGTCCCGGCGGAGTCGACGAGCGGGGCGGTGTGCGCAAACGAGCTGAGGAGCGCCGTGCCGCCATCGCCCGAGCTCGCCGCGAGGCGGGCATGCAGCAGCCGAGGCTGCATGGAGGCGGGCTCCGTGGACGCGCCCGCCGTCGCTACCGAAGATGCGAGCTCACCCGTCGCGGAGAGCAAGAGGACATTCGCCATCCCGCGGCTCATCGCAGGGGGACCCATCCAGACCGAGCCAGCGGGCGCGACCGCCCGCGTCACCGCCAAGCGAGGCGAGCCAACGAGCTCGATGGCCGCGACGTGTGTTTGGGCGGCCGCGACGGCGACCAATGTGTGGCCGTCTTCGGCCAGCGCCGCGGAACCGTCGATTGGCCCACCGAACGTCGCGACCCGAATCGGCTCGGGCGCGCCTGGAACCCACGTCCACACCGCCCCGCTC
>JALYHV010000017.1 GCA_030776205.1 Myxococcota bacterium | reverse complement strand
CTGAACTTCTTGAGGGTGGCCTTGTTCACTCGGTCGCTCCACTTCGTGGAGCTCCCTCATGGACCTCCACGGACCATCCAGCGAACTGGACTCCGTCCGTTCCGGTTCACTCGGTGAGCTTCGTTGTACGGTTGCACTGGATGCTCTTCGGTTCCTCGCAATCTTGCAAGTCCCGTCCCTCGTGGGGCCGGGCACATTAAACATCACAGCGGCGGCCGTCAATGCCTCGTACCCCGAGTTTTCGACGCGCGGTCGCCGCGCCGGCACGTGACGCCTTGGGGAGGCCTCCGGCGCAGACGGATTGAGGCTTCCGGTCCCGAGGACCAAGAGGTATGTCCTCGATGCGTGACGAACACGGCCCTTCGCATCGGTATCGACGAGAACGGCCTCGGGCCGCGGCTCGGACCGCTTGTCGTCACCGCCGTTGCTGCGAACACTTCCGGCGGCGGGCACGACCGTGCTGAGAAGCCGCCACGGGGTGCAATGCGCGCGCGTCTCGGCGATTCGAAGCGGCTCGTCGCGTACGGCGACAGCGCGCTCGGCGAAGCATGGGCACGCGCCATTGCCCGCCGCATGGGCATCGAGGAGCCAGCCGGACCCGCAGCCCTGGTCCATGCCCTCTCGCTCGACGGCGCCGAGAGCCTGCGCGCGCCCTGCCCGTCCAACCATGTCGCGCAGTGCTGGGGTACCGATGACGAGTCCTTCGTGGCCGAACCCAAGCTCGTCACATCGGTCGAGCGCGATCTCGCAAAGCTGGAGAGCCAAGGCGTGGCGGTGACGCACGCCGCTTGCGTGGTCACCTGCACGCTACGACTCAACCAGGGGGTTGCGCGTGGTCTCACGCGTTTTCACCTCGACTTGCACGCGATGGAGCGGCTCGCCCTAGACACGCGCGCACGCGCGAGCGTCGACGTCATCGCGACGTGCGGGAAGGTGGGTGGATTCGACCGGTACGCTGCGGCGTTCGGACCGATGAACGGCCGGCTTCACTCCGTCGCGCAGGAGGGCCGCGCCCGTAGCGAATACTCGGTGCCCGGCCTTGGTCGTATCGCGTTCGTTCGCGACGCGGACGACTCACACCTGCTCGTCTGCATGGCGTCGCTCGTGGGCAAGTGGGTGCGCGACGTCCTCATGGCTCGAATCGTCCGCTACCATCGTATGGTAGATCCCGATTTACCCGACGCGAGCGGCTACCACGACCCGGTGACGAGGCGGTTCATCGAGGCAACGCGGCTCACGCGCAAGAGCCGCGCTTTGCCGGATGATTGCTTCGAACGGCGCGCGGTGGGCACCGAGGAGCCGTCGCTTCCGTGACCGCCAGCTTCACCGGCGTGCCGAGGACGCGGCCAACCAGGCCCCGAGCTTCTGCTGTTTTTCGTCCTTGGTCAGCTTGAGCGGCGCCTGCTTGTCCGCCGGCGTCGACGGGTCGAGCACGAGCTCTTCATCGCCTATGCCTGCAACGACGTTCGCCTTTCGCGCTACCACGTATTCCGCTTTGGCACGGTCCCGCGCTTCCTGTACGACGAACTGGACGGCCTCGTCACCGAGCCCCTTCAGTGGCACGGCGCCGGGCTTCAATTTGAAAGCACGGAACGTTTCCTTCGCTGCCTCGGCATCGCCGCGCACCATGGCCACATCGCGCCAGCGCTTGTCCCCCTCCTTGTAATACCCCACGGCGACGGGTCCGACGGAGCTCAGCCCGAGCGCGTCTTTCGGAAAGTACGCGATGCCGAGCGGTATCCGGGACACCGCAGGCAGGGCGGCGACCGCGGGAAGCAAGTCCGCCGATCCAGGGAGGCGGCCGCCAATCTCTCTCGCCATGGCGCCGGTCGACTTCTCGTTCGCGAGAGCCATCGTCGCGGGGGTCATCTTCGTGTCCTCGGTGACGAACGTGAGCTCCGCTAGGTACTGACCACGCCAAACGTAGGCGTTGCTGCTGCTCGTCGCTCCGGCGGCCCCCGCGTCGAGTGGCTTGACGGTGGCGCGCGCGGGGTCACCGTCGGCGACCACGCGTCCGCTGTACATCGCGTACGCGCCATCCGCGGTCTTGAACCGAGATAGATTCACCTCCACGCTGTTCGGTGCACCGCTGCCATCGATGTATCGGAGCACGACGAGGCGATCGAGACCGAATCGCTTGTACACGTCGCACTCGCCGTCGAAGGCGGTCGTGCAGACCTCGTCCATGGAGAATTTGCCCTTATCACCATACGTCTTGGGTTCGCCCTGCGGGTCGAGGCAATAACCCCCGACCGTCCTCGGAACGAACGGCGCGCTGATTGCGTCGGTGTCCTGCCCGCCTCCCGCAGCGCACATGTCACCGCGCGCAGAGGCAACCGGCGGTGGCGGAGGAGGGTCGCTCTTCGCGTCGGTTCTGCCTCTGTCGCAACCCGCGCATGCGATCGCTAGCAGGAGGCGGACGTACGCCCGAGGGGCAGCGGCATTGGGAGAGAATCGGTTGGAGCGCATGCGACGTTTCTCGTCTCGCGTTTAGCACGCGCTCGCCGCGGTCCGCACCTTTTGCACGGTGTGGAAATCGTTGCTGCACCCACGGGTGTGCCAGCTCACGCCGCGTGCTGCCAACTGCGCGTGGCGACAGGCATCGACTTGCTCGGGCTGCAGGGGGCACGAGGCTTGCTGTCCTGAGTGATTCAGGTGACTTGCATGTCTGCGGGGGTACGCGTTGTAGGCCGTCTGGACGCACGGCGTCTCCGAGTTGCGGGGAGCGGCCGAGGCTTTTCGCTCCTCGAGCTCATGGTGGTCGTCTTCATCGTCGGGATCATGGCTGCGCTTGCCCTGCCGACGATGTCGCTCGCTCGCTATGACCGACACGCCTACGACGACGCAGGCGCAATCACCCAGCTTTTTCGTGCCGCACGGACGCGCGCAATTGGGCGGGGCGGAGCGGTGCTCATCGCGATGAGCGCCGGCTCGGGCGATCGGGGCACTTTCACGATGTACGAGGCGGTAAGCACGAACGCCGGCGCTGCGGGAGCCGGGCTCGCGCGCTCGCCCGTCGCCTCTTGCAAGACACCGACGAACTGGACACAAACGGCCACCAGCCCACCAAACGTTCTCTACGTCGACAGCGTCAGCCTCAACAACCCTCCCGAGGTCGATGCCGACATCCGCGCGAGCCTGTTCATTTACCCAAGCGCGACCAGCAACACCGCAACGACGTTCAACAACGCAAGCATCTGCTGGACGCCCCTCGGCCATTCCTTCGTCAGCACCGCGGCGCCTGCCGCTGCGATGTTTGACGGCCAGCTGACGACCGTCAGCCCGCTCGAAATCCGCGTCGCTCGGACGCAGGTCACCGGCTCCAGCATCCGCAGCGTGGTCGTGCCACCAAACGGCATGGCCCGCCTCTTTTCCCATCTTCCATGACGCCCCCTTCCTTCCCGCGGCATTCGCTCGGGCGCGTCGCCATCGGGCGCTCGGGCGCGTGCACGCGCGGCTACACCGTCATCGAAGTGCTCATGGCCATGTGCGTGATGTCGATCGGCGGGGCCGCAGTGATCAGCATGCTGAAGACGAGCGTTGGGGGAAACGTCGACGCGCGCAGGATGGACATCGCGAACTCCATTGCGCGGACGTGGGTAGAGCGGCTGCAGCGCGACGCGATGCAGTGGACGATGCCCGGACCCTCGTTTCCCGCGGGCAACAACCTGACGACGGCCCTCATCCTCGCGTACGGCACCACCAACGCCGGGACATGGTTCGCTCCAGTGCAGTATGCCGCGGCGGCGAAGGGCAGCCTGAGCCCCGGATTCGACATCCTCGGTCGCGATCGGGATCTGACCGACGCGGTGTCGCCTCCGTATTTCTGCGTCAACGTTCGAATGACCTGGTTGCCTCAGGCCGGCCAACCGCAAGACCTGGTCCGAGCCGACGTACGCGTTCTCTGGCCCCGCAGCATCATCGACGGACCGCCTGCCGCCGGCATCTGCGACGACAGCGTGGCCACGGCCAACCAGCCGAGCCCTCTCACGTACCATTCCATCTACGTCACCACTGCGCTCAAGGGGAACCCTCTATGAGCGACAGGGGAAATCAAGCTGGCTTCACGCTGATCGAGCTCACCGTATCGCTCGTTGCCGGCCTCATCGTGGCGATGGGTATCATCGCGCTCTCGAGAGAGTCGACGCGGACCTTCCACGAGGAAGTCAGGAGCGCCGCCGCGGAGGCAACGCTCCGCACGGCAATCGATCGCCTTCGTGCGGACCTACAACGCGCGGGCTTCATGAGCACCGCGAACATCATGGCGGACCCGCTCATCGCGCGACCTCCGACCGACGCGAGCAACGTCGCGCGGATCAACGCCGCGATGATAGGCATTCGCCAGCTAGCGGGCATTCACCTGCTCGCTGGCGCGTCGGCGGGGCTGCCGCTCGCCGCGAAGCAAGCGCCCGCCCTGTCTCCCGATGCCATCGAAATCGGGGGCAACATGGCCAGCACGGAGCAATTCGAGATCCAATCCATTCAGCCCGCGGTAGGCACGTGCCAGCAGATCTTTCTCTCGGCGCAGTCGGCGGTGATGTACCGGATCAACGCTGTGGGCAGCGTCGCGGCCGCCGACCTCGAATTGAAGAATTTGTTCCAGCCCGCGCCCACCGCGCTCAAGCCGTTCATCGCCCGGATCGTCGATGACACGGGGCGCTCGCAGTATGTCGCGACGTGTACGAGCTCGCCGACTGGACAGGTGGCCGGGCTCATCGCTGGATCTCCGCCGACTCCATACGTCTGGATCAACACGACGTCGACGCCGCTGCTCACGCCGCAGCAAACCTCCACCGTTGGTGGCGTGAGCGGGTTCGGCTCGGGACGAGCCTGGATCAACCCGGTGCAGATCGTGCGCTGGCAAATCGTCGCGGCCACCGCCGAGCCGCTCCAATATCAGAACGCGCTGGCGGGCTCGCCGCTCAACCCGGCTGCTCAGGACCCCAACAAGTACGACCTGATTCGTTCGTTCGTCGATGCGACCGACACCGTCGTCGCAGAGACGACGGAAGTGGTCGCGGAGTATGCCGTGGACCTCGAGTTCGCCTTTTCGATCGACAGCGGAAGCGTCGGCGCACCCGTCATGCAAACGTTCCCGTTCGAGAGCGCCACGAATCAGACGTGGGCCGATGTGGCAACAGCCTCGCAAACGGGCCCGCAGCGCATCCGTGCGGTACGGGTCCGGCTGGTGACCCGCACCGCACAGCCGGACCGCAGCGTGAACGTGGCGGTCCCGAACCCAGGAACGCAAGGCTTTCTCTATCGGTATTGCGTGAATTTCACGCCCACTTGCGCGACCAACGACGGCGTCCTCCGCTGGGCGCGGGCGCGAACGGTGACCACCGAGGTCTCGCTTCCGAACCAGCAGGGAGCATACTACTGATGACAAGGCTCGAGCTCGCAAGAAGTCGCGCGGAGCACCGGCGAGGCCAGGCTGGCGCGGCCATGTTCGTCGTCGCCATGACGATCGCCGTGCTCGCGTCGGTGGGCGTGTACGCGCTCACCTCTGCCGCGACCGAGATCAAGACGAGTGGCAACGAGCGACAGAACACGCAAACGCACTTTATGGCCTCGTACGGGATCATCGGCGCCGCGCACGAGCTCACGGCGACGAAGGCGCAGTGGTACCTCGGCGTAATGCTGACGCCGTCGACGACCGACACGCAATGCATTGCGCTCCCGAACATGCCGACCAACGCGGACGCCATGGTCCGCGCGTGCCGACGGGTGGGGTCGGCCGAGCTGAGCGGACAGTGGGCGGGCGCGGTGACGGTCCCGTACTCAGCGTCCACACCCTTTGGGGCCGGTGTCGACCCCGGTAGCTTCGGGCCGACGCCGATGGGCGGCGACTTTTTCGTCGAGCTGACGGACCCAGAGCAAGCGAACGCGCCTGCGCGGTACGCGTTGGACTTGCACTTCTGCTTCATCCGGTTGACCGCCAGTGCGGGGGGAATCACGCGCCCGCTCTTTCCCGGCGTCACGGATCAGACGGGGGTGTACGGCAGCGAAGGCGTGGAGATGCAACGGGCGCGCTTCGTCGCCGGACCCGTTCAATGCCCCAAATGAACAGAGCCCAATCAGCGAGCAAGCGAATGGCCCGAGCACTGGCCACCATGTGTGTCGGCGCCGCGCTGCTGGTAGCGCCCGCGGTGCGCGCTCAACAAATCGACGTCAACCCTCCGCTGTCCAACGTGCTCATCCTGCTGGACAACTCGGGCTCGATGGAGCGCATGATCGACGGCACACTGCCGGAGGACACCCCGGCCAACGCATGCAATTGCAACGCAGCGACCGGTGTATGCAACTGGAGCGCGCAACCGCCGCCAAACCGCTGGGGGCTGGTGCAGCAAGCGTTCACCGGGTCCTTCGTCAACGGATACAACTGCGCTGCCATGCCGAGGACGCCGGGTAGCGTCTTCGCGTCCGAATACCAAATCGACGGCAATAACCCGTACGACATTAATTACTACGTTCCGTTCCATCGCTCGATTGCCAAAGATACGACCGGTACTACGAAGGCTTGCGTGTACGCGCCGGGAACGCTCCCAGGGGCGATCACCCCGCACGGCGTTGGTTCAGCGGGCACGGGCGCAGGCGGCTTCGCCACCGATTTTCCTGCAAACGCCATCTTGCAGCGCATCTATGGCGGCACAACGGCCTGCCAGTTCGGTCAACAAGCGGATGGTGCGCTCGATAGCGAGGCGAACCTGCTCCGCTTCGGACTGATGACCTTCGACCAGGATCCCAGCCCCGGACTCGGGGTCACGTCGGTGGCGCAGCCGACGGTCGTCAGTCCCGCTTTTACGGGCATGTGGAGCTATTTCCCGGGATGGAACTCCGGCGGTACATGCACGTACACCGGAAACCCCGTGAACTGCATGACGTCGTCACTGCTCGCCGTTGGAGCGAGGAACCCTGCAGCGCCGCCGTGGGAGGGCCGCATGGTACCCCTGCCGGCCGCGAACGACATCGCCACGCTGAACACCCAGAATGGGCAAATTCAACAAGTGGTCCTCGCGACGCGTCCCTACGGGGCAACGCCGCTCGCCGGAATGTTCACCGGTGCCCAATATTACTATCTGAACGATCCGTCGGGTCCGAAGACGGATCCGTTCGTACAGGGCGGGTGCCGCAAGGAGTACATCATTCTCCTGACCGACGGCGCGCCGAATCTAGATATGCGCCCGGCGTGCGCGGCAAACGGGACACCGAACGGCGTGTGTCCTTTTCCGCTGCCGGAGACTACGGCCGCGACGCTGTTCAACGCGGGCAGCGGCGCCAGCAGCATCAAGACGTATGTCATCGGGTTCGCGGTCTCGTCTTTTCAGGACCAAAGCACGACGATTTACTGCTCGAACCTCGTCGCGAACGGCGCCTTGGCAGCGGCGTGCAGCGACCCGGTCAAACTGGCCGTCTCCGGTTATGCGCCGTGCTGTCAGCTGCAGCAGATCGCGATCGCCGGAGGGAGCAACAACGCGTATTTCGCGGATACCCCGGGTGACCTGCAAAAGGCGCTCGGCGCAATTTTTGGGGACATCAATCAGAACAACACGACCCGCACCACCCCTGCGTACTCATCCGTCGTCACCAACGCGGTTTCGGATCCCAACGCCCCAAAGACGAACCAAGGGATTTATCTGGCGTCGTTCATTCCCGCGCAAGGACAGCCTTGGTCGGGCGACATCCAGCGTCAGCGCTATGTCTGCACGTACCAGCAGGCCAACGTCATGACCGGAACAAAAAAGGGGTTTTTCGTAGCGCCGCCCACGGTCACCACGTCACTGGGCGACGACTTTGCAGCGAACTTGAATTCGAACTCCAGCCCGCGAACCGTCATCGCGCTCCAGCCGGACGTCGTGCCAAGCACGACGACGGTAGACGCCAGCGCAACCATCCGCCCCTATGTGGCGACGAATGTCGGCGACCACCTCGGGAAATACTCGGCCACGACGTATGCCGGAGCCGCGGCGAGCGTGATTTCCAACATCACCGCCTCGGCACTCGCCTTGCCGGCAAACCCTTGCTCCTACTACGCAAATAACGGCACGGGCCTAAAGAGCCTTACGGCGAGTCAGTGCCGCACCGTGCTCCTCGACTACACCTTCGGGCAGCCCCTCAGCGGTGGGCCCAGCGATTTTTCGTTCGTGTCGCGCGTCGGCAACGCTTTCGGCGACATCTTTCACGCCGCCCCGGCCGTCGTGGGGCCGCCCGCCTCGCTCATCAGCGATGACTCGTACATCGGATTTCGCAGTGCGTTCGCGTCACGTCGCCAGATCGTCTTCGCGGCGACCAACGATGGCCTGCTCCACGCATTCTGGGCCGACGAGACGAAGCTCGAGAACAATGAGCTCTGGGCCATGATCCCGCCCGCCGTCTTGCCGAATCTCCTGGCGTCTTACCCGTCTAGTCACTCCTTTCTCCTCGATGGGTCGCCCATCGTAAAGGACGTCGTCTGGGATCGTCCCTTGTCGACGCAGAAGGACCCCGCGAACTGGCACACGATGCTCGTCGCGGGCTTCGGCTCGTCGCAGCGCGGCTACTACGCTGTGGACGTTACCCGAGCGGACCCCAACGGAGCGACCTTGCCAACGGGCGCGGTCCCGACGCTGCCCCCCTCCGCCGGTCCCGTATTCATGTGGCAGCTGACCAAGATGCCGGCTACCAATGCGGCGCTCTTCGGGGCTCGTTCCGTGACACCGGCGATAGCGACGCTCTTCTTCGACCCGGGCGACGGGGGCGGCGCCCGCGACATCGGCGTGGCGATTTTGCCAGGAGGTGAGGAAACCGGGCCGACCTCCTCGGCAGGCGCGGGCAACGCGTGCGCTCGAGTGGCTAAGGCGACGGATTCGGCGCCACCGAGCGGGTACGTCGCACGAACCGGCGTGCGCTGCTGGGGGAAGAACGCGCTGGCGGCCGACCCCGTGATAGGCCGCTCCCTTTCGATCGTGCGCCTCGATACCGGCGAGATCATGCGCGTGTTCATGCGCGCGGCGGATGCCCCCGCGGGCGACACCCTCGTCACGGCCACAAGGCTCACCGACACTCCTCTCGACTCGCCGATGACCGGTACACCCGTGCTTTTTCCGGCAGAGGTAGGCGCGGACACAACGAAGCTCTTCATCGGCGACGACGACGGCACGATATGGCGATTTGACTTGTCGAGCACGGATCCGTCCCAATGGAAGGGCGAGCTGTTTCTCGACCTTTACAACCAGACTGTGGACACCGCCGCGACGGCGTGGTCGGACGGCCAGCCGATCGTCGTTCAGCCTGTGATTTCGCTGGACACGGCGGGCGAGGTCGTCCTCAACATCGCTTCGGGCGCCCAGGAGACATTCGACACGAGCGGCACTCATTTCGTCTACTCCGTGACCGAAAGGGTGCAGGGCAGCCCCGCCAAACTTCGCGCGGCGGTGAACTGGTGGCTCAACCCGGCTACTGCGACGGGCGCGGCGGGCGAGCGCGTCTCCGGACCGATGACCGTCTTCGACGGCGTGCTCTATTTCGCGACGTACGCGGCCGCCGGGTCGGGGGCGCAGACCTGCAACAGCGGTGCAGCCCGACTATGGGGTCGCGACTTCGTGAGACCGGACGATCCCAACACGTTGTCCAAAGGCGGATTGCGGATATTGCAGCCCCCGCAGGGGCAACCTCAGACCAATCCTCCTCCCATTTGGGTGCAGCCCAGCGATTACGACGCCACGCTCGTCGGTGCTGTGATCCCGGGCGTTTCAATCAAAGCGACGCCCGCTTGCGCCTCTCTCGGAACGTCGACGGCGGACTCCTACGTCGCGGGCGCACAGCACGCGCCACCCCAGGATTTCGCCGCCGGACAGTATTCTCTCTTCGCGCAGATCGGTGCGAAGGGGAGCGGCGGTAGCAACACGCGGACGTTCGACAGCCCCGTGCCAACACCGCTCGCGCCCACGATAATCGACTCGTGGGCCGCGGTGCTCGAATGATCCCGCCTGCCGCCCGATGGCTGCAATTGCCTGGGCTGCTGGCTCTCATCGCCTGCCGCGGGCCAACACCGGCCGATGACGAGGCACCGCCCGCTGCATCGACATCGCACGCAGGCTCGCCCGTGGCCATTCCAGCCGACCACTTGGCACCTGGGGAGCTGCTTGCCGGGGCGGACCTAGCCTTCGGTATCCCGCTGCCCAGGGGGACCACGGTGGCAGGCTCCTTCGCGCACGTGGTGTACGCGAGCGGAGCCTTCTCCGTGCACTCGCTCGCGGAGTACTTCCGCGCACGCGTTCAGGACGGCCTGCTCCGCGAAGGACCTTCGGCAGCCACGTTCGTGCACGTCAGAGCGCGCGGCGAGCAGCAAAGCCTCGAGCTCGAGGTGCGCATTAGCTCGATACCGGGCGGGTCGAGCATCCAGGTTCGCGACGCAACGCCTCCCGCGGCGCCGAACCTCCCTGACGAAGCAGCGCGCTGGAGGCAAGTCGGTCTGGCTGCCGACGGTCGACTTGCGGACCCGTCCCATCTCGACTGAGATCACGACTCGTGAGAGCATTGCCGTTAGGCACGGCAGGCGGATCGCCAGACCGGCCGCGACGAGATTGAGCCCCAACCATTCCGAGCCGCCCCTGAGCCTCCCCGCCGCACGGGCAACGGCGGAGAAGCTCCTCCCGGCGCAGAGCGATGGCAACGAAGCGCAGACGGCAGGACGTGGCGGCGTCGCCGTGCTGGGCGCAAAGCTCTTTTTTCTGGTCGTCGGTTTCGTGCAGCAGCCTCTGCTTCGGGTGGCGGTCGGCCTGAACGACTTCGGGGGATTGGCGCAGGCGCTGGTGGTCGCGAACACGGTCAACAACGTCGTCGTGGCGAGCGGCACACAGGGAGTCAGCCGGGCGGTCGCGGAGGCGAGAGGCCACGAAGAGCAGGCCTTGCGCGCGGCACTCGAAATCCACGTCCCGCTTGCGGTCGTCGTCGCGATTGCGATGGTGGCAGCGGCGCCGGTGTATGGGCGTTTCGAGCGGGCGGAGGACGTGGTTGCGCCGCTTTGCGTCCTGGCGGGAGTGGCGCTCCTCTACGGCCTCTATGCCCCGCTCATCGGTTATTTGAATGGGCGGAGCCGCTTTGGGCGGCAGGCTTTGCTCGACGTAACCTTCGCTGCGCTTCGAACCGCGGGGCTAATCGGCTTCGGGTACACGTTCGTGAAGAATGGTGGATCGGGAGTGCTCGGCACCACCGTTGGCTGGGTCGCCGCGACCGCCGTGATCGTGCCACTCGCCGCGCGCTCGACCGGTCTGGGACGGCGCTCGGCAGGCGTGCCACAGCCTGCCGGCCTGCGAACCCGCGGTGCGTACTTGGCGATGCTGGGGCCCATCGCGGGGGCACAGCTCTGCACGAACGTGCTGATGCAGATCGACATCGCGCTTCTCGGACGGTTTTTGAGCGAAAGTGCGCTCTCCGCCGGCCTGCCCGCAGAAGCGCAGCGCGATGTGGTCAAGCAATGGTTGGCTATTTACAAGGAATGCCAGACATTCGCGTTCTTGCCATACCAGTTGCTGTTCAGCATCACGCTCGTCCTGTTCCCCATGGTGGCAAGGGCGCGCGCCGACGGGGATCACGTGGCGGTCCGGGCGTACATCGCCCGGGGGGCACGGCTCGCGGCCATCTTCTGTGGTCTTTTGGTCGGCGTGGTCGTGGCCATGCCAGAGTCGATGCTTTCGTTCGCCTACGGCGCCGCTGACGCGAGCCGGGGCGCAGACGTGCTCCGCACGATGGCGCTAGCGCAGGCCGCGTTCGCGATGCTCGGAATCGCGTCGACCGTTCTCACCAGCCTAGGGCGCGAGCGGACTTCTGCTCTCGTGACTCTCGCGGCGGTCGTGGCGGTCGCCATCGGTTGTTCGATAGCCGTGCCGGGCGCCACGTTCGGCCACGCCCAGCTCCTGCGCTCGACTCTTGCGTCCGGGTTAGCTCTCGCCGCGACACTCGTCGTCGCCGGTGCCCTCGTCCGCGCGGAGGCGGGCGCGTTCGTCCCGTGGTGGACGGCGGCGAGGGTCGCGCTCTCGCTAACCTGTTGTGTGGCAATAGGTTTCGTGATGCCGCACGTTTCACGGCTCGGTACGCCGCTCGTAGCTTTGGTCGTCGCCGGCGGGTACGTCGCATTCCTCGTCGCGACGCGCGAGATCGGGCAGGCCGATCTGGTCATGATAAAAGCGCTTGTGTCGCGCAAAAAGAGCTGAGTTGGCCGGTGGCGCACTGGCGATCAGTCAGTGCCCGGTAACGCGTTTCCACCGCCCTGCGCGGTGCCGCCTGCCCCCCCGCCGCGCAACCCGTGCTTTTGCACGAGCCGGTGCAGGTACATCCTGTCCATACCTGCCATTCTGGAGGCCTTGCTCATGTTGTTGCCTGCCGCTTCGAGGAGCGCTGAAAGGTATGCGCGCTCAAAGCCGTCAATGGCGGCATCCTTTGCAATTTTGAACGGCGTGCCTATGTCGACCGCAAGACCGCTCGACGATGCGTCGGGAGCAGATCGACGAATCGCGGGACCCGCCTGCTGCAAGACGACCGAGCGCTCCACGTAATTGCGTAGCTCGCGCACGTTGCCCGGCCAATCGTGGCGACCCATCTGGGCGAGTACGGCAGGCGTGAAGAGCCGCTCCTGATCAGGCACGCCTAACGCCTGAAGAAAGACGCGAATCAGAAGGAGCAAGTCGTCGAGACGCTCACGCAAAAGCGGGAGCCGTACGGTCATTACTGCCAGTCGGAAATAAAGGTCCTCGCGAAAACGAGCGCGATTGACCTCGCGTTCGAGATCGCGATTGGTCGCGCTTATTACGCGAACGTTCACCTTGCGGGGCCGCGTCTCACCAACCCGGCGAATCTCGCGGGCCTCGAGGGCGCGCAGGAGCTTCGGCTGCAACTCGAGCGGCAGCTCCCCTACTTCGTCCAGGAAGACCGTCCCGCCGTCGGCGGCCTCGAACGCCCCCACACGATCGCGATCGGCGCCCGTGAAGCTGCCGCGAACATGCCCGAACAACTCGCTCTCGACGAGGCTTGGACTTATGGCCCCGCAATCGACGACGATGAATGCCTTTTCAGCGCGGGGGCTGCGTTGAACGATCTCGTTCGCGACGAGCTCCTTTCCGGTTCCGCTTTCACCTTCAATGAGGACATTGATATCGCTTGGCGCGACTTTCTCCAGTAGTGCAAAGAGCTTGCGCATTGGCACGCTCGTTCCGGAGAGCTGGCCGAACGCGGGGATCATCGGCACAGCGGCCTGCTCGGTGGGTGCAACGGCGCGTACGCGCACGAGCGAGTCGCCCACGGCGAGCATCGCTTCGCCCGGGAGATCTGCGTCACGAATGCGCACGCCGTCCAGACGAGTGCCGTTTAGCGAGCCCCAGTCGCGAACCCGCCAGGCCCCCTCCTCGCGAACGAGGCGGCAATGAAATCTCGAGACGGCCGGATCTTGAATCACAAGATCGTTGGATGAATGCGTTCCAACGCGGCAAAGGTCACCATCGTAGAGGAGGGCGCGCGAGACGCCCTTGCCGGCCTCCCGCTCGACTAATAAGGAGAGGCGCGGGACCGCCACGATATCGATGAGCTGGCGCACGGTCGCCACGCTTTGCTCATCCCGCTTGAGCATCGTCGGTGGCCCGTCCGGCATCGCAGGAAAAAACGACGGGGCTCGTCGTGATGCATTGGGGGTTTCGTCTGCCGCGCCTCGCTCCGACTGCGGTTCGCGCTGCGGGGAAGCTTGGGTGATGCTCAAAGGAGACGGCTGCGACGCGGATGCGGGTCGCTCGCCGGCGGACGGACCAGAGGCCGGTCGCGTTGACGGGGGCGGCGGGGGCACGGGATGGCGAGGATGGCTCACGCGGTGCGCGATTATGACACGAACCTGCTCGGCGCCGCAGCGCTCGAGACTCGCCTGCGCGTGTAACCAGGGCCTCGCGCGCAGGCGTCAGTCATGCGCACGTCATGCGCATGACGTGCGCTTCCCTCGCGTTCGCGTGCGTGCCGAATGTGCGGCGCCATGCCGAACCAGACGCCACGCCTTTCGCGGCCGCGGTAAGCGGCGGGCCTCGCATGCGGGACCGTGCGTCATCTTCCAGCATGCGAGGCCCGAACACGCGCTAATAGGTCACCCCGGCGGGCGCGAACGGCACAAGCAGCACGCTCTGCGCCTTGCCGTTTACCAATGAAACAGGACTCTGGTCCTGCGCGGTCGAAGACCGGGCACCCGCAGCTTCGGCCAAAGCACACGTCGTAAGCGAGCGGACGAGGCAGTGTGTGCGCCGTGACGAGCGGCAGGCGTCATGCCTCGGCCTCCGCTCGGCGCCCCGGACGAACTGGGCCAGACGCCAAGATTGCCTGCTGCAGCGTGCTCTGCAGATCGGTGCTCGAGCCAAGGGTCTCGCGCGAGCGCTCTCGACCATTGCCGAGCGGTGAACCAGCGAAGGACAGGTGATTGCCCGCCTTGTCGATGAGACCGCGAGTGAGGCCAAGGTCGAGCAGCTCGGCGACGCGGTCGACGCCCGTCCCCCAGCGAATCTCGAACTCAGCCTCGGTGAAGGGCGGCGCGCATTTGTTCTTCGCCAATTTCACACGGGTACGCCCACCGACCAACTCGTCGCCGATTTTCACCTGCCCGATCCGGCGTACGTCGCATCGCATGGACGCGTAGAACTTGAGCGCATTGCCTCCCGTTGTGGTCTCCGGAGAGCCGAACGTGACCCCAATTTTTTGTCGAAGCTGATTCAAGAACATCAGCGTGGTGCCTGCCCGGTTGGCCGCGGCGGTCAACTTTCGCAACGCCTGGCTCATTAAGCGCGCCTGAAGCCCCATGTGGGCGTCGCCCATCTCTCCTTCGAGTTCAGCTTTGGGAGTGAGCGCAGCGACCGAATCGATGACTACCAAATCGATGGCACCCGAACGCACGAGCATCTCGGTAATGTCCAAAGCCTGCTCGCCCGTATCTGGCTGCGAGATAAGCAGCTTCTCCGTCATAACACCGATCGCGCGCCCATAGGTGATGTCCAACGCGTGCTCTGCGTCGATGAATGCGGCGACACCTCCTGCCTTCTGCGCCTCCGCGATGGCATGCAGAGCGAGCGTCGTCTTGCCGCTCGACTCAGGTCCATATATCTCGATAACGCGGCCGCGCGGGTAGCCACCGATTCCCGTAGCCAAGTCCAAGGCCAGCGAGCCACTCGAAATGGTCGCGACGGGCTCGGGATCCTCGTCGTCACCGAGGGACATCACCGCGCCTTTGCCGAACTGCTTCTCCGCGGCCACCATGACGCCCTTGAGGGCTCGCAATTTTTCCGTGAGTTGTTCCATCATCACTGCGTCTCCTTTGGCATTCCCCCGAGGACTGTCGGCGTGCGCGCGAGGGGGTTATGCGCGCCACCCAATGGTGTTCAAGCAGCGACGGCGGTCGCCCCTCGGTCCAATACGCGGAGTGAAATCGCTTCGGCGACGTGCACGGGAAGCAGCGAGCCAGCGCCGTCGAGATCGGCAATGGTTCTGGCCACGCGAAGCACTTTTCCGTAAGCGCGGGCTGACAGCGCCAACCGCCTCACGGCCGATGCCAACATCGCAGAGCCTGCGTCGCAAAGCATGGCAACGCGCTCCAAGTCTCTGGCCGTCAGAGCAGCGTTCGTGAGCGCGCTTGTGCCGTAGCGCTCTGCTCGATCCCGCTGAAGCGCGCGCGCCCGCTCCACGCGACACCGCACTGGCTCGCTGCCCTCCCCTCTCGCGGCGCCTTGGAGCGCCGCCACCTCGACAGGCGGGAGAACGACGTGAACGTCGATCCTGTCAAGCAACGGACCGCTCATTTTCGCCCGGTATGCTCTCACGCGATCGGACGAACACGCACACCTCCCGCTGCCGTCGCCGAGCCAGCCGCACGGACAAGGGTTCATCGCGCAGACCAGCAGTATCCGCGCAGGAAATGTTGCCTTTGCATGCGCGCGCGAAATGGTGACGACGCCGTCCTCCAGCGGCTGACGCAGGGCCTCGAGGGCGGAACGCCGAAATTCGGCGAGCTCGTCGAGAAAGAGGACGCCGTTGTGCGCGAGAGTAACTTCGCCGGGTCGCGGCCCTTCGCCGCCGCCGACGAGACCCATTTCGCTGACGGTGTGATGCGGCGCGCGAAACGGCCGCGAGCGAGAAAGTCCCCGCGAGGCCGAGAGGATACCGGCAATGCTTTGGATGGCGGTTACCTCGAGGGCCTCGTGCGTCGACAACGGCGGCAGGAGACCGGGAAGGCGACGCGCAAGCATCGTTTTGCCGGCGCCGGGAGGTCCGATCATCAACAGATTGTGACCACCAGCGGCTGCAATTTCGAGCGCGCGACGCGCGCCAGCTTGTCCACGGACGTCGAACAGATCATCGACTAACGGGTCGGACGGTGGATCGCTCGCCCGTTGTGCAACGGGAAGCTCCGTCCGACCCCGCAGCGCCTCAAGCAATTCACCCAGAGAGCTCACGACACGAACGTCCACCCCTTCGACAAGGGCGGCCTCCTCTGCGTTTGCGCTGGAGACCACCGCGCATTTTATGCCGCGCTCGCGAGCGCCGAGGAGCTGCGCAAGCACACCGCGCAGCGGCTGCACCGTACCTTTCAGCGACAGCTCGCCGGCAAATAGGACTCCGGGCAGCGCGTCGATCGGGACGGCACCAAGTGCCCCAAGCGTCGCTGCGGCGATTGCAAGGTCAAAGCCGCTGCCCGTCTTCTTGACGTCTGCTGGGGCCATGTTGACCACGATTCGGCACTGCGCGATGTCCACCCCGATTTGCGCCAATGCACTCTTCACCCTCACACGACTCTCCCGCACGGCTGCTTCAGCTAATCCGACGAGTTCGAAGAACGGCGGCCCGCGCATGGCTTCTACCTCCACGCGCACCAGGTGCGCCTGCAAGCCGACGAGGGTGGCCCCAAGGGTCGTTGCGAGCATATCGCCCGAACCAGCGAGGGGCGTGCCGGCAGGTCACCGCCCGATTTACCGAAGAATTTGGGGAAGACGTCCGTCCGGGCCAGATTTCAGTTGTCCGACGCTAAGGCTGGGCCGGCGCGTAGCGACTGAATGTCAGGACGAAGGAGCCGTCGCTTCACGAGCCGAAAGCAAAGGCAATTCGCTGGCGCGCTCGCGCCTCACTTAGGAAAGGCGCGCATGCTCCGGGTGGCTCGGGACATCCCGTGGGTGACCTGGACGGCGTGGCCTATCAAGATCCTCGCAATAGGCGGATGGGAACGTTGGCCCGGTTCGTGATGGGGACAGGACAGGTCGGACGGGCGTTCGGTCCGTGCGGTGTCCTCGAGAGCTCGCGAGGGCACTGCGTCGGCGGACGCCGCAGGTTCTGACCGCGGAGGAAGGGTTCACCATTTGGGATGAAAGGGCGGTGAACAGCGTCTGCTCTTCCTCGAGGAATTCCCCATAATTATGGTTAAGCGGGTCGCCGTTCGGGCCTGATACCGGGGATACGACAGGAGCCGGAGCGGACGACGACGGGACCGCGGCGGGTGCGGGTTCCCTGGCAGCCGAAGACCACGTTGGGGTGCCGCGTAAAAAACGGTTCGCTCTGCCGGGGGCTTTTCTTTCCCAATCGTTGAATCCTTCGTCCCGGGTGGACGAAAACGCAAAGCTCCGAGCGCGCGCACCGGGATCG
>JALYHV010000016.1 GCA_030776205.1 Myxococcota bacterium | reverse complement strand
CGGTCATCTACGGAGACAACGGTGCCGGCAAGTCGGGGTATGCGCGGATCTTGAAACGCGCCTGCCGCGCCAGGCACGCCGGGAAGATTGAACCCAACGCGTACGCCGACGCCGCCGTGGTGACTCGGGCCACCGCGACAATTGCGTACAGCATCGGTCAGGCGAAAGAGCCAGATCTCAAGTGGCAAGATTCCGATTCGCCGCACCCCACGCTTTCCGCCATAAGCGTGTTTGATAGTGATTGTGCGTCCGTTCACATCACCGAGAAGAACGAGGTTGCGTTCCGACCGTTCGGCGTCGACATCCCCGACGAACTAGCGACCGTTTGCCAGTCGGTGAAGGACACGCTGACCCGTGAGAAGAAACTGCTTGAGGAGTCACGCAACCCAATCTTCGCGAAGCCGCCCTTGGCGGGCGCACACCGCAGTCGGATGTCTGCTCGGGACGTTGAAACATGACCTCGACCTCACCAAGGTCGCCCAGCTCGCGACGTTCACGGATGCCGACCAGCAGCAGCTGACTCGTCTGAAGGACGACCTCGCGAAGGATCCCGCGAAGGCCGCGGCAGAGGAGTTGCTTCGGGCTGACAACATCGCCACCCTTGTCGCTGCCGTAAGTGCAATCGGAGAAAAGACGGTCGACTCCGCCCTCCAGAATGTCTGGACTCTGCACCGAGCCGCGCGATAGGAGCGAGGCGCAGCGAAACTCGCTGCACAGAAAGCATTCTCCAACGAGCCGCTCGAGGGCATCGGCGGCGAGCTTTGGCGGAAGCTTTGGGATTCGGCGCGGAAGTACTCGAGCAAGGTGGCCTATCCGGCACACGACTTCCCGGCATCGCTCGAAGACGCACGATGCGTGCTCTGTCAGCAGCGCTTGGACAGTGCGGCAATCCAGCGGATGACGGGGTTTGAAGAGTTCATTCAGAATGACATGGAGCGGAAAGCGCAGGAAGCCGAGAGGCTGGCAAAGAATGCGCTCGACGCACTTGCACTGGTTAGCATCAAGGGCCGATCATTTCGTTCGAGCGTTCGACAACTCGAGATGCACGACCCCGTCCTAGCGAAGGCGGTCCGTCGCTTCCTTGCTTCGGCGCGACTGCGCAGAGCTGTTATCCTCAGCGCTGTAAATGGTGACCAGGCACCCACGCCGCCGAGCGCGATGCCCCATCCGGGCGCTGCTCTCTCCCAGCTGGAGTTGGCTGCACGCGCTCACGCTGCTGACCTTCGTAAGGCAACGGGGACCGAGGAGCGCGCCAAACTGAAATTCCAGGCCGAAGAACTCGAGGATAGAGCGGTCCTGAAAATTTCGTCTGCAGTCGTCGAAGCCGAGGTAGAGCGTCTCCGGTCAATCCGGGCGCTCGACGAACGCCTCGCCGAAACCGCGACCAACAGCATTACCAAGCTGGGTAACGACATCGCGGATACCGTCATCACGCCGAAGCTGCGCGACCGGTTCCAGGAAGAGATCGTCAAACTCGCAGCCGAAAAGGTTCGCGTCGAAATCGTCCGGTCCGGTGGAAAGCAAGGATCGCCGCAGTACCAGGTGCGGCTATTTGCGAAGCCGTCTGCGAAGGTTCATCAGATACTCAGCGAGGGCGAGCAAACCTGCGTCGCTCTTGCCGCATTCCTAACTGAGCTGGCGACCGCGTCGCATCGCTCGGCGCTCGTTTTCGATGACCCCGTATCCTCGCTGGATCATCGCTGGCGGGCGAGTGTCGCAAAGCGCCTCATCGAGGAAGCCAAGACTCGACAGATAGTCGTGTTCACGCACGACCTCATCTTCGTCAACGACCTCGATGACGCCCAAGGCATCGACGCAACCGGGCGCCGAAGCTTACCTGGCACATGAGGCCGCAAAGCTATCGTGAACCAGTCGTCCGCGCGCGATGCCACGCTGACCGGACGTCGCGCGCAGACGGCCCCGCATCGTGTTCCAGCGCGCGTAGCGCCCCGGCGAAATGACCCGCTTTGCACGCTGGAACACGAAGGCCTGCTTGGCGGGGCGGCAGCGGCCGGAAACCGTCGGAATCTCGCCATGATGCAAGTCGATGGAAACGCACGAAAATATTCGTGGGAAATATTCCGCTCCACGCGTGTCGTCGCCAGGCCCGGTCCGGCGCGGCGATTTGAACCTACGATATTCACGCCGTTCCGTTCCGAAGCAGGTCTAGGCGACACGTGCAGCCTGGGCGCCGCGGGCGGCAAGCCAAATTGCCTCGACCCCGGCGCGTCCTCGACAGATACCGTAGGGGGGTATAGATAGGTCTAGAGGTTCGGTCGAATGCATACCGTTCGAGAGAGAGACAAGCTGATCGCCCGCGTGCGCCGCATCCGCGGTCAGGTGGAAGCGGTGGAGAAGGCGATCGCAAACGAGGACGACTGTTCGAAGGTGCTGACGACGGTCGCTGCCTGTCGCGGCGCGCTGACGGCGCTCACCGCGGAGATCCTCGAAGACCACATTCGCTTTCATGTCATGGACCCGGAAGCGAAGGCGAGCTCGAAGCGGGCGCTCGCGGGCGAGGAGCTCATCGACGTCGTCCGAGCGTTCCTGAAATAGCCATGACTACGACGTTGAATCCGGCGCTTGCCGTCGCTCGGCCGCCGGTGGCCTCGGTCTGGGAGAAGCACGGCGAAGCCATCACGACTGTGCTCTGCGCGGTCTTCGTGGGTTTCGGATGGGTGGCGCAGCGCGCGGGCCTAGGCGCGGTAGGAACGGCGCTGATCTTTTTGGTGGGCTACGTGCTTGGAGGTTATCGCCAGGCGATCGAAGGCACGACCACCCTCGTCAAGGACCGTGAGCTCGATGTGGACCTGCTGATGGTTGTCGCTGCTATCGGCGCAGCGGCCATCGGCTACTGGTTCGACGGCGCTCTTCTCATCTTCATCTTCGCGCTCAGCGGCACGCTCGAGGGATACGCCAGTGCGCGCACGAAGCGGGACATCGAAGCGTTGATGGCTCTTCATCCCGAGGACGCGCTCGTCGTGCGCGACGGGCGTGAGCAGCGTGTCCCCGCGGCGACCCTCGTGATCAACGAGCTTCTCATCGTCAAACCCGGCGAGCGCATCGCAGCCGATGGCACCGTCGCCGAGGGGACGTCTGCGGTGAACCAGGCGTCCATTACCGGTGAATCGATGCCAGCCGACAAGCGCGCGGGCGACGAGGTCTTCGCAGGTACGATCAACGGTCACGGCGCGCTTCGTGTGACTGTGACCCGTCCCGCCGGCGACACGATCCTCGCTCGCATGATCCAGCTCGTGCAAGAAGCCCAGGAGCGCCGTCCGCCGGCCCAGCTGTTCATCGAGCGATTCGAGCGCGGGTACGCCAAGGTCGTCGTCGTTGGCGCGATCGCCGTCGTGACGCTTCCCACTCTCGCGCATTGGTGGACCTTTCGTGAAGCGCTCTATCGATCGATGATCTTCCTTGTCGTCGCCTCACCCTGTGCTCTTGCGGCGGCGATGATGCCCACCCTTCTCTCGGCTCTGTCGAATGGGGCTCGCAACGGAATCCTGTTCAAGGGGAGCACGTTCATCGAGAGTCTCGGCCGCGTTCGCGCCATTGCATTCGACAAGACCGGAACGCTCACCTCAG
Source organism: Myxococcota bacterium (assembly GCA_030776205.1). GTDB lineage: Bacteria > Myxococcota_A > Polyangia > Polyangiales > Polyangiaceae > Palsa-1150. The sequence continues at coordinate 2,911 of JALYHV010000016.1, read as the reverse complement.
GGCATCCATTGGTCACCGACGTCATCCCGCTTCTCGGCGAAAGCGAAGATGAGCTCCTCGCCCTCGCCGCGTCGATCGAAAGCCTCTCGGAGCACCCGCTGGCAAGGGCGATTGTCACGGAAGCGGCGCGGAGAAGCCTGAAGATCGACGTGGCGTCCAACCTTCAGTCCGTGCCCGGGACCGGCGCACACGCAACCGTGGGCGGTCAACCGTGGTCGATAGGAAAACCGTCGCTCTTCCCTGACATCTCCGACGCCGCGCGCATTCGTTACCAAGTGCTGACGGCGGAAGGGAAGACCGTCATCATGCTCGGCACCGGAGCTGTTCGCGGATTGATCGCGCTCCGGGATACGCTCCGCCCGCGAGCGGGCGATGCTGTGCGCGCACTTCATGGCTATGGCCTCGACCACGTCGTGCTCATCACTGGAGACACCCGGCAGACGGCGGACGCCATCGGAAGAGAGGTCGGAATCGCGGAGGTCCACGCCGAGCTTCTTCCGGCGGACAAAGTTCGCGTCGTCGACGACTTGGTCCGCCGGTACGCGCACGTCGCGATGGTCGGCGACGGTGTGAATGACGGGCCGGCGCTTGCGGTGGCGAGCGTTGGTATTGCTATGGGCGTGAGCGGCACGGACGTCGCGTTGGAGACGGCAGACGTCGTCCTCACGACCGACGACCTCGAGAAAATCCCGTACGCGGTTGCGCTCGGACGACAGGCGCTTCGGGTCGTGAAGCAGAACCTCGTCCTCGGTCTTGGCATGATCGTAGTCCTCGTCGTCTCCGATCTTCTCGGCTGGATCACGCTGCCGTGGGGCGTCGTCGGACATGAAGGCAGCACGCTGCTCGTGACGTTGAACGGCTTGCGTCTTCTCCGCCAGGTACGCGTCGGGCCTGCCACGAGCGGCCGAAAATGAAGACTGTCGTTATCGGAGGTGGTCAGCCCCTCCTTCCCGAGAGGATGTGCAGCGTAACCAGGGTCTTGGTGCCCATCAGGGCTCGTCATCGGAGAGGAAAACGAACGTGACCGAGAAGATGCGCTTCGAAGGCTTGACCCTCACCGTTGAGAGCGTCGAGCGGGCGCTCGAGTTTTACAGCGGGAAGCTGGGCCTCGAGGTGGAGGGGAACGCCGTGCCGGGTTCGCGATGATTCGCGTTGGCGCTGGCACGATTGGTCTTCTCTCGATGGCCGAGGCGCGTAAGGAGGGGGTGACGGAGGCGAGCTCGATGCAGAGGAGGGCCATCCATGTCGAGTTCAGCACCGACGACCTCGATGGGCTCTTCGAAGAGCTCAAGTCCAAAGGGGTCGCCTTTCATCATCCGCCTCACGACGAGCCTTGGGAGAGGTCGATGACCGCGTTCGATCCGGACGGCTACGCTGTCGAGTTCGCACAAGGCCGTCGCGGTTCCAACCCGCCGAAGCCCTGAGCGGGCGCCATCGCGCGGGGGCCCAGGGGAGCTTGGCGTCGCCGGTGCATCGTGTTCCAGCCCCGGCGAAATCACCCGCCATGGACTCGAGGTCATTCCGAACCAAGCGCCGAGCGTGCCGGAAAGCAGCGCTCCTGACGGCCGTGCGCCCAACGCACAGCCGGGGAACGCGGTCTAGGTGCCGTGATGGTGCTGCATCCGGCGCAGGTCCCCATCGAGCATCCACATCCCGAAGACGTGCAACCCGACGCTGACCGTCACCGCGTTGTCCGTGCCGTAGGCGCCTTGGAGCGAGGCCGGGATGTGAACGACGGTGGCCTCTCCGAAGAGGCCGACTTGAAGGCCGCTGGCCTGACCGCCGGCGATCGTCTGCTCGAATCCGGCGGTGCCGAACAACCAGGGTGAGCTGACTCCGCCGCCGAGCACCTCCGATTCTTCGCGCTGGTTGAACTCGCCGCGGAGCCAGTACGTCTGCCTTCGCGTCGGCGAGCGGAGCGCAGCTTCGGCGAGCACCGCGTGCGCTGCGTGAGCGCCACTCGTCGGCGTAGCGTCCGGTCGATCGACAGCCCAATCGACCAACGCGTCCACGCGGTAGCGCGCGACGTCGCCCCACGCGTAGGCGCTGGCACTTGCCTGGAACGCGTCGGGCTCGTCGTGGCCTTGTGAGCGAAGACGCTCACCGCCGACCTGAAGCTCGAGCCACCCACCGAAGGTATGTCGGAGGCGCGCGGCGAACGACGCCGGCGCCGCGACGTACGGATGGAACCGGCTGTCATCCGGCGTGAGCTCCTTCGCGCTGAATGCGGAGGTCTCGAGCCAAGTATCGCCGAGACGGAGCGCCGTACCGATCACCGGGAACGTCTCGTGAGGGTTCTCGCCCTTGTGGTGCTTGCGCGGCACCGTCGGCCCGGGACTCGACGCGCGGTGCATGAAGATCGGAGGTCCGATCGTCGCGCTGCCTTGCCCGAAGAAGAGCGAGAGGTCGTACGCGCCTTCCTTCATCATGCCTTCGGGGTGCCAGCCGTCGATGCCCGCGAGCGGATGGATCGCGATCACCGCTTGGTGGATGAACTGATGAGTGTGCTGCGCGTCCCAGAGGCCCTCCCCGGATTGCCCGACCTCGGGATACCCGGCCGCGCCGACGGTGAGCGGCTCGAAGTTCAGCATCAGCAGGCCCTCGACGAAACCGCGTGAGTCACGCGCGTACGCCATCGCCCAGTCGTTCGTGATCAGAGGGGAGGTCTTCCCCCCCTCGTAGCTGCGCACGTTTGCGTTCGCGATCTTGTGCGCGCCGAGGCCGGTGTTCTGCAAGAAGCCGAATCCGTTGACCATCAGGTGAAACCCGCCGGGCATCCCGGGCGTGCCCGGGATCAGCGTCAGACGGGGGACCTCGTAGGGGAGCTGCGCAGGATCCTCGCCTGACGCTGGCGACGTGTGCACGTGCGCATCGGGCGAAACGGTCACGTCGTCCGCGGCAAGTGCGGTCC
>JALYHV010000015.1 GCA_030776205.1 Myxococcota bacterium | reverse complement strand
CGTCACCACCAAGCCGAGCGGTGGAGGGCTTGGGCTCGCGCTCGTGGCCAAGATCGCGGTTGGCCACGGCGGTGCCGTCACGCATGTGCGCGAGGCCGGGCGCACCGTCTTTCGTGTCGCGCTCGCGCCGCACGCATGAGCCGCATCCTCGTCGTCGACGACGACGCGGGAACGCGCGAAGTGCTCGTCGACATCCTCGAGGGGACGCGGGCCGAGGTGAGGACCGCGTCGTCGGCCGAGGAGGCGCTGCGGACCGTCGAGGAGTATCGGCCGGATCTCCTGATCAGCGATATCGTGATGCCCGGTGGAGACGGATACACCTTCATCGGCCGAGTGCGGGGGCTCGGACCGTCGCGCGGTGGCGACGTTCCCGCGCTGGCGCTCAGCGCGCTGGCCACCGCGGAGGACCAAGAGCGGTCCTTGGCAGCGGGCTTTCAGATGCACCTGGCAAAGCCGGTGGACTTCCGACGTCTCGAAGCGGCGTTGCTCGCGCTCTGATAGGCTCACCTCGCGCGATGCCGACGGCGGAGCACCTACGCTTGCAGGAGGCGCTCGCGGGCAAGAGGTGGCGGCGCTGGGGGACATACCTGCCCGAGCGCCAATGGGGAACGGTGCGCGAGGACTACTCGGCCGCCGGCGAGCCGTGGGAGTATTTTCCGTTTGAGCACGCGGCCTCGCGCGCCTACCGATGGGGCGATGATGGCCTGCTGGGGCTCTGCGACAACCGCGGCCTGGTGTGCTTCTGCACCGCGCTCTGGAATGGCTCGGACCCTCTCCTCAAGGAGCGCCTCTTTGGTCTTTCGGGGCCGGAGGGCAACCATGGCGAGGACGTCAAGGAGCTCTACTGGTATCTCGACGCCACGCCGTCGACGAGTTACGCGCGTGCCCTCTACAAATACCCGCAGAGAGCCTTTCCTTACGAGGAGCTGCGGGCCCGCGCGCGTGCCGCCGGGCGGACCCATCCCGAGCCGGAGATCCTCGACACGAATGCCTTCGAAGGCAATCGCTATTTCGATGTCGTCGTGGAATATGCGAAAGCGGATGTGGACGATCTGCTCATTCGGGTCACCGCGACCAACCGGGGCTCGGTCGCCGCGCCTTTGGTTCTCTTGCCCCAGCTGTGGTTCCGCAACACGTGGAGCTGGTCGGACGACGCGCCGCGACCGGAGATGCTCTTGTGCGAAGGCCCGCGTGGCATCCCCGGCGGCCGCGACGTGGCGGTCGTCGAGACCCGCCAGGAACACCTGGGACGCTTCTGGCTCTACGTGGAAGGGGCGAACGAAATCCTTTTCACCGAGAACGAAACGAACGCTCGCGGCCTGTGGGGGGCGGACAACCGCGCCGGCCCCTGCAAGGACGCGTTTCATCGAGCCATCGTGCGCGGCGACCGAGACGCGCTCGCTGCGACGCCACACGGAACCAAGGTGGGCGCGCGCTTCGACCTCTCGCTCGAACCGGGCAGTAGCGTGGTCGTTCGGCTGCGGTACACGGCTCGCGCGACAGAGTCGCCGTTCGCCGAGCACGACACCCTCTTCGATCGCAGGCAAGCGGAGGCCGACGAATTCTTTCAGGCCATCACTCCGGCGCAGTTGCCCGACGACGACCGGCGCGTATTTCGTCAAGCCATCGCGGGACTGCTCTGGAACAAGCAGTACTACGCCTACGACGTCGAACGCTGGCTCCGTGGTGACGCAGCGCCGCCGCCTCCGCCACCCGAGCGGAGGCAAGGCCGCAACTCCGAGTGGCGGCACCTCTACAATAGCGAAGTCCTCTCGGTGCCGGACAAATGGGAGTTTCCTTGGTACGCCGCGTGGGATCTCGCTTTTCATTGCATCCCGCTGGCCCTCGTGGACCCGCACTTCGCGAAGCAGCAGCTCACGTTGCTCCTGCGCGAGTGGTACATGCATCCTAGCGGGCAGATCCCCGCGTACGAGTGGCAGCTGGGTGACGTGAACCCGCCCGTTCACGCGTGGGCCGCCTACCGCGTGTACCAAATCGAGCGACGCATCACCGGGCAGGCGGACCGCGCCTTTCTCGAATCGATCTTCCTCAAGCTGATGCTGAACTTCACCTGGTGGGTGAACCGCAAAGACACGGCCGGACGGAACGTGTTCGAGGGCGGCTTCCTCGGCTTGGACAACATCGGCCTCTTCGACCGCTCGCGGCCCCTCCCCGGGGGCGGAGTGCTCGAGCAGGCAGACGCGACGAGCTGGATGGGAATGTACTGCCTCAATATGCTCGACATCGCACTCGAGCTCGCGCGCGAAAACCCCAGCTACCAGGACGTGGCCAACAAGTTCTTCGAGCACTTCTTGCTCATCGCGCACGCGATGAACGACGCTTCGGAGGGGCACGCCAGCCTTTGGGACGAGCAAGACGGCTTTTATTACGACGTGCTCCGCGGGACGAATGGCATAAACCTGCCGCTGCGCGTGCGGTCGATGGTGGGTCTCGTGCCACTCTTTGCGACGACCACGCTCGAACCGGAGACCGCCCTCAGCTTCCCCGCCTTCTGGCGGCGGGCGCGCTGGTTTCTGAACAACAGACCAGAGCTCGCGCAACACTGCCCATTGCTCGAGACTCCCGGCCACGGCGAGAGGCGTTTGCTCTCGCTCGTCGCGCGGCCGAGGCTGGAGCGAATCCTCAAACGGATGCTATCGCCGGACGAGTTTCTCTCTCCCTATGGCGTCCGCTCGCTCTCTCGCGCGTACGCGAGCCAGCCTTACGAGACCAGGATCGACGGGGGCGTCTTTCGCGTCGAGTACGAGCCGGCCGAGAGCCGGAGCGCCCTATTCGGCGGCAACTCGAATTGGCGGGGTCCGATCTGGATGCCAGTGAACTATCTCGTGATCGAATCTCTTCAGCGGCTTCAGCAGTACTATGGTGACTCCTTTCGCGTCGAATGCCCGACGGGTTCGGGGAACGAAATGTCGCTCTCGGGCGTCGCGAGCGAGCTCTCACGCCGGTTGACCGCGATTTTCGTCGTCGGTCCCGACGGGCGCCGCGCGGTGCACGGCGATCGGGACCTTCTGCAGAAAGATCCCCATTTCAAGGACCACGTCAGCTTCTTCGAGTATTTCCACGGGGATACGGGGCAGGGGCTCGGGGCTCGCGCGCAGACCGGCTGGAGTGCGTTGGTCGCAAAGCTCATCGACCAGAGCCGTCTTGGCGGACAATGATGGGAGTGTGCGTGTGTTAGAAGAGCGCCCCGCATGGCCGCTCGCTTCGACGCACGGTACTTTCGGCGTTACTACGAGTCGCGTCGTTCGCGCGTCTACGGCGCGGAGGAGATCGCGCAGCTCGCGGGAGGTATCACGGGGTTGATCGGGTGGTTCGGCGCCGAGATACAGCGCGTGCTGGACGTCGGCGCCGGAACCGGTCTGTGGGGTAGCTGGTTTCGCGAGCACATGCCCGAGGTCCGGTACCGTTCCATCGACGTGAGCGAATACGCGTGCCAAAAGTACGGGCACGAGCTCCGCGACATCGCCTCCTGGCGAGCCCGCGAAAAGTTCGACCTCGTCGTGTGCCAGGGCGTCTTGCCCTACCTGGACGATGGCTCGTGCGCGAAGGCGATTTCGAACATCGGCGTGATGTGCCGAGGCTTCCTCTTCGTCGAAGCCATCACGGCTCGGGACCTGCGCGACGTGTGCGACAAGACGCGCACCGACACGAGCGTGCGAGCCAGGCCGGGTGCCTTTTACCGGCGCTTGTTGGCGCGCGACTTCGAGGCGGTGGGCTGCGGGCTTTTTCACGCGAAGCGAGGCGACTCCGTCTTCTACGAGCTCGAGCGCGCCTGATGGCAAAGCGCTCCGCGTATCTCGTCACAGCACGTCGGGCGTGAAGGACGCCGCTCTCGCCCATTGTACGAAGGCCCGGAAGCACGGGGTATTCGAGCAGGAAGCAGGGCTGCTCAGTAGAGGAAGCACGGGGTATTCGAGCAGGAAGCAAGGCTGCTCGGTCCAGGAAGCACGGGGTATTGAGCAGGAAGCAGGGCTGCTCGGTAGAGGAAGCACGGGGTATTCGACCAGCAAGCAGGGCTGCTCGGTCCAGGAAGCACGGGTATTCGACCAGGAAGCAAGGCTGCTCGGTCCAGGAAGCACGGGGTATTCGAGCAGCAAGCAAGGCTGCTCGGTCCAGGAAGCACGCGGTGTTCCACCGGGAATCATGAGTGATTGGTGCAGGAAGCACCGCTATTGCTATCGGGGATCACCCATATGCAACCAGGAATCATCGGTAACGGGTATACAAAGCACGGCGTGTTCACCCAGGAAGCATCGCATGATGGATGCGGCCAGCACGGCACCTTCAACCCAAGAAGCACCGTGCTCGCTGTGGGAATCACGGGAACTTCCAGCAGGACTCACGGAGGATTGCTGTGCGAGTCGCGGCATCCTCCGGCCGGAGGCACTGCTGCTTCGTGTGCGAATCACAGAGTCATCGACCGGGAGCACGGCGGATGGGTGTTGGAAGCACGGCTGATTGCCGTAGGAACCACCGCCTGTTGCGCACGAAGCGCGGCTGATTTGTGCGGGAATCACGTCTGATTTGACCGGGTATCACGGGTGCAACCTGTTTCGATGCAGGGAGGCTCGCGGGGACCGTAGCGGCGCTCGCGCCGAAATCACGTGAGAGGCCGTTCCTCGTCGCTCGATCATGCCGTCGAGCTGCTCCGAGCATTCACCCAAGCACCGCGAATTTCAAATAACGGCCCTCCGGAAATGCGGCGAGGGTAGGGTGATCCGGGCCCGCCTCACGCAACACGAGGACGGACAGCGCGCGTCCGAGCGCCACGTCGTCCAGAGTTCCGAGGAATGCGGCGGCGTCTACGTGGCTCGAGCACGACGACGCACAGAGCAGACCGCCGGGGGCGAGGACCGCGGCGCATCCGCGGTGAAGCGCCCGGTATGCGGGCAAGGCTCGCCCGAGCGCCTTCTCGCTCGGCGCGAAGCTGGGCGGGTCACTCACGATGAGATCCCAGCGGTCGCCCCGCCTGCGAGCGCCGTCGAGGAACGCACTCACATCGGCCGCGACGAATTGGTGCGCGCTCGGATCGAGGTTTGCCAGACGAAAGCTCTCCTGCGCGGTGGCGTGTGCTGCCGCGGCGATGTCCACGCTGGTCACGTGCGTCGCGCCTCCGAGGGCCGCATGCAGGGAGAACCCGCCCGCGTACGAAAAAAGGTTCAACACACGGCGTCCACGCGCGAGTTGCCCGAACAGCCTCCGGTTGTCCCGTTGATCCAGGAAGGCTCCCGTTTTCTGCCCTCTTTTGAGGTCTACCACGTACGGCACACCGTGCTCGCGCACGTACACTGTGTCCGGCGGGGGGTCTCCACGCAAAAGGTCGAACCTGGGCGCCTCGCCTCTGTTCTTTGGCGTCGAGACGCGATGAACGAACGAGCGAACGCCCCAGGACTCCAGGCTCGGACCGATCGCATCTGCGAGCGCCCCCACGTGGGTGGCCGCCGCTTCGCCGTCGGTGCGCGCGACGGCGACGGATCCGTACCGGTCGACGACGAACCCCGGCATTCGGTCGCCTTCTCCGTGGAGGACGCGGAAGGCATTCGTCTGCTCGAAATCCAGAAGGGCCGCGCGGATTGCGCACGCGTGCGCCGCACGTGACCTCCATAGCGCCGCGTCGATGGGCTCGCGGCCGTGCGTCCAGAGTCGCACCGCGATCGGTGACGTGGGGTCTACAATCCCGCGCCCGATCGCGGAGCCGTCCGTGGCAATCACCTGTACTTCTTCACCGAGGACGGCCGAGCTCAGGCCGCTCGCGATTGCCTCCCGCCATACCCAAGGATGACCGCGAAGGAGCCGCTCCGCTGCGCCAGAACCTCGCTCGCGAAGCGCGATTTCCCGTATGGGTCGCGTCATTGCAGTCATTGCGACCGTGTGTCTACGCGTTTTCCAAAACTCCGCGACTGCCCGGGGGATTGCCTCAAGCACGTCTCGCTGATTGTCGAGGGTCGACTCACCACCACGATGTGCCAGTTTGGGCGCGCGGTAGGATGTGCACTCATCGATCTCACGCTGGCGCGGTCCGAACTCGTTGAACGGAACGCCGGGCGCCGTCATGGTGAACGACTCCTTTGCGTATTTGCGTGCTTGGGTACTTGCGGGCCGGCTGGCCAGCCCAGAAGCAAATTACACCTCGGCACCGCAGACCTTGGTGTGAAGGAACTGCCGTTCGGCGGGCATGCTTATCATGACGGACTGGAACGAAGCGGGCCGCATCGAGAACACCCGCAGGGATGGAGACGTGTCGAACGATGAGTAGAAAGGGCCGCCTGAGCAGGTCGAAGAACGAGAGCTCGGCTTCCGCGCGCAAAAACCGCGCCTCGTCCGCGCCTCTGCCGAAGCCGCCGGAGGTGTCGAACGTGCCGCCGAAGCCGCTTGCCCATTCCGACGGAGGAAGAGCGTCCCAGGTCGAATCGCGGTCGCCTCAAACGCAGACCACCTTCGCGTCCCCCGGCTGCCAGATAACGGAGCGCGAGGATCCCAGCGTTCCCCCGGTGGATATCGATGCGCACTTTTTTGATAGCGCCCACGTTGCGTGGGAGCCCGTGCCCGAGCTCGAAGCGCGCGATCCGCGCGTCGCCATCAAATCGTCGCCCATGGCGGCCCGCCGGCGGGCCCATCTCGCAAAGTACGTTAAAGTTGCCGTAGCCCTGTCCTCCGCGCTGTGCGTGGCCGCAGTCGTCAAGGCGTCCACGACGAGCGGTCACGAAGCGCCGCACCGCGGCCCGGCCCTTGCTGAGATGGCTCGACCCCTAGAGCCAGTACGCCCGTCGTCGGCTGTCGCCGCGCCTCTGCCGCCCGCGGGGCGCGCAGCGGACGCAGACGGTCGCTTGGCCCCTCCGGTTCCCTC
>JALYHV010000014.1 GCA_030776205.1 Myxococcota bacterium | reverse complement strand
TCGTAGGGCTGCGCGGATTCGTTTACCTCGCCGTCGGCGCATCGCGCTACCCGTTCGCGCGCTTTGTCGTCGTCGACTCGTTGGTGGGCGCGTTCGAGGTGACCGCTCTCTTCGCGATGGGATTCGCGCTCGGCGAAATGCGATCGCAAGTCGGAGCTCGGATCGACCTCGTCGCGGCGGCGTTGCTTATTGCAACTCTCGTCGGCCCGCTGGTCATCCGTTGGTTCGTCGATCGATCGACACCTTTAGACGCGACGCACCCGCCTGCCTGAAAGGCTGCCGCGCCCCGCGCGTTCCGTGGCGCTCGCTCTTAGGGCGTGCGCTTGCTACGAGCCAGGCCGGATGGGCGCGCCGGAGGAGCGATCGCGAGCGTTGGGCGTGGTCGACGCGTCTCTGTTGGTGATCGGCAGCATCGTAGGTGGCGGAATTTTTCTCGTCAGCCCCGCCGTCGCACAGAGCGTGCATTCGCCGGCCGCGTTCCTTGCGACCTGGCTGCTCGGAGGCCTCGTCGCGCTGTCCGGTGCGCTAAGCAACGGCGAGCTAGGAGCACTGTTTCCGAGATCCGGCGGCGAGTACGTCTACTTGCGCGAAGCGTATGGCCCAATTTTCGGCTTTTTGAGTGGCTGGGCAAGCTTCTGGATCGTGTTTCCGGGCTCCATAGCGGCGCTGGCGGCAGGTTTCGGGGCAACCCTCGCTCCCTTGTTGGGACTGAGCGGGAGACACGCGCCGCTTGGAATCGGTATCTTCACCATCGTGTCCCTCACCCTGGTCGACAGCCAGGGGCTCCGCTCGGGGAAGGTGCTGCAGAACGCACTATCGGCGGCCAAGCTGTTCGCATTTTTCGGGCTGCTCGCGCTGGGCTTTCTCGTTCCGCATGACAACCCCGGCGGGCTGAAGCCGTTCTTCTTGCCAGGCGACGGCGCGCGGAGCTTCGCGCAAGGATTGATCCCTGTGCTGTTCGCGTATAGCGGCTGGAACGCGGCGACTTACATCGCAGGTGAGATGAGGGACGCCCGTCGGGGACTCGGGCGCGCCCTCGTGGTTGGCACCGCGGTCTGCGCAGCGCTGTACGTGGGCGTCAACACCGTGTACCTGCGGGCCATGCCAATGCACGATCTGGCGCGGGCGACGGAGCCGGCCCGAACCGCCGCCTACGTACTCGGGGGCAACGCCGCGGCGGCGGTGCTCTCGCCTCTGGTAGCGCTTTGCGTGCTCAGCTCGATGCAGGCGTCGACGCTGGTCGGGCCGCGCATCTATCGCGCGATGGCCGGTGACGGTTTGTTCTTCGCTCCGCTCGGTCGTTTGAACGTACGTAACGGGATGCCGGTGGCCGCGCTCTTTGCGCAGGCGGTCGTCGCGGTCGTGCAGCTCGTCAGTGGAAGCTTCGACCAGCTCCTGACCTTCACCACATTCGCGATCGTCGCCTTCTCTATGCTTACAGTGGCCGCCGTCTTCGTGCTGCGCGTCCGGCGGCCCGATGCGCATCGGGCGTTTCGAGTCCCCGGACATCCTTGGGTTCCACTCCTCTTTTTGCTCGTGAATGGCTGGGTCCTGTGCTGCGTCGCCGCCGGTCAAGGGGGACGTTCGGCGCTCGCGGGCGTTGCGATCATTGCCAGCGGCATTCCTGCTTATCTCGTCTTTCGGGCGCGTACGCGCGCGCTGGAACCGTCATGAACATGTGGCGTTCGGCGAGCGCCCTTCTTTGCGTTTGCCGCGCGTTCGCGCCGCTGCTCGCGTTTGCGGTACAGGTGTCCTGCGCGCGCGCGGCTTCGGATGCGGCATCGCGACAGGCGGCGAGGGTGTCGCCGGGCAATCAGCCCGTCGAGCCAGATGCGAGGCCCGGCGAGGCGACCCTCAGCCGCGACACCTCGGCGGCTCGCGACCCCGATGCGTTCGCCTCCACGTCTGCGACCGCCGTTGCCCCCATATTGGATTCCGGCGCGTCAGCCGACGGGGAAGACTTTCTTTCGGAGGCCCTGACGCTCTTTCGCGTCGCCGCGTGCGGCCCGAGCGGCGACGTTCCGCCCCGCTTTGACGCAGCGGTTGTCGCACGTCATTGCGAGCAACTGGCGCGTGCCTACGACGACTACCGCCGTACGTGGGTTGACCTAGCGAAGCCGTTCATCGCGTCGTTACGACCCAAGGGGCTGCCGAGCGTCGTCGTATATCCGTTTGGAGGGGGAGACCTCGTCAGCGCGCTCGCCACGTTTCCGGAGGCCTCCACGATCACGACGATATCGCTCGAGCCAGCGGGCGACGTGCGTTCTGTGGAAACGATGGGTTCCGAGCGCCTCGCGCAGGAGCTCGCGGAACATCGCGCGCACCTCGAGCGGCTCTTCGAGAAGGCCCACTCGCGGACGGACAACCTGGAGAAGGAGGCCAAAACCGCGTTGCCGGGCGAGCTCGTTTTTGCGCTGGCGGCTCTCGTGGTCCACGGCGCGGAGCCGCTTCGTCTGCGTTATTTTCAGCTCGCAGCGGATGGATCGCCAACTTACGTCAGCCCTGCCCAGATCGGCGTCACCAAGACCTCTGCCGAGAGGCGTCTGCTCTTTGCCAATGCCGAGCTGTCCTTTCGCAAGACAGCGGACCCGCAAGCGCCCGTCCAGACGCTGCGACACGTGAGCTACAATCTAGACGACGCGCACTTGAAAGCGGACCCTAGGCTGGTCGCTTACCTGAACAGCATCGCGCCCGCCGGAAAAGTAGCCGCTATGACCAAAGCGGCCACCCACCTCCTCTGGAATGACCAGTTTTCAGTCATTCGTGGCTGGTTGTTGGACCATACTGACTGGATGATCTCCGACTCGACCGGGATCCCGCCGCGCATCGCCGCCCCGGCTGGCTTCACGCAGGACACCTTTGGAACGTTCGATGGGCCCGCGCCGTTCGGGATGCCGGACCTGCGCGATGCGGAAGACCTCAGGAAATTATTCAAATCGCAGCCTCCGCGCGAGCTTGCATTCCGCTATGGCTACCCCGACCGGTCCGGGCATGCGCACCTGCTCGTCACCCATCGCTAGACCGCTGGGGTCGCTTGAAAGGCAACTCCCGTACCGGCTGTCACCGCAGCCCGTGACGAAACGCCGGGCCGTGATTAACGTAGCTTGCCCGTGGGAAGGCACGGCCCTCGGCGCGTGTTGCCCATCGACCGGAGCGACCCTAACTCTTTTCCACGCATCCCACCCCCCGAAGATCGTGAACGTACCTAGCACAGCCCTCGTCCCTCGCCGGGACGCCATTCAGCAGGAGGCGCTCGAGCTCAAAACGCTTCGTGGCGCTGCCGCGAACGATGCCACCTTCGCGTCGGTGTCTTCGCCGGCCCTCCGCGCGCCTCCTCGCCGTCGCGTCCTATCGCACGAAGAGGAGGTCGAGTTGTCGCGCCGCATCGAAGCGGGTGAGCGTGACGCTCTCTTTGCACTGCTCGGCAGCCGCGTCGCGCCGGTCCGGTTGCGCGCTCTCGCCGGGGAGATTCGTGCCGGCCAGGTCATGGCCTCCTCGCTCGTCCGCAACGCGGACGAGAATGTCGATGACCAGCAACAGGCGGCGAACCTCGCCCGGCTGTTGGAGCGCAGCGCCACCGCAGCAGCCGCTGCGACCCGCCCCGCACCGGGCGACACGACGCGAGTGCGCCGCCGTCGTCGGCGCGCACGGCTGGCTTCCGAGCTTGCAGATGCCCGACTCGAGCGCCATGTCTTCAGCAGGCTGTCTCGCGAGCTGAGGGCGGATGGAGCCGAGGAGCGTACTCGCCGGGCGTTTGCGCGCGGTCTGGCTGAGGCATCGCGCGCGACGCACGAGTTCGTCGGGGCGAACTTCGGCCTCGTGGTGACCTACGCGCGCCGGTTCATCGGCCAAGGGCTCGACATGCACGACCTGGTCCAAGAGGGGCAGCTCGGTCTGATCCGTGCCGTGGAGAAGTTCGACTGGCGACGTGGCCACCGGTTCTCGACTTACGCTGCCTGGTGGGTTCGGCAGGCAATGGCGCGCGCGATTGCGGACCAGAGTCGGACCATTCGTGTGCCAGTTCACCTCCTGGAGAGCCGACACAAGCTCGAGCGAGTAAGGCGCACTTTGGCCCAGCAGGGTCGCCGTGATCCTACTGAGGAAGAGCTCGCGGTTGAGAGCGGTCTCCCGCTCGAAAAAGTGCGCGTCATTCTCGGTCTCGTGCGCGAGCCGCTGCGGCTCGAATCGCCGCTCGGCGACGACGGCGACGGGGGCCAGCTCGGCGACCTCGTGGCCGACGTACGCGCCCCTTCACCCGACGAGCTGCTCGCGCGCGAGCGCATGCAGGCGCAGACGCAGTCGCTGCTGGAGCTCCTGACGCCGCGCGAGCAACACCTGCTTCGCTTGCGGTTCGGAATGGACGGCGGCCCGGGTCACACGCTTGAGGAAGTCGGAAAAACCTTCAATCTCTCCCGTGAACGTGTTCGGCAGATCGAGGCGGGCGCGCTCAAGAAGCTCCGCGCCGTATCCGAAGAGCGCGAGCTCGGTTCCTATATAGGCCGATAGAGCTGCTGAAGGGCCGCTCGCGTGGCTGCGAACGGCTTGGCGCGCGTCTGCGAAGGCCGGCCGGGCGCGTGCTATGCACCGCATGCCCATGTCTCGACTCTCCGCCGAGGTCCGCCTCGCCTTTCTCGACTTTTTCAAGCGCCAGCGTCACGAGGTGGTCGCCAGCTCAGCCCTCGTGCCGCAGAGCGACCCCACGCTCATGTTCACGAACGCTGGCATGGTCCAGTTCAAGGAGGTCTTCGTCGGAAACGAGACGCGACCCTACACCCGAGCCGCATCGTGCCAAAAGTGCATCCGCATCAGCGGCAAGCACAATGACCTTGAAAATGTCGGCGTCACTGCGCGCCATCACACCTTCTTCGAGATGTTGGGTAACTTCTCCTTCGGCGATTACTTCAAAGAGGAGGCGATCGCGCAAGCGTGGGAGCTCCTCACGAAGGTGTACGACCTCGATCCCGCGCGGCTGATGGTCACGGTGTTCGACGGCGATCGTGAGCTCGCTGCACAAGGCGTGGGCCCGGATGACGAGGCGCGGTCCATCTGGAAGAAGGTTACGGGTTTCGGCGACGAGCGCATCGTGGGCCTCGGGACGAAGGACAATTTTTGGCAAATGGGGGAGACCGGCCCCTGCGGCCCGTGCACCGAAATTCATTGGTTCAATGGAGACGTCTCCGGCGCAGTTCCGTATGGGACATATGGTTCCGACCCGTCGTCGGATGGTCGGGGCTGGACCGAGATCTGGAACCTCGTGTTCATGCAATTCGAGCGCGCCATCGACTCGTCCGGAAACCCGACGCTCACGCCCTTGCCCAAGCCATGCGTGGATACGGGAGCGGGCCTCGAGCGCGTCTCGAGCGTCCTTCAGGGCGTGACGAGCAATTACGAGACGGACCTGCTTCGGGCCCTAGTTGATAAGGTAAGCAGCATCAGCGGAAAGCCTTACGTCGGCTCGCAGAGCGATGACGACGTCTCGATGCGTGTCATTGCCGACCACGCTCGCACGACGGCCTTTCTCATCTCAGAGGGCATCTTTCCCGACCGTGCCGGCCGCGAGTACGTCCTCCGTCGCGTGATGCGCCGCGCGGTGAGACACGGTCACCGGCTGGGTATTCGCGAGCCGTTCCTCCACGAAGTGGCGCTCGAGGTGGTGCGGCTTATGGGCGATCAATACCCGGAGCTGCCCGCGCGGCGGGAGCTGGTGGCGAACGTCACGCGCCAGGAGGAGCAACGCTTTCGCGAGACGATCGAACGCGGCCTCAAAAATTTGGAAGACGAGATCGAGCGTGTTCGTTTGGGTGGTGGGTCGACGCTCAGCGGCGAGAAGGCGTTCAAGCTGTACGACACCTATGGCTTCCCGCTGGACTTGACACAGGTGATCGCTCAGGAACGGGGAATCACCGTCGACGAAAAGGAATACGGACGTGCGCTCGAGCAGCAGCGCTCCCGAAGCGAGGCGTCGAAGCTGAACGACGCGGTGGCCGTCGAGCACGTCTGGCGGGACGTCCAAGATGCGGTTAGCCGCTCGCCCAGCGGATCGATCACCTTCGTCGGCTATGACCGGGAGGAGGCGGAGGGGAGGGTCGTTGCGATCGTGAAGGAGCGGCAGCTCGCCATGCGCGCGATCGAAGGGGAGAAGGCAATATTCGTCACGGACGTGACGCCATTCTATGCGGAATCGGGCGGTCAGGTCGGGGACGTTGGCATCATCGAGCGCCGCGGCGTCGAGCCAATGCGGTTCCGGGTCGAAGATACGGTAAAGCCTGCCGCGGGACTCGTCGCGCACGTGGGTGTCGTGGCGCGCGGCGCAGTCGCCATCGGCGACACGGTGCACCTGCAGGTCGACCATGAGCTGCGCTCTGCAACAAGGCGAAACCACACCGCGACGCACCTCCTGCATTGGGCGCTCCGCACGGTCCTCGGCGAGCAGGCGAACCAGAAAGGCTCGCTCGTCTCGGCCGATCGGCTTCGATTCGACTTTGCGCACAACCGCGCGCTCGCTGCCGACGAGATCGCCCGCATCGAGGATCTCGTAAACCTCAAGCTGTTGACTGACGCGCCCGTGATCACGGAGGTACTCCCGATGGCAGAAGCGCGAAAGCGCGGTGCCATCGCAATCTTCGAAGAGAAGTACGGCGAGGTCGTGCGCATGCTGACCATGACTAGCGATTCGGTGGAGCTTTGCGGGGGTACCCACGCGCGATCGCTCGGCGAGCTGGGCCTCTTCAAGATCGTGAGCGAACAAGGACTCGCGGCCGGCGTGAGGCGCATCGAGGCGACGACCGGGATGAACGCGCTCGCGTATCTCCGCTCGATTGAGGGCTCGCTGCGCTCCGCCGCCCGCATCATGAAGTCATCGCCGACGGAGGTCACCGAGAGAATCGAGCGTCTCCTCGAACACGAGAAGCAGCTGGAGAAGGAGCTCGGTGAGCTGAGGCGTAGGCTCGCGACGATAGGGGAGGGCGGCGGCGCGGGGGCGGGTGGCCTAGACGAGCTGTTGCGCGCGGCGCGGGATATCCCCGGTGGCAAGGCCCTGGCCGCCAAGGTTGCGGTGGCGGACGCAGCAACGCTCCGGGAGGTCGCGGAGAATCTTCGCGACAAACTGGGCTCGGCCGTCGTGCTCGTTGGTGCCGTCAGAGACGACAAAGCGATGCTCGTCCTGACTGTGTCGAAGACCATGACCAACCGTTACAACGCCGGCGATCTGGTCAAGGGCGTCGCCCAGATGCTGGGCGGTTCTGGGGGCGGGAGACCCGACATGGCGCAGGCCGGTGGCACGCAGCCTGACAGGCTCGACGAGGCGCTTGCAAGCCTGTACGCGCGGCTATCGTAAGCTGGTTGTGTCGCGGGCCGCAGCCGCCCAATTTGGGGCGGGCCCGCCCCGGCGCTGGCGTTTTTTCGCTTAAAGCGCGCTAAACGCGACCGTGGACTCGCAGCGCACCCCTGTGAGACGCTGTGGCCGATTAAGGTGTGGAGCAGGACGCAACAAACCGTGGCAAGATGCTCGCGCTCCGATGCTCGCCGGCGTTGGTCTAGCAATGGGCTTTGCCCGCGCATGATCACCCGATGCGAGGTCGCGCCAGGGCCACCATGAGCACCCTCGCGCCTCTGACCCACGGCACCCTCGTCAACGACCGTTACGAGATCCGTCAGAGCCTTGGCAAGGGCGGAATGGGCGAAGTCTTCCTCGCCTACGACAGAACCACACAGCAGTCCATCGCCATAAAAATCGTTCGCGAGGAGGCAAAGATGCCCGGCGACGATGAGGCGTTACGCCAAGAACTTATCCTCGCGCGCTCCGTGAGTCACCCCAACGTCTGCCGGGTGCATGACCTCGCGCCGAGCGCCTACGGTCCCATCCTCGTGATGGAGTACATCACGGGGCAAACCTTGCACACCCACATCCGACGCAAGAAAGCCGGTGGCGGGTACACAGCGGACGAGTTTCGGCGGGTGGCGCATGACGTCGCTTCGGGAGTCGCGGCCATTCACGCCCAGGGGTTGGTCCACGGCGACCTAAAGCCTGGCAACGTGATGGTAACTGCCAATGCCGAGGGGGCCTTTGGCAAAGCGATGGTGCTCGACTTTGGCTTCGCCAAGGAGCGCGCCCGCGCGTCCGGGCGTCGTCCGGGCGCACCACCCGACGGCGGTACGCCGAATTATATGAGCCCGGAGCGCATCCGGTCCGGTGGTGCCAGCCCCGAGGACGACGTGTACGCGCTCGGGCTGACGCTGCTCGAGATGTGGACCTGCCGCGTCCCTGAGCCGGGATACAAACCGCGAGCCAAGACGATGCGCCAACAAATTATGTTCGATGTCCCGTCCGGATTGAGCATCGACGAGATCAAGCAGGTGTTCCGGTGCTTCGCGGATGACCCGCAGCAGCGTCTCCCTGCGCGTCACTTGCGGTTTTTCAACCCAGTGACGCTGACCACCAATCCTATTCAGGTTCCGCGCGAGAGGCTGGATCCGGGTCCGCCGCCGGGCCGTGCCGCGTCGCAGTCGTTCGTGCCAGGGACACAATCGCTGCTCGCCACCTTCGCGACGAACGCGCCCGAGTTCGTCGGTCAGCTCGTGCAACTCGACAAGCCGCTGGTCACGATCGGCCGCCGCGCTGACAACGACATGGTCGTCCCGGAAGCGACGGTGAGCGCCAGTCACGCGCAGCTACGGTGGCAAAACGCGACTTGGATGGTCGAGGACCTCGGGTCGACGAACGGCACGTACGTCGACTTCACCTACGAGCGCCGCAAATCGGTCAATCTCATGCACGGGGGGGAGGTCCAGCTCGGCGAGCTACGCTTCAAGCTTGTGAGCTTCGTTCGCGACAGCGCCAACCATAAGCGGGCGCGAGCTTATCTTGCCAAGCGCGACGGATTGACCGGGCTTCTGACCCGCGATCAGGTCCTGCGTGCGCTCGAAGAGGAAGCGTCGTTCGCCGACTGGGTCGAGGCTCCTCTGACAATCGCGCGCTACGACCTCCGTGGTCCGAACAGGCTGGTCAGTGACCGCCCAACCATCCTCGAGATGCTCGCCCTCCGCCGGGCAGCGACGCGTGTGGTCGAGCTGACTGATATGCTGCTCCTGTCGCTTATCGCCGTTACGGCGGGCCGCACTGGGCCTCTCCGATTCTGCGTCGCGATGGTCGGTCCCGGCTCGCAGGAGGCCCGGAACCTGATCGAGCAAGTCGTTGGGCAAGTGCAAGCGATGCTGCCGGAAGGCCTCGACTTAGCCGCTACCATCGCCCGCTACGAGCCTGGCGTTGCGGTGCGCACGCTCGTAGATCCATGATCCAAGGTCAGCAGATGAACGCGAGGCACTCGGCAAGCCGTCTTGAGGACGCATGAGTGACCAGCGATCCCATCCACCATCCGCGCCGCCGGTTCGGCGGCTGAGACACCTCATGCCGGCGAAAGACCGTCCCATTTGGGTGGCGATCCTGGCGGCTTGGCTGCTCGGCCTCATGCTCGTCGCGCTCGGTGTTTATGTTTGGCGCCGCCCGCAATTGGCCGCCGAAGCCGCGGAGCCGGGTGATCACACGCCGGGCGAAGCAACGTCGCCGTCTTCGGCTCCGGTCTCGCCGCCGGATGTCGCCATGCGATCAGCGGTCATCGTTTCGGACGCTCGCATCCTTGCGTGCCATGATCGCGGACCGAAGACAACGCCGCCCGAGCGGTGCGACCACCTGCCGCCCATCGAGCAGGCGCTTGCCAGCGCAATCACGCATTCGGTCGCGTGCGTTTCTCAGCGCAGCACCGGTGAAGACTCTGGGTCGATCTCAGCGCAGACGATTGAGTACGTGGCCGACGTGAGCTTCTCGCGTTATCGGCTGAGCCTGACCCTACCTCGGGCAGGGCGTTCGCTGAATGACCGCAAGGCGCTCGGCGCTTGTGCTGCCGCCGTTCGGGGTGCGATGCGTGCCTTTGCGCTTCGGGGAGTCGACCACCAGCACGCGCGCTACGAAATTGCGGTCACCGCGACGTACGCGCTCCCCGCGAGGGGAACCTGAGCCGGGCGCCCCGCCGTTGACGCTCGGCCATCCTCCAGTCACTCTTACCGCCATGAAGAAGCTCGCCTTGACACTATTGGCTGCGGTGGCGGCCTCCGTCTCATCGGGTGTCGTCTTAGCCTGTCCGTTCGCGTCGAGCGCAAGCAGGGAGGGCTGTGGGGCGTGGAGCCAAACTCTCTTCGGCTATGGCTCATGGCTTGCCCTCGGCGTCGCCGCGGGCATCGCGTCGGGCGGCTTCGGACGATCTCGGAGCTGAGCGCCTGGCTCGGCGCCTCGGTCGCGGTTAAGTTCACGGCGCCCGATGTCCCTACCCAAGCGCCGTCTCGTCGTCCTCGATCCGCCGTCCGCGGAACGCGCCCCTGCTGCACGTGACGAAGACGACCACTTCCATGACGAGTGCGGCGTTTTCGGTGTGTTCGGCCACACGGAGGGTGCCAATCTGACGTACCTCGGGCTGCACGCCCTGCAGCACCGGGGTCAGGAGTCGGCCGGCATCGTAACGAGCGATGGCGAGCAGCTGTACGCGCATCGCGCGATGGGCCTGGTACACGAGTCGTTCTCGCAGGAGCAGCTGGCCAGGCTGCCCGGCCCAAACGCGATCGGCCACGTGCGATACTCCACGGCCGGCGGGTCACACATCAAGAATGCGCAGCCGATTGCCGTGGATTACGCGCGCGGTTCGCTCGCTGTGTGCCACAACGGCAATCTCACCAATGCCGAGGCGCTCCGCGCCGAACTCGAGGCGCGAGGTTCGATCTTCCAGAGCGATACCGATACGGAGGTGTTCGTTCACCTCGTCGCCGCGAGCAAAGAAGTCGCGGTCGAGGATCGCATCGCGGACGCTCTCTCTCGTGTGGCTGGTGCGTACTCGCTCCTTTTCATGACAGAGGACGCCGTGATCGCGGTGCGTGACCCGATGGGCATCAGGCCGTTGTGCCTGGGTCTGCTCGCAGGAAAAAAGGACGCGCACGTCGTCGCTAGCGAGCCGTGTGCATTCGATCTCATCGGCGCCGAATACGTGCGCGACGTCGAGCCCGGCGAAATGATTATTATGGACTCCCAGGGGATCCGGAGCGTTCGCCCGCTCGGCAAGGCCATGCCGCAGCGTTCGTGTGTCTTCGAGTACGTCTACTTCGCCAGGCCGGATTCCAAGCTCGGGGGTCGTAGCGTCTACGAGGTTCGCAAGCAGTTCGGACGCTCTCTAGCGCGAGAGCTGCCCGTCGATGCTGATGTCGTTGTTCCCGTACCGGACTCGGGGGTCCCTGCGGCGATCGGCTACGCGTCCGAGCGCGGGCTGCCCTTTGAAATGGGGCTCATCCGCTCGCACTACGTTGGGCGGACGTTTATCGAACCGCAGCAGAGCATTCGTCACTTCGGCGTCCGCCTGAAGCTGAATCCGGTGGAACCGGTGCTCCGTGGCAAACGGGTCGTCGTCATAGACGACTCAATCGTGCGGGGCACGACCTCGCGCAAGATCGTGAAGATGTTGCGCGATGCGGGCGCGCGCGAAGTGCACCTGCGGATTTCCAGCCCGCCGACCCAGTGGCCTTGCTTTTATGGGATAGACACGCCCACCCGCAGTGAGCTCATCGCGTCCAGCCACTCCGTTGACGAGATCGCGCGGTACGTAACGGCGGACTCGCTCGGTTATCTGTCGCTTGAGGGAATGCTGGACACACTGGGCGGCGAGGATTCCTTTTGCCACGCGTGCTTTTCCGGCAAGTACGCGATCCCGTTCACGCCGACCGGCAAGCGCCAGATGCGCCTCATCGGCGTGGAATGACGCGCTCGCATAGGAGACGCTAGAGGAAGCTCGACCGACGGGCGCGCCCGCTCAACCGGCGTCTTCATAGCAGCGCACGGCGCGGAGTAGCCCGTTCTCGCCGAGCTCATACGACGCGAGTCCGGAGCGTTGGTCGTTCGATCCCCGGACGGCAGTGTACTCGAGAGCGCATGTTCGGCCGTCGTCCGCGCGACCGCCCTTGTGAATTATTACAACGTTGCGCTTGCCACTTCCGCCTGAAGAAAACGCTGCCTGATAGTGGGCGCGAAGGGTGTCGGGCTCGCCCTTGACGAACGTCTGCCCCGACGAATCTTGCAGCATCCCCCCGCTCTCGAAGCTTGCCATAGCCGCGTCTGTGTCGCCGCGCCCGAGCGCCGCAATGTGCGCGGCGACCGGCGGAGGCACGGAGAGCTCATCGTTGAGCGGGACCAGCGGAGAACGCGCGGGGCATTTTTTCTGAAGAGCCGAGGTAGAATAATAAAGACGTATTTCGACCTCGCGACCCGGCCGTCGCTCGGCCACAACGGCGAGCGGGATCGACAGGCGACCGCTCTTCACCTTCACGCTGAGCAGTCCTTCGGTGACATCGCGGTCAGAGCCCATCGTGAACGCGCTCTTCTCGAACGTAGCCTCGCGATCAACGAGCCACGCGCACATCTCGTCCACGGCATGGGCGATTCCGTGCAGGCCCTTCGCTCGACCGAAGAGCGGATCATCGATGACGGCGCGCTCCCCGAGACGGCGGACGAGTTGCTCATGCTGCGCGGACAGCAACGCCGTAACGTACACTTCAGAGAGCCATCCCTTGATATTGGTCGGTGCGCCGCGGTCCAGGACGTCGGCCATCGGAGCCAAGGATACGGCAAGACGGAGGTTAGGGTCCAGGCGGAGGCACGATTCGCTCCGATCTTTGCACTGCTATGTGGCCCTTGCCTACTTGCCTACGGAGACTGATGCTTCCCTCTATCGTGGGCGTCTTCGACAACACCCCGGATCACGTGTCGGTCTATGAAGTATCGCCGCGTGATGGTCTTCAGAACGAGCGTGCGACGGTGCCGCTTCGCGCGAAGCTCCGCCTCATCGACGCGCTCGCTTCATCTGGGCTCAAGCGAGTCGAGATCACTAGCTTCGTTTCGCCGAGGTGGATTCCACAGCTGGCCGACGCCGACGAGGTGGCAAAGAACGTCGAGCCGCGGAAGGACCTGTCATTCAGCGCGCTTTGTCCCAACGCAAAAGGCCTGTCCCGCGCGCTCGCCGCAGGCATCGGCGAAATCGCCGTGTTCGTCTCCGCGAGCGAGACCCACAACAAGAAAAACGTCAACAAGACCATCGCCCACACGCTCGACGCCTTCGAGGAAATAGTTGCGCCAGCGCGACAGGCCGGCATCCGCGTGCGGGCCTACGTGTCCACGGTCTGGGGTTGTCCGTTCGAAGGTGACGTCGATCCCCGGCGCGCAATCACCATCGCCCGCAGACTGCTGGACCTGGGCTGTTATCAGGTGTCGCTCGGCGATACGATTGGCGTTGGCACTCCGCGCCAGACGGAGCGGATTTGTAGGATGGCCCTCGACGCGATTCCGGCCGAACAGATCGCGCTGCACATGCACGACACGCGGGGGATTGCGCTCGCCAACGTTCTTGCGGGTCTCGAGACCGGAATCCGGGACTTCGACGCGAGTGTGGGCGGTCTCGGTGGCTGCCCCTATGCGCCGGGTGCAGCGGGCAATCTTGCGACGGAGGACCTCGTGTACATGTTGCACGGCATGGGAATCGAAACGGGCATCGATCTCGAGCGTCTCGTCGAAGCGGGTAAGGTGGCGGAGAGCGTCGTGGGCCATGCGCTGCCCGGGAAAGTGCATCAGGCCGGAGTCCGCAGCCTCAAAGCGTAAGCGTCGGGCCACCGCGGAGCGCGCGCCGTCGAGGCCGTTCAACCGGGAACCGACCAAGCCGCCGCAATGCGCTTGCCGGTGAAAGCCCTCGAAACGGCAGCAACTACATGGCATGGCGGTCCGTGGACCCTACGACGCAACGTTTGCCGACTCCCGCCACCCCCCCCCGGCCTCCCGCACGTCTTTTTGTTTGTGGTGGTAGCCGCGCGCGCTAGAGGGAGTTCTCGATGCGCATCATGCTAGTCTTTCTTGCCGCCGCGTTGGGCGGCGCGGAATGTGAGCGCAAGCCTTCCGAGGATTTCGCAGCGCAGTCGTGGATCCCTGGGGCGGCGGCGGCCTCGGTCGAGCCCACGTCGAGCGGAGCTGGCGCGAACCGTGGCGACTCGATTGCCGTCACTGGCAGATGCATTCAACCGCTGCCCGTGACTCCTCCGGACGTTCGTCCCGCGAGTCCCGCGCCCAAGTGTCCGTCCGATCCGGAGGAGGCCGCCACCAGGTTGCCGGTCGTCCGCGTCAGCATGCCCGAAGGGCGCGAAGCAGCGGTCGACGCGGAGTTGGTCCGTTCGGAGCACGATACATCGCGGGGGCTCATGTATCGCAAGCACATGGCCGAAAACCGGGGGATGCTGTTCGATTTGCGCGTCCGGAACGATCATAAGTTTTGGATGCACAACACGTGTATTCCACTCGACCTTATCTACGTCGATGAGGATGGCCTCATCGTCGGCATCGTGGAGAACGCGCCCGCGCTTGATGACGGGCCACGAGGAGTCGATTGTCCGTCCTTGTTCGTGCTTGAGGTAAATGCCGGCTGGTCGCGGCGCCATGGTGTCCGCCCAGGGCAGCGAATCGCAATTTCAGGCGAAGCCCGAGAAGGGTAAATACCTACGAGTGCGCTCGCGCGGCGCGCTCAAGTCCATCGTCCCGTTCGGTTTGCACCGAGATGCGGACCACTTGCGAACGCGGAGGCGGGTCGCCGGTGCTTCTCATCGGTCTTCAATCAGGCTGATAGACCACGTTCTGTGAGCCGTCACTGTAGTAAAAGCGGGTGAACTCGGCCTTATCAAAGGTCGCTGCCCCAAAGAGATTGCAAGCCACGGCCCAAATCGACGCTGCTACGAACGCCACGCTCCGCATTTTCCGTACGCCAACGGCCAGCAGCACGAACAGAAGAACAGCGTAATCGTTCGAAAACCGGTAGCCGAACTGCCGCCACCCGGAATTCTGGTACAAAAGGTCCATCATTGCCGGGAGTGCCGCCGATACCGCAACGGCCACGTAGAACCACTTGCGCTGCCTTCTTCCTTCGATGGCCTTCGGCCAGAGCAGCCAGAAGTAGAGTGGTGTCGTGAACCAAAGGGCAAGCCCGTGCTCGTTGATCTTGAACGGCGCTCCAAGCGCAGCCTCGCCCTTTGCCGGCAGCCACGGCAGGCTGGTCAGCATGATTCCAAGATTTTTTGCGAGGTAATGGTAGTGGAACATCCCCCAGCGGACGATGCGCGCGTGCCAGCCCACGTTCAGAAACTCGTGGTCGAAATATACCGGCGTTGCGCGTCCGTACCTCGTCCAGTTCATCCATGTGACGATGGCGAGGGCGCAGACGATTGGACCCGCGAAGAGCGCGCACCGTCGCATGAGCAGCCATCCGTCGACACGGGAGAGCGCGTCGTGAATTAGGTCCAGCGTGCGCGGTTTGGAGTTCGCGATGGAAGCGAGCCTAGGGCGGACGGAGACGCGGAGCGCCTCGATCCCGAACAGGACGGACATCAGGACCGCGTGCGGGCGAGTGAGCCACAAAAGACCGATCATCGCGCCCGCGACCAACGGCTTTTCGGCGTCAAGCGAGCAAAGCACGAACAGGGCCGATAGCGCGCTAGCGACGACGAGCGCTGCAAACCAGACCGTACCCTCGACGGCTGTGAAGAAATAGACCGTACCGAACGCGAAGAGCAGCGAAAGCGCAATGTCTTCAGCTTCACTCCGCTCGGAACGCGCGGTTCGCCGTAGCTTTTCGAGTGCCAGGAACAAGAAAGCCGGCGCGAATCCGGCAAGCCAGACGACGAATTGACCATCGCGAAAGTTCTCGGCAGATCCCGAGAGCTTCACGAATGGAACCATTAGCGCCGCAGGGAACGGTGGGAAGCTGATGTACGTCTTGCCCTTGTATTCGGCAAAGTCGTTGTTCATCGCGTACGCTGGCGGACCGCCTGCGAGGTCCTGGCGGCCATGCAGCCAAGCGTCGGCAAGGAGAGCGTAGTGGTTGAAGGGCGTGTGCTCGAGCAGCCTCGTGGACCCGGCAAGCGTCGCGAACACGCTCGTTGACACCAGATAGATCGCCGCGGCAATGACCAAGCGGCGGGCAGCGGTATCTGGTGTGAGCCTCGGTGCACGTGCCGGTGCGTTTGGGTCGATCCCGCGCTTGGCAGGGGTCGGGTCCGGGACCTCGGACAGCGCCATCAGCGGCGCACCCTATCACCGTCAGATCACCGTCGGCGGGCGGATTGCTTGGCGGACGGTCGGCACCGCGCTGCAGAGCTATAGCGTGAACGATATTACGCGCTGACGCGGTGACGTGCTGCGCATTTAGCTTCGCGGCCGCGGGCCGACGACTCGCAAATGCCCTGTCCGTTCGTCGTATTCGCCGAAAACGCCTTGGCGCGGTCCTTGTATGGGTCTGCCGTCCAATGGCTCTACCCTACGGCGAGACTCCCTTCGGCGAGACCCCCGGCGCGCGTGATCCGCGTGCACTGGCGATTCTGGCGAAGACCATCTATCGCGAGCTCCGCGGCAGTGGCTTTCAGGCGCGCGACGTCATAGCTCTCGCGGGCGAGCTTCTCGCGCAGGTGACGACCGAGGTGAAACTGAACGCGGACAAGCCCCGCTCCTAAAGGCTCCGAACGGCGCTTCCGCGGCTCGCCACCAAAGCGCTCGATGGTCTCGCCACGGCGGAAGTCGGCAAGCGCGCGGCACCCGCTGGGCAATCAGTTGACACGCCGCGCCGCCTGCTTCGACAATCCAGCCTGCGCCCTATATGGCCAGGCGCGACTGCGAGCGCGTCAATTAAATGTTCACGATCGTCATCAGTGAGAAGGGGGGCGCCGAGCGCCGGGAAGGCTTCGACAAGAACGAGATCAACGTCGGCCGAGTTCAGGGCAATGACCTGACGCTCGCGAAAGGCAATGTTTCGAAGCATCATGCCCGATTGTTGCTTCGGGAAAGCCGATTCATCGTCACTGACCTGAAGAGCACCAACGGCACTTACGTCAACGGCCGAAAGATTTCTCAGGCGACAATCGTTCGCGAGGGTGACAAGATTTACATTGGCGACTTCGTGCTCCAGCTGGAGACGGGGTCGACGAGCTCACTGTCCGATAAGGGGGAACCCAGTCACGCAGAGCTTGCATCACCATCTCGCGCCTCTGGAACTCCATCGCCTCCTGGTGATAACGCAGCGACCGCGCCGCCGGCGGCCGTGAACCACAGCGCCGGCCCGCGGCACCCGTCACCGCCTCCACTGCCGGCCGCCATGTTTTCTCCACCTGAGTCCGCGCATGCTTCCGCTGGCCCCGGCTTTTCCTCTACACCGCCGCTCGTTCCGTCTCCGTCATCTCACGTGCCGTTGGCTGCGGGCGGAAATGACGGAGAGAACCTCAGTCACTTTCCCCTTGAGCGGGACCCCGATGACAGCGATGGCGCGCCCGAGCTTCGAGGCGCGTTGCTCATGCCCAAATTGCCCGGCCCGCCGCGCATACCGCAACAGAACGCCCGGGTGCATTCCGAGACAGCAACGCTCGGCGGCGTACCCGCACGTGGAGGAACGTTGCCCGGCGCGACGGCGCCTCCACTGGTAAGGCGTGCGCCGCGATCGAGCTCGCCACCCGCGCTCCGGCCGATACTCCGCGAGACATCGCAGCAAGCGGCGCGGAAATTGGCTCTTATCACGCTGATCGACCGTGTGGCCGACGTGATCGATCTCGGTCCGCTGGATGAATCGCCCGTCGTGTCGGATGCGATGGCGCAATCAATCCGGCGCGCCGTAGAAGACCAGGCGAACGCGATGCGCACGGAGGGTGAGGTGCTCGAAGGGCTCGATCTCGATCTCCTCATCGGCGATGCTGTACGTGAGCTCGTCGACGTGGGCCCGATTGGCGCGCTGCTCGATGACGAGGAGACGAGCGAGGTACACGTGTCTCGTCCCGACGCGGTATTTGCCGTAAAAAATGGCGAGTTCGCGGTGGCGGAGGTTTCCTTCACGAGCGAGGCCGCGCTCGAACGCGCGATCGGCCGGCTGGCTCAACAATCGGGCGAACCGGTGGCCCCCGGAGAGCTGCTCATAGAGCGGCGAGTCGCGCGCGGTGCACACATGATTGCGATCGCCCCGCCGGCGGCGGGAAGCTGGGCGCTCGTAGTGCGAAAACGAAGGCGGGTCGAAGCATCGCTCGACGCGCTCGTTCGCTCGGGAAGCATGTCAATCCCGATTGCCGCATTCCTCGCGGCATGCGTCGCTGCGCGCGCCAACGTGCTGGTCGTGGGTCCCGGGCTGGGGGCTGTGTCGACCACTCTCGGCGCGCTTGCTTCCGCCGCTCCGCAAGATCGGCGCGTCACTGTGCTTCAAGGTATGGAAGAAATTGCAACTGGCCAGGCCAACGTCGTGTCCCTTGCCCTAGTCGACAACGGACCACGCGGGGAGCGCTTGGTTCGCGCATCCGCTCGCCTTGGCGCCGACCATTTAGTCATCGCGTCGCTCGCCGGCGCAGTCGCGGGGGCGACGATTGACGTGATCGGGGAGGGAAGCGAAGGGGTTATCGCGGGGGTTGGTGCGCCGTCGCTCCGCCAGGCACTCGCTCGCCTCGTCGCGCAGATAGCACTGGTCCGTCCGGGTGCGTTGGTGGAGGCCGCGCGCGAAGCCGTCGGTGAGTCCTTCGACATTGCGGTCGAAGTGATGCGCGGGGCCGACGGCGAGCACCGCGTTGTCCGTGTGGCCGAGCTCGGCGGCGCGGACGCGAAAGGCGTCGTGTTCCGCGATCTATTCGTGCTCCGGGCCGAGGCGGAGGGCCCCTCCAGCTTCGCTGCCACCGGAACGACACCGCGCCTCGCTTCGGACTTCGCCGCGCGCGGCATCAAGCTCGATCCAGGTCTGTTCCGCCGCCGTTAGCAAGCAGCCGGCTCCCCATTCATCGAAAGGGGGTTCGTCGAAGGGCGTCGCGTGCGAACCCGCTTCTGCGCGAAGCACCAGCGCGGCCGCCGCTACCGCTCGATGTGAGCCTTTAGCTTGCGGTGAAACGACGGGAGCCGCAGCTTGCGGAGCGCCTTGGTCTCTATTTGCCGGATGCGCTCACGGGTGAGCTCGAAGCTCTTGCCAACCTCCTCGAGCGTGAGGTCGCCCGGCGCATCTATCCCGAAGCGCATGCGAAGCACCTGCTCTTCGCGCGGGGAGAGAAGCTTCAGCAGCTCGCGCGCTTCGTGCGACAGCTCCTGATCCCCGACTGCCTCATCGGGAGCGGGAAAGGAGAGGTCCTCAACGAAATCGCCAACTGTTGCGCCACCGTCTTCACCAACGGGTGAATCGAGGCTCACAGGATCGCGTGTCGCCTCCAGCAACATTCGAATCTTTTCGACCGGCACGTTCATACGCGCCGCGATCTGCTCTGGGCTGGGCTCCTCGCCGCCTTCCTGCACCATGTCGCGCAATGTTTTTGAAAGCTTGTTGTGCGTTTCAACCATGTGCACGGGGATGCGAATGGTCCGAGCCTGGTCGCTGATCGCGCGGCTCACACTTTGCCTTATCCACCAGCTCGCGTATGTGCTGAATTTGTACCCGCGCTTGTACTCGAATTTATCGACCGCGCGCATGAGGCCGAGGTTACCCTCCTGAATAAGATCGAGGAGGTGCAGCCCGCGATTACGGTAGCGTTTGGCGATCGAGACAACGAGCCTGAGGTTAGCCGCGATAAGCTCCGCCTTCGCTCGCTCGGAAGCCGCTTCGCCCGCGCGAACGGCAGCAAGGGTCGCGTCTATCGTGCGCCGCCGCGCAATCGGCGCAGCATCACGCGCGGACCGAACCTTCTCGACAACGCGATCGAGCGCCCGTTTAGTAAGGCGTACTTCCAGGAGCGCTTCGACAAGCTCGTCGCGCGTGCGTGCCGAAACGCGCCTCGCGCGTGCGGCATTGCCCGCGCGCTCCATAACGTCCGCGATGGAAGTCACCGCGCGTTCTTCGTCATCGCCATGTTCGTCATCGACTGTGGCCCGCGTCACGTCACGCAGCCGGAGCTTTCGCTCCCGAACGGAGCGCCCTACGGCGCCAAGCTCGCGCGCTGCCAAGGCGGACGCAACCAGCGCGCGAAGCGCACGTCTCTCGCCGTCTTCTATGCGGCGCGCGAGATCGACCTCTCCCTCGCGTGTAAGGAGAGGCACCCGCGCGAGCTGCTCGAAATAAGTCGTGACCGCGTCGGAGGCGGAGTCGTCGCGGACAGGATGGATGGCTACGGGATTGGACACTGCGATTGGTGGATCCGGCTAGCGGAGCGGTTCGATCAAACGATGCTTCTCAACGCGGGAGGGAACACCGTTGTTCCATGCCATTAATTGTAAGTGACGAGACGATCTCAGCCGAGGGGAGCCGACGACGTCTTGGCGCAATCCTTTACCCCGAAGCGGCGGCACCCGTCTCCGCCCGTTTGACCATTTTTCGATGCAGGAGACGTTTCTTGAGGGGCCCCAGCCGGTCGATCATCAAGATCCCCTGCAAATGGTCGTATTCGTGTTGAATTGCAATAGCCAGCAATCCTTCGGCCTCGAGTTCGAACCACTGACCGTTTCGGTTCTGGCCACGAACACGCACCTTCTCCGCCCTTTCAATTTCTTCACGGGCACCAGGAAAACTGAGACAGCCCTCGTCGAAAGCGGTGCTCCCCTCGCGCGAAACAATTTCCGGGTTGACGAATACGCGCAAGTCGCTCGGGGACCCCTCCGGGGCGCAATCGACCACAAAAACCTGCCAAGGCTCGCCTACTTGCGTCGCCGCGAGCCCGACGCCCGGCGCGGCATACATCGTCTCGGCCATGTCGTCGACGAGCTTTTGCAGTTCATCCGTAAAAGCCTCAACTTTTTTTCCTGGTACTCGGAGCTTTGCGTCCGGGTAATGTAGGATGGATCGTACTCCCATGGCGGCGCCAACAATCTAATCCGTCATCAGCTCCGTGGCGAGATCAGTGCGCAACTTGCACGTTTCAGCAGACATGTTGCTGGAAGCTGTTGCTCAGCGCGCGCCAGCCATTCAGCGGGAAGGGTACTGTAGGGGTCCCCAGACGTGGGCGTCCTGGCCGCAAACCTCCCACTGGGGGTTAGAGATGCTGGGAGCTTCGGTCGGGGTGGCAGGCCCGGCCCAGTCGACAGCCCCGGGTCTGCCTCGCGGACCGAGCAGGAGAGGCGCGATAAAGCAGTGCAGCTCATCAACCACCGCGCCGGCGAGGACGCTACCGGCGAGCTCGGCACCGCCTTCGATCATGACAGTGACGATGCCTCGCGAAGCAAGGAGGTTGAGCGCTGCGAGCGGGTCAATCCGACCTTCTGCAGACGATGGGGCGCGGAGCACCTCTACACCGCGCTCGGCCAGAGCCTCCTCCGCGGAAGACGGCGCGTCCGTCGTTCCCACAACCCAAGTCGGAGTTTCACGAGCGCTCTGCACGAGGCGAGACGTGAGCGGAAGCCGGAGCTTTGTATCGAGAACCACCCGCAAGGGGCTATGCCCGGGGGCACTCCGAACTGTCAGGAGTGGGTCGTCCGCGAGGGCGGTCCCGATGCCGACCATCACGGCGTCGTGCTGGGCGCGCAGCAGGTGGACACGGGCACGAGCTTCGGGTCCTGTCACCCATTTCGACGCGCCGGTTCTTGACGCGATGCGTCCGTCGAGCGAGAGAGCGAGCTTTAGCGCGACATAAGGTACACCGGTCGTCACAAACTTGGTCCAGGGAGCGATCAGTCGCTGGGCTTCCGCTTCCCGGCATCCGACATCGACCCGCAGCCCCGCTCCGCGCAGGCGCTCGATTCCCAGACCTTGGACATGCGGATTGGGATCCCGGCAGCCGACCACGACCCGACTGGGTCTTGTCTTCAAGATGGCGTCGGTACACCGAGGCGTCCGGCCAACATGGTTGCAGGGCTCGAGCGTGACATAGAGGGTGGCCCCCTGGGCCTTCGCGCCCGCTTCCTGCAACGCCGCGACCTCGGCGTGGTCCTCACCGGCTCGCTCGTGGTGACCGGCCCCGACTGCCACTCCGTCATTGACGACGACCGCGCCGACGTGGGGATTTGGGGAAGGATTTCCGCGAAGTGCGCGCTGGAGAGCTACCCCCATCCACTTCGTATCCTCGGCGGAGAACACGGGCTCGGCTGTCGCGCCGACCGTCATTGAGCTTCTCCTGCCGCGCGCGAGCGTGCCATTTCTTCGAGCTCCGTTCGGAACTCGTCAATGTCACCAAACCGTCGGTAGACGCTTGCAAACCGTACGTAAGCCACCTCGTCGAGCTCCCGAAGCTTGCGCATCACGCGCTCACCAATCTCCTGGCTTCGCACTTCTTTGGCCTCGCCTTCGATGAGCTCGCGCTCGAGCTCGTCGATGAAACGAGCGATTCCGTCCATAGGTACCGGACGCTTGTTGCAGGCCAATCGCACGCCGCGAAGAACCTTCTCGCGATCGAATGGCTCGCGTACACCCTCCTTTTTTACGACTACCGGCAGTACGTCCTCCACGCGCTCGCGACTCGTGAACCGCCTGACGCATGCCTCGCATTCGCGCCTCCGCCGAATGACATCACCGGCGGTCGACACGCGCGAGTCGATGACTTTGCTCTCCAAATGCGAGCAGAACGGGCACCTCACGGGCGGGCACTTACCATGGACGCTTCGCGTGGATCGCGATGCCAGGCCGGCTCGACGTGACCACAGTTCACCACTCGAAGCGTGAGAAAACCAGGGTGCAATTGGTTCCACCGAAGCCAAACGAGTTGCTCATCACGTGCCGCACGCGCCGATCCCGCGCTGTGTGCGGAACATAGTCGAGGGGCACGCACTGGGGATCGAGCTTGACGAGGTTGATCGTCGGAGCGACTCGTCCTTCAAAGATGGTGAGCGCGCAAATGCCGGCCTCCACCGCTCCGGCCGCGCCCAGCAGGTGACCCATCATTGATTTTGTGGAGCTGACCCAAAGCTTCTTGTCAGTCGCATGGGAGCCGAACACAGCCGCGATCGCCCGTGATTCCTCAACATCACCTGGCGGTGTCGAGGTTCCGTGGGCATTGATGTAATCGATGGCATCCGGAGCAAGCGTCGCGTCAGCAAGCGCCATTCGCATTGCCCGTTGCGCCCCGTCACCTTGGGGTGCGGGTTGCGTCATATGATGGGCGTCGCTCGACGCCCCGTAGCCCACGACCTCCGCGTAAATACGCGCGTTCCGCTGCTTGGCGTGGGTCAGTGACTCCAGCGTCATGATCCCTGCGCCTTCGCCACATACAAAGCCGTCGCGCCCCTCGTCGAAAGGCCTACTCGCGTGCGCTGGGTCGTCGTTCCGCTTCGACAGAGCGTGCATTGCCTCGAACCCGGCGATTCCAACGGGCGTGATCGTCGCCTCGGCGCCGCCGGCGAGCATGACGTCACAACGGCCGCGACGAATCCACTCGGCGGCCTCCCCGATCGCGTGCGCGCCGCTCGAGCATGCGCTCGTCGTGCAATAGCTCGGCCCCTTAAGGCCATGCGCGATGGACACTTGCCCGGCGGCGAGGTTCGCAATGATCCCGGGGATGGAATAGGGACTGACTTTCGTCGGGCCTCGAGTCATCAGCGTCTCTTTTGTTTTCTCGAGCGTGAAGAGGCCGCCCAGGCCGACGCCGACGAAGCATCCGGCCCGCTCGCGCTCAGCATCGGAAAGTTCCAGCCGAGCGTCGGCGACAGCCAAGGCGGCACCACCGAGGGCGAGCTCGGTGAAGCGATCCATCTCCTTGAGCTTCTTGCGCTCTATCCAGCGGGTCGGTTCCCAACCCTTCACCTCGCCGGCGATACGCACGCGAAATGCAGAGCAATCGAACAAGGTGATTGGACCGATCCCGTTCTGACCGGCGAGCAAAGCGGTCCAGGCCTCCTGGGTTCCGATTCCTACCGGGGTGACCAGACCGATCCCTGTGATGACAACGCGCTCCATGATAGGAAGTTTGGCGTGCAGGCTATCAGTCGGAGCAGTTCCGACGGCGCTGCTTCCCACGCCATCACTTCTTAGCGTGCTTCTCGATATAGTCGATCGCATCTTGCACGGTGCGAATCTTCTCCGTGTCCTCGTCCGGGATGTCGATCTCGAAGGCTTCTTCAAACGCGAGCACGAGCTCGACGAGCCCCAGCGAGTCGGCGCCTAGATCGTCGATGAAGCTCGACTCTGGTTTGATGTCCTTCTCGTCGACGTCGAGCTGCTCTTTGATGATCCGCTTGACCTCGCTCGGTATGTCGGTAGCCATGGGTATGGTCTCGCGTCCTATCGGAAAAACGGTTGAGAGTCGAGCGGCAGACGCACATTCATTCGTGCGCTGCCCGTGAGAATGTTCATACGTACATGCCGCCGTTGACGCGCAGCACCTGACCGGTGACGTACCCCGCCTCGTCGCTTGCGAGATAGGCGCAAGCTGCGGCCACTTCGCTGGCTAATCCAACGCGCCCGAGGGGTACGACCCTGAGAAGCTGTTCCTTGTGCTCGGGAGACATCCCGGCCGTCATATCGGTGTCGATGTACCCGGGTGCCACCACGTTGGCGGTGATGCAGCGCGAAGCGTACTCGCGGGCGATCGAGCGCGCCGCGCCAATCACCGCCGCCTTGGTCGCAGCGTACGCCGTCTGTCCCGCGTTGCCCATTTCCCCCACCACGCTGGAAACGAAGATGATCCGTCCCCAGCGCGCACGCATCATGCCGCGGCTCACAGCGCGCGCACATGCGATCGATCCGCGAACGTTGGTTGCCCACAGTCTTTCGAGATCTTCGTCCTTGAGCCGCAAAAGTAGCCCGTCGATTGCGATTCCGGCGTTCGCAATCAAGACTTCCAGCTTGCCGTGGCGCTTGACGATGCTGTCGATCGCCGCCTCGACGGCCTTGGAATCCGCAACGTCGAACCCGACCGCTTCTGCCTTTCCACCCTTCGCCGTAACCGCCTCCACCACCTGCGCTGCGGCGGCTTCGCCTCTGACATAATTTACGATCACCGTCGCGCCGTGCGCCGCAAGCGCCTCGCTGCACGCGCGACCTATCCCTCGAGAGCCCCCGGTGACAAGCGCGATTCTGCCATCGAGTCGGAACATGGGGGCCCGCCTTATAGACGCCTCGAGCGGGACTAACAACTCGCCACCGCAACGTAGGCGACGGGGTGGCCTGTTTTCGTCTCACGCGGCGATGAATCGTGTCACCTCGCGAAGCGAGGCCATATCCCCGACGCTGAGCACTTTTATGTCCTTCGTGATCCTCTTCACCAGTCCGGCGAGAACCTTGCCTGGTCCGATCTCGAGAGCATGGGTCACTCCGTGCCCGACCATTGCCCGGATGCTGTCTTCCCAACGCACGGCGCCGTCCACCTGCCGTATGAGAAGATCCTTCACCCGACCTGCGGCGCCATTGGGCTGCGCGTCGAAGTTAGCCACCACCGGGAAATTGGGCGGGCCGACAAAAATGCGGGTCAGCTCGGCTTCGAGCGCGCGAGCCGCGGGCGCCATCAGCGCGCAGTGGAAAGGGGCGCTCACCTTCAAGGGAATCACCCGCCCTCCGTCGGAAACAACGAGGCCCCCAAGGCGTGCAACGGCGGTTGCATGACCGGCCACCACGATTTGGCCGGGCGCGTTGTAATTGGCCGGGGCAACCACCTCGCCGGCCGCCGCCTCGGCGCACAAAGAGGCCAACCGCTGGGGTTCCACGCCCATAACTGCGCTCATTGCGCCGATTCCCGGCGGCACCGCCTGCTGCATAGCGCGTCCCCGTGCTCTCACCAGAAGAATGGCTTCCTCCAGCGCGAGCGCTCCGGCCGCCACGAGCGCCGAATATTCGCCAAGCGAGTGTCCTGCAGCGAGGAGCGGCGGCGGCAGCTCGGGGAGGGACTCGCGGAGCGCTGCCAGGATCGCGCAGCTCGTTGCCAGAATGGCTGGCTGGGCGTTCGCCGTGAGCGTCAGAGCTTCTTCTGGGCCCTCGAGTATCATCCTCGAGAGTGGCTCGCGGAGAGCAAGGTCGGCTCGCTCTAGCACCCGTCGCGCGGCGCTCGAAGAAGCGACGACATCGTTTCCCATCCCAACCGACTGGGAGCCCTGGCCAGGAAAGAGCCAAGCGATAGCAGGGGTCCCCATCGCCTTAGCTCAGCGGGTGTGCGTCATCCCTCGCTTGCCGTGCCGCGCTTCACCATGCGTCCGTTGTAATGGCCACAGGACGCGCAAGCGCGATGCGCGACCACGGGTTCCCCGCAGTTGGGGCACGCGATGAGGTTCGGCGCCACGACCTTGTCATGGTTGGCGCGCCGCATGTTGCGCTTTGAACGACTGGTGCGTCGCTTGGGGACGGCCACGTGCACTCCTTAGGTAGAGTTCTTCTTCAGCCGGAGGAGCGGCTGTAGGCGCGGGTCTATCCCCGGCGGCTCTGTTGCGTTTTGATATTCTTTGGGGCTGATACCCGGACAAGCCTCCGAGCACAAGGGAATCATCGGGATTCCTAACAGAAGCTCATCACGCACGAGGTCGTCCAATACCACTGCGTCTCCCTCGTAAGAAATCAAATCAGGGTGATCCTCAGCGATTTCAACGTCTTCTTCTTCTTCCCTCCTTGCCGACTTTTGCGCGGCGGACGCTACAGGAACCGCCAGAATGCTCAATGGCTCGTTGACGGCGACGGGCGCTGGCTCAAGACAGCGAGCGCATGGGACAACGACCTCGGCCATCAGACGGCCGTGGATTACGACATCCTGGCCGCTTTTCGAAATGCGGACGTTCAGCTCGCCGTCCCGGCCGGCAGTAACCACGGTGGTGCCCTCGAGCGCACTGCGCATCCAGTTGGACGGGACAGGGAGGCGAACAACCTTCCCGGCAGCATCGAGATCATGCACGGAGATGGAAAACGAATAGGCGGGCGACATGGGCCCGGCGCAACATGAGGCAGCGCGCGCCTGCGCGCAAGGCACGCACCGCGCCTCGCGCGAAACGTGTTACGCCACCGGCTTAGGGCTGAGGCTACTTGAGCGCTCACCAAGGGAGCGGCGAACGAGTGAAATCACGTCCTCCATCACCACTGGCTTCACCAAAAAGCGATCCGCGCCAAGGGCGGCCAGACGCTTCCATTCCTCCGAGCCTCCCGACGCCGTCATGATGATGATCGGCATCGTGGCCGACGTGTCGCGCGCCCGAAGCAGCGCTGTAAGCTCCATGCCATCGAGGCGGGGCATTCGCAGATCGAGAATGGTCACGGACGGGCGCTTGCGCTCGAACGCCTCGAGCGCGGCCTGGCCGTCTTCCACGCACTCGATTTCGGCCTCCGGGAATTCGAACGACAGCGTCAGGTTCATCGCCTCGCGGAAATCCGCATCGTCCTCCGCAACGAGGATGCGCACGGGCTCCCGGCCACCACGCCGCGCTGCGAGAAGGTCTCGACGGAACGCCTCGACCGTGGGGGTCCGGTCCTTCGGGTCCTTCGTGAGGGCGCGAAGTATGACGCCATCCAGCTCGGGCGGCAGATCCGGACGCACGCTGCTCGGCGGTTTCACCGGATTCATAGCATGCTGCAGCAGCATCCCCATGTTGCCGGTCCCATCGAACGGCGGCCGCCCCGTGAACAGCTGGTACGCGACGCACGCAAGCGAATACACGTCCGCTCGCGGGCGCAGCGCCGGATCCGTTTCGCGTGAGAAGGCAATTTCGGGTGCCATGTACGTTGGCGTGCCGACAATTTCAGGCTTGCTCGGCCGATCTTCTCTGCAGAGGTCGGCGAGTCCTAAATCAGCCACGCGGGGTCGGAATGTCTCGTCGTCGAGGACGATGTTGCTCGGCTTTATGTCTCGATGAACGGTGTGCGCAGCGTGGATGGCAGAGACACCCTGGCATATCTCGTCGAGAATACGAAGGGCGAGCTCCAGGTCTGGCGGCGAAGTGCTCTGTGCCAGCCATTGCTCAACCGTGCGGCCTTGCACCCATTCCATGACAAAGTAAGGCGCACCCTGATGTTCACCGAATGCGTAGATCTGCAGGATATTCGGGTGATTGACGCGCGCCATCGCTCGCGCCTCCGCCATGAAGCGCTCCCGGAAGGTCTCGCCGGACAATGTCGGATGGATGAACTTGATGGCGACGCGACGGTCGAGGCTCTCGTCGTGCGCGAGGAAGACCACACCCATCGACCCGCTTCCAAGCGGGCCTACGACTCTATAAACCTCTCCAATCATCGCGCCGATGGGAACGTCGCGTACGGCGCTGTCTCGCTCCCCGTCTGAGCTGTCACTCGCTTCGTCGGCGGCGTGCCATCCATCGTCCGTAAGCAAAGGGAACCGCCTCTCGCTGGGTGCCGCGTCCCCGTCACGAAGCAGACCTCGTGCCACCCAACCGGGCTTGCTGCATCTGATTAAACGATGTCAGCGGTGGCCCGGAATTCAGCCCGTTGCCATGGTTGCAAGGGCATGCGGACGGGGCGATTTGCCACGGCGATCGTTTCCACCGCACGGATCGACGAGTGGTCAGCGCGGGCTTACTCCCATCGCGCGGAAGATCCGACGAGGGACAGTCATCGCTCCGGGCTCACGGTTGGATCGCCGGCTCCAATCCATCGCAGCACCCGCTCAGGGGTTTGCGTCCAGAACGGGCCGGGTGTTCGGCCGTGCGATGGCACCGCGGTGAAGGCGCACCAAGGTCGGCGTGGTCGCAATCACCTGCCCATCGAACGTGTGTAGCCCGAGCGCCGCCCCGGAAGCCGCGCGTGTATCCAACCATGGGCGCACTACCACCAGACCAGGCTGGTCAAACGCGTGACCATGGCAATATCCCTCGAGCACCAGCGTGAGACTTGCCGACTCGCTCGGTGCTAGGGCGGTGAACAGCTCGCGCATCGGTGCGGCGTGCAGACCAGGCCAGACGCAGTGCTCCACCGTCGCACCGCCCATCACGTCGAATCCGAGTGCCTCAGGTCGAAAGCGCAACACGACGGGCCTCGTTCCGTCGTTCCGCAGGGTGATGGGTATCGTGATTTCGTTCGGCCTAGCCGCGTCGATGACAGACGCTCCTCGCAGCGTGAGCCGCGGGGTCCCATCGCCCTCGGCGCTGTCGTCGGCAGGTGCCGGCCCGGTCTGTGCCGGGGTCGGCTCGTCGGGCACGGCAATCGGCAGCGATTTGATCATCGACACACCGGAGACCTCCGGTTCTATGCCGTCGAGTGCCGCGATGACGTACGGTGACCTCCCCCTAATGCCATCGTTGCTGTCTCGTCCGCTGCGTACCCAGCCGAGTCGCCCAACGACGATCGCACCTGGGGCCAGCGCCTGGAGACGGTCGCCAAAGCAGTAAAGTCGCGGCTCGAACGTTTCGGTGTACGACCGCATTGGCGGCAGCAGGAGGTTGCGTTCGGAATCGTCGATAGGACGCATATCGGCCGGCAATTCGCAGAGCACTGGGTTCCGTGCTCCGCGGGGGCTGATTTCGAGGCTGAGCAGGCGCGCGTCGGCATCGAGCCGGACCGGCAGGTCGCCTTCATTAGTAACCCGGATGCTCCAAGGGCCCCGGGTCGTGCGCGCATCGATGAGCAGCTTCACTGCCGGGATGAGCCTGGGTCGCACGGCCCGCGTCGTCTTCGTAGGCTGCGGGGTTTCGCGCGACGGTGTCACCCGGGTTGTAGTGCTGGGCGCCGATGGCTCCGCCGCCGCGGAGACCCGTACGCACACGACCGCCGCGAAGCAGGCTCTACCGAGCAGGCGAACGGACACGGCGGTAGCATTGGTCGACGTCATCGGCGGTCTGCGTTCATGGCTTGTGAGACGG
This sequence comes from Myxococcota bacterium, assembly GCA_030776205.1. GTDB lineage: Bacteria > Myxococcota_A > Polyangia > Polyangiales > Polyangiaceae > Palsa-1150. The sequence goes on along the minus strand of JALYHV010000014.1, from coordinate 1,223 downwards.
TCACACCTGCGTGTCACGTTCGGCGGCGCTGCACTCCTTCATCACCCGCGTCGCCATGAAAGCCCGCGATTTTGCTCGCGGGCAAGGACGCAGAATGGCCGTATCGCGATTTAGTCGCGCACGCAGCGGAGGACCAACCCGTCTAGCCTCGCAGCGTTTCCAGTAGCTCGAGGTCCGGTATGGCTACCGAGAAACGTGTTTTGATGATCGCCACTTCGATGTCTTCGAGCAGCTTGCAGAGGCCGAGCCCGTCATAGAGCGCGACGGGTGGAGCCCCAGACGCAGTCGCCTCTTCGCGAGCACCGGACAGCACCTGGCCCGCGGTGACGAGCCAACCTGCGCTCGCCGGTCCGTAGTGATGCAATGCCCCGCGGAGGTCGGTGACCCGTTCCCGGCCGACTTCGCGCCCGTCCTTGCGAATGACGATTGCGGTGGGGATCGCATCCCCCCCCGTCTTATGCACCGCAGCGAAATGCGACTCGCCGCCCGGCGAGCCCGCGCGACGAACCGCCTTCAGCTGCGTCATTCCCAGGCGCTCGAGCGATAAGAGAACGAGCTCGATGAGCGCATGACCAGGCAGCTCTTGCAGGCGACGCAACAACGCGCGCCGGGATGCTTCGCGGTACCTTTCGACGGCAGCCACTACGTCTTGCTCGAGGCGGGGGAGCTCGCCTCCCAAGGCCCAATCGGTGAGCGCTACACGGGCTCCACTAGCAAATCGAAACCGAGGACGCTGGGCGTTCGCGGCGCGTCGCAAATTGTCCGCCCGCATCGAGGCATTGGTCTGAGCCGTGGCGAGTGCGGGGTCCCCCTGCAGTCGGCCACGACGCATCAACACATCGGCGACCGTTCTCAGCGGAACAGGCCCGGCACCGCGGTCGAAGGACGACAGAACGATCGCCGTCGCGTCGGCCAGCTCGCGTCCGGCCAGCTCCTCCCCTTCGCCGAGCGGAATCTCGATGCCGGTGGGTTGCCCGCCGGCCATGATCTGATGACGATCGCGAACGACTGGCCGCGGTGCAGCCACCATCTCGCGCAGCTCGCCGCCCTGCTCGGCGTCGATGCTCCCCACTGTACCCATCGAAACGATGGGGGCGGGTTGGATCGCGCCGTCCATCCGCGGCCGAGAGGCGTCATTGCTCGTCCTCGCCCCGGAATGACGAGCTTCGTTCGACGACGCGCCAACCGGCCCGGGCCCGGCGAGATCGCCCTGTCCTCCGCCG
>JALYHV010000013.1 GCA_030776205.1 Myxococcota bacterium | reverse complement strand
CGGGACGCGCGACGGTAACGGCGGGCCGAACTTCGTTCGCGGACTCGCCCGAGGTGAGTACGTCATTTCGAAACGCGCGACCGTGCCGTTCGCGTCGGTGACGCTTATCCGATCGCCTTCGTCGTCGACGACTCCGTTCACGGCGCTATGTGCCACGGCCGAGTCGGTCACGGTCGTTTCGGGCGGGGACGGCTTTTGGGGCGGCAGTTCTGTCACGTGCGCGATCCATGGTGACACGCCAGGAGTGGCGACGCTTGATCAGGGACCCTTTTCGGGGTCGCGAGATCGGGGTGAGCTCGCTGTGCGGCGGTGTTCACGGACGCTAGCAATTTCGCTCTTGCTGGGATTGATCACCAGTAGACCGTGGTCTCCGTCGACCAGCGCGATGTCACCGTCGGATGCCCAGCGGAACAGCCCCCGCACGTCGACGACCGCAGGGACATCCAGCAGCTTGAGCAACGTGCGAGCGCGTGGCCCCGAGGCACGCTCGCTCAGGACAATTGCGGCGGGCTGCGACCGCGCGCTTACCAGCAGGTCGAACACGGTTAAGGTGTCGCCGACGAGCACGGCTTTGCTGGGCAATGCGGACCGCCTGTCGCTGTTTGCTAGCATGGTGAGGGCGTCGCACAGATCCTCGATGTCGCGGGCGCGCTCTTCCAGGAACGAGTCCCGCGTCAGCGACACCGCAGCGCGAGTCGCGTCGCGCGCAACTCGAGATAGTGCTTGCGCTACCCCCATTCCGCTCGCGGCGAGCTCGGTTGCTCGCTCGCGGAAACGGTTGTCGCCAAGAATTTCGCCGTAGGTGGAGAAGAACTGTGCGGGATGACCAAGGCCAACGGCCCATGCGCGCTCGCGCAGCGCACGGATTGACTTGTCCGCGACCTCGAATGCGGTGCGGATCACGCGCACATCCGCGTCGCCGTCACGGCCGGAAGCGCGCTCGTTCGGCGGCGTCGGCGGCCGCCGCAGCGCAGCGACGACCCCGAGCGCACGCCCAACCATGACGGGGACGCCGGTCAGGGTCACCTTTCGTGTACGGCCCTCTGCGCTCGCTCGCTTTTTCCGCGTCTCGTCGACCAGCTCGGCGTGTCGAATGCCCGCAGCGATGAGCCCTCCGAGCACGCTCAGGAGCTCGACGTCTCGTTCTTCGAACGCGTTTTCACGTCGCTGCACCACCAGCGCGCCGACCGGCCCGCTGGTGCCCCTGATGGGTATCGCAAGAAAAACGGGGAAGCGCTCCTCTCCCAGCTCGACAAAGTGCTTGTACGAGGCGTGCTGCTCGGCTGTGTCCGTGCTGATCGGCCGCATGTATTCGACAGCTTCCCCGGTAATCCCTTCGCCGACACGCAGGCGGACCTGGCCGATCGCGGTGCTCGAGAAACCGATGTTGCCGCGCATCACGAGCTCGCTCTGCTCGCCTTCGACGAGGTAAAGCGAGCAGACGTCCGCCCCAACCATCGTCACGATCCGCTGCGGAGCTTCGTCGAGCAAGGTGAGGAGCGGCATCGGCCGGGCGCTGAATGCGACGAAGTCAAGCACTCCATCGAGCCGCCGGTTTCCCCGCTCATGCACTCTCGGACGTGCGGAACGACGAGGAGCCACGGAGAAGAAGTATGGCCGCCCTCCGCCTCTCACGTCCATCCTGGACTGACTGTCCCGCGCTGGGGTACCGTCCAAGACGATGAGCACGGGCTTTAAATCGCCGGAGGCTGGTTCGATTCGCTTCCCCTCTTCTGAGTGGTGCTCTGCTTATGAAGCCGCGATCAACGCGAACGCGGCTTACAGGGAAGCCGGCAAAGGATGGACCCACGGACCTGTCGCGTATGTAGTCAGCGCTGATCCCGCCGTCGGGCTCGCCGAGGACATGGCGATGTGGCTCGATCTCCACGAAGGACGTTGCCGGAGCTGCCGCCTGGTTTCCCGTCAGGAGGCTGAAAACGCGGCATTCGTCATCGTCGCATCCTATGCGCGCTGGAAGGAAGTCATTCGAAAGCAGCTCGATCCCACGAAGGGCATGATGCAGAACAAGCTCAAGCTCACCAAGGGCCATATGCCCACCATGGTGAAGTACGTGACCGCCTCGAAGGAGCTTGTCGAATCGACTTCTCGCGTTCCCACGCAGTTCGTCGATGAGTGAACGGCGAAGTAGAACTTGACCAACGCATGCAAATTCTTCGATCATCTCGGTCGTGAACGCGAACGCGGCGCCTCCGGTGGTGCTGGTCGCCGATGACGAACCGACGATGCTGGAGCTCGTCGCCCGCCATCTGCGGTCCATCAATGAGCCCAAGCTGGAAGTGATCGAGGCGTCCGATGGCGACGAAGCGTGGAAAATCGCGCGTGACCGCCTTCCCGATCTCGTCGTGCTCGACGTCATGATGCCAGGCATGAGCGGTTGGGAGGTTTGCCGTAAAATCCGGCAAGACGCCGCGCTTGCGCACACCGGTGTCGTGATGCTCACGGGCATCGGCGAGAGCCTCAACGAGACGACCAGCCCGTTGTTTGGCGCCGACGAGTATATCGACAAGCCGTTCGACTTCGAGGACCTCGACGCGAAGATACGATCCGTGCTCGAGCGTAGGGCTGCTCAGCGCGAATCTGTTCCGCGCCCACGAAGTCAAACGTCTTTGCCCTCTCGGCGCAGCAAAGGCGGCTTGGGCAACGGCGTCGCTGCGCGTTCTGGACCGGCCACGCCAACGAAAAGCAGCTCGCGCGGGACGCGGGGGCAACCGCCTATGGCCGGCTCCAGCGCAACCCCAAAAATGTACACAAAAGCGAAGAAGGGAACGACCGCCATGGCAGCCAAGAAATCAAAGACGAGCGCGAAGAAGTCGGCAAAGAAGGCAGCGAAAAAGACCGCGAAAAAGACCGCTGCAAAGAAAGGCAAGAAGAAATAATCGCTTCGACGGGCGGCGAACGAGCGCTCACTTTGCGGCCGAGCTGATGGGCGCAGGGCACGCCGAGCTGAAGCTCCGGATGGTCGCGATCTCGTTATGTTCGTGGCGATGACCGGTCTGCATACGGAAGGCGCGATCATCGACGACCACCGGATATTTTACGTGCGTTAGCGCGCCGGCTGGCAGTTTGGGCAATCCAAAGCGGCCTAGTAGCGGCAACAGGAGGAACTCGGGAAGGGGGACGGGTACCCGGCCGGCCTCGCGCAATACGCACGACAGCGGCAACGGTTGTGGTCCGGCGACGTTGAATACACCGCGCGGCCGGACGGCAAGTGCCGCCACAATCGCGGTTGCCGCGTCATCCTCGTGCATGAATTGGAAGAGCGGGTCGAAGCCGAGCACCAGCGGCACCCGCTTGCCGCGCAAGAACCTGGCGAGGGTCCCGCTGCCGGTCGGTCCCAGCATGTAACAGAGGCGAAGCACCGTTGTGGCGAGGTGGGGTATGCGCCAGAGGGCGGTGGCAGCGTAAAGGTCCGACGCTACCAAGTCCGCGAGCTCAGGAAACTTGTTGAGCTCCTGGGGCGGGTCATCCTCTCCGTGAAATAGGGCCAGATCTGGGCCTGCGCCGTAATAGGTGTGCCGACCAACGAACACGCAATGCGCGGTGCCGTAAGCGCGGCAATATTCGAAAATCGCTCGCGTGCCGCCCAGATTAAGGCGGTAGCGCTCCTCCCCCGGCAACAGCAGGGACGTTACGGTTGCCATGTGAATGACGGCCTCCGCCCGCACGCGACGGAAGACTTCCCGGGCGGCGTGCTTGCGCACGTCCCCTTCATGAAATTCAATGGGCGTTCCAGGCCAGGGCCGGCGGTCGATTCCGACGACCTCATGACCGTCCAACAGGAGGCGCGCGATGAGCTGGCGCGCGAAAACGCCTGAGGCGCCCGCCACGAGAATCCTCACCTGCTCGTGCCGACGAAGGTGCAGTCGCGTCGCTCCCCTGGCGGTTCGCCATGGCGGCGGCGCCACGCCGTGGAGAGCAAATTCGCGATGCTCTGCTTCACCTCTTTGACATAAGCGCGCACGATCTCGTCGTCTTCGTCCCCGGTTCCCGAGAAGCGCATCGGCGCTCCGTAATCGATTTCGATTTTTGCCGGAAAAGGGATTGGCACACCGTACGCTACGAGCGGCACGTAGGGCACGCCCAGGAGGCGACCAAGCCTGTAACTGTTCGCGATGGTGGGGAACGCTTCGCCCGCCCCAGATACGGCAAACGGGACGACCATAGCACCCGTTCGCAGCGCGAGCCGCGCGAACCCCGGCCCGAATTCGACCAGCGACTGCCTCTCCCGAAACAGTTTTGCCGTGCCGCGCGATCCTTCCGGAAAGACCAGTAGCAGCCGTTCGTCGGCGAGCAGTCGTTCCGCGTGCTCGGGGAGACCGGGGAGCTGCCCCGTTCGACTCGCCCACTCGCCGAGAAACGGGAGCCGACCGAGAAATTTTTCCGCCATCCCCTGGGCGAGCCGCGGCCTTTTTGGCTCGAGTAGGCAGGACACGATGACCATCGCTGCGTCGATCGCGATGCCGCCAGCATGGTTTCCAACGAGCATGGCCCGCCCGCGTGCGGGGACGTTTTCGATGCCTCGCGTCTCGACCGAGAAGTAGAAGCGATACAGTGCTGCGGCGGCCGTTAACGCGACCCGAAGGTGCGATTTGGAGATGCCGTACGGGTCGAGGCCGAGCGAGTCGAAGGGCAGTTCCAGCCGGTCCACGGCATCGCGCACGAGCCGGTCCAGGCGCATGGGATTTACGCTGCTCGGCCGAGCCGAAGCTTGCCTTCTTGACCGACCATGAAGAACTCGCGGAGTTGGCTGCGCATTTCTTCGAAGCGTGCCGCCTTTACGTAGTCACGCTCGAGGCGGCGCACGAAACCGTGAGCGAACTTGTTTGCGACACGGTAGCGCTCGCCGAGCTCGCTGCCTGCAGCGTGTTCATAAGTCACCGACTCGTAAAGCCGGGCACGCAAGCGCGCGCTGCGCTTCTCGTCGAACGGCAGCATGGATGCCGCAAGGACCACCCACTTATCCACCTCGGCTTGCAGCTCCAACTCGAGCTGGCTTGCTTCCCGCGCCGCCCGTGCGCGCTCGACCACGTACACGAAATGGCTCACGCCTTCGATGATTTGGCAAAGCGAATCGAGCCCCGGATCCTCGCCCAAATGGGGCAACCGGAGGCTGACCTCGAGGGAGCCGTCGGATTCCCGCAGGAACAGTGCTTCGCGTTCGCCCGCTTTAGCACCGCAGAGGAAATCGCCAATGTCCGCGACTCGCTCGAGGCGGTACACACGCTCCAACCCAGCCTGAACGCGGCCCGCTATCTCGCGCTCACGTACCAGCGCCGCCCCGTTTCCTGCGAGGAGGTCACGGTCGTTCACTGCAGGACGCCTCTGCCGCCGCGAGTGGGCATAACGCCCCGTGACGTCAGGGCACTCGCGAGGCGCTCGCTGCCGGTTTTTAGCCACCTCTCGTAGACCCGTACAAGGCCCCGGGAGCTCTCGACTCCCATGGCAATCGTAGCGTCGGCGACTTCCTGCAGCACCTCTACGAACCCTTCGAAGTTTTTGGCCAATTCGGCGAACAGGTCCGGTCCTCGCTCGTTGGGCCTGCGTCGCAACATGGAGCTCGCGGAGCCGTAGGCGCGTGTTCCGAGGCCGTGAAGGTATTTCGCATCCACGCCCTGCGCTTGAAAATGGTCGCCAAAAAAGCCGCATCCATAGAGGATCCCGTCCCCAATGGCTCTGAGGCGCTCGAACCGCACGGCAGGATCGGCCAGCCTAAGGGCCTCATCCAGAAGGAGGGTGAGCGGCCGCTCCATCGTCTCACCGGCGCGGCGGTCGGGATGGGCGTAGTCCGCGAGCAGCGAGACGATGTAGGACGTCGCCCCCTGCGTCGCGTCGATGTGACGCGTTCGCATGGCGTCCTCCACGACCTCGCCGAAGAAATTCGAGACCGACTGGGCTGCAACGATGGCCATCGCGCGTCCTCCTGCAGGTGACTGTTATTTTTGTATGTGAAAACAGGCACCTTCGCAATCCCACCACCTCACGCCGGGACCGCATCCGCCAAGCGGTTTGGCAGACGTGCCAAGCGAGTGCTCATCGCGCGAGCAGTGGCCGCGTCAAACCCCAACGGCAATCCCTTCGAGCACTTAGGATCAACTGCTGCGGGCCTTGACTGAGGCGAGGACGGCGTTATCTTCCGCGCCACCGTTGGCACTCGCGGGGTACGAGTGCCACCAATCCATCCCGACAGAGCTACGCAAGCTCGTGCTCGTCGGAAATCTTTCGCCAAAAGGGAGAGCGCACATGTCCAACATTCGCCCGCTGCATGACCGCGTCATCGTCAAGCGCGTCAAAGAAGAGGAAAAAACGAAGGGGGGAATCATCATCCCCGATACGGCCAAAGAGAAGCCGATCGAGGGCGAAGTGATTGCCGTCGGCAACGGCAAGATCCTAGAGGACGGTAGCGTCCGGAAGCTCGACGTGAAGGTCGGCGACCGTGTGCTGTTCGGCAAATACGGCGGCACGGAAGTGAAGGTGGACGGGGAGGAGCGGCTCATCCTCCGCGAGGAAGACATCCTCGGCGTTCTCGAGAAGTAAGCCCCCCCACGAATTCATCCAGAAGAGGTAACTGCCATGGCTGCTAAGGAAATTGTTTACACGGAAAATGCTCGGAATCTCATCCTGGCCGGCGTCAACGCGCTCGCCGACGCGGTGAAGGTCACGCTCGGTCCGAAGGGCCGCAACGTGGTCATTGAAAAGAGCTTCGGCTCGCCGACGGTCACCAAGGACGGAGTGACCGTTGCCAAGGAAATCGAGCTGGAAAATCGCTTCGAGAATATGGGCGCACAGATGGTGCGCGAGGTCGCATCCAAGACCAGCGACGTCGCCGGGGACGGCACGACGACCGCGACCGTTCTCGCCCAGGCGATTTACCGCGAAGGCAGCAAGCTTGTCGCGGCGGGTCATAACCCGATGGAGATCAAGCGCGGCATCGACAAGGCCGTGGAGACGGTGTGCGATACGCTGAAGAAGCTGGCCAAGCAGACCAAGGACCCGAAGGAAATCGAGAACGTCGGGACGATCAGCGCCAATGGCGACAAGGAGATCGGCGCCAAGCTCGCGGAGGCGATGCAGAAGGTCGGTAAGGAAGGCGTTATCACCGTCGAGGAGAGCAAGACCGCTGAGACGACGCTGGAAGTCGTCGAGGGGATGCAATTCGACCGCGGATACCTCAGTCCCTACTTCGTGACCGATCCGGAGCGCATGGAGGTCGTGCTCGAGGATGCTTACATCCTCATCAGTGAAAAGAAGATCTCGAACATGAAGGATCTTCTGCCGGTACTCGAGGCGATTGCTCGCAGCCAGAAGCCGCTCCTCATCATCGCGGAGGACGTAGAAGGCGAGGCGCTCGCAACGCTGGTCGTAAACAAGCTTCGCGGCACGCTGCACTGTTCCGCCTGCAAGGCGCCGGGCTTCGGTGATCGTCGCAAGGAAATGCTGAAGGACATTGCGACACTGACCGGTGGTCAAGTCATCGCCGAAGAGCTGGGCCTCAAGCTCGAAAATGTCACGATCAGCGATCTCGGCCGTGCCAAGCGCATCACCCAGGACAAGGACAACTCCACCCTCGTCGACGGCTCGGGCGGCAAGGACAAGATCAAGGGCCGCATTGAAGAGATTCGGAAGCAGATCGAGACGACGACGAGCGATTACGATCGCGAGAAGCTTCAGGAGCGTCTTGCGAAGCTGGTAGGCGGTGTCGCCGTGGTCAAGGTTGGCGCAGCCACCGAGACGGAGATGAAGGAGAAGAAGGCACGCGTCGAAGACGCGCTGCACGCGACGCGAGCAGCCGTTGAAGAAGGCGTCGTACCGGGCGGAGGCGTCGCTCTCCTGCGTGGGCAGGCTGCACTCGAGGGGCTGAAGCTCGAGGACGAGCAGCGGTTTGGTGTGCAGATCATCCGACGCGCGCTCGAGGAGCCGATCCGAATGATCGCGCAAAACGCCGGCCTGGAGGGCTCGATTGTCGTCAATAAGGTTCGCGAAGGCAAAGACGACTTCGGGTACAACGCGGCGACCGATCAGTACGGCAACTTGTTGGCAATGGGCGTCATCGACCCGGTCAAGGTGGTCCGAACGGCATTGCAAAACGCCGCCAGCGTCGCGGGGCTCATGCTGACCACGGAGTGCCTCGTGGCCGAGCGCCCCAAGGAAGAGAAGAACGGCGGCGCCGGCGGTGGCCACGGCGGCCATGGTCACGGCGACTTCTGACCTCGACGAGTCCGTCTGATGCGAAACCCCGAGCGTGCATTCGCGCCGCTCGGGGTTTTCGTTTTGTGCGCCTCACCGCCAGGGCGAGGAGTTGCCTGATCTCTGCAATGTGCGCCGTTTGTCAGGGCAAAGCTGCCGTCGGGCGGAGCGAGAAATCAGCAGCCGTGGTGACGCACGGCCCCGCATCGTGCATGCGGGCTTGGTCGCTTCGGAGGCGAGGACCCGCTGCTTCCGTTCTGGTCGGCGCCGGCGGCACGCGGTAGCGTTCGCACGGCTTTGGTAAGCGAGACGGTCGAAGGCGTCGTCGAGCGAATTACGTTCGAAAACGCGCAGACGAGCTTTCGCATCGTCAAGCTCGCCGTGCACGGCCGGCCGGAGCGCCTCGCGGTGCTGGGCACGTTCCCGTCGCTCGCCGTCGGCGCGCGTGTCCGCGTGCGAGGCCAAATACAAACCGACCGCCGCCACGGTGCTCAGTTGCGCGCTGAGTCGCTGATAGAGTTGGCGCCCGACACGCTGACCGGTTTGCAGCGGTACCTTGCGTCACGCGCGATCAAAGGCGTTGGCCCCAAATTGGCCGCGCGTCTCGTCGCGAAGTTCGGGCTCGACGCATTGCGCGTGCTCGACGAAGAGCCCGAACGACTCCGGGAAGTAGAGGGGCTGGGCGAAAAGCGTCGGGTGGCTCTGTCCAGGACGTGGCGGGAGCAGAAGCTGCTTCGTGACGTCATGGTCTTCCTTCAGGCGCACGGGGCCACTTCTGCTCTCGCGATGCGCATCGTGCGACGCTATGGGCCCCGGGCGATGGCCGTCGTGGCTCGCGAGCCGTATCGCCTGGCGCTGGACGTCAATGGTGTCGGCTTCAAGACCGCTGATCGCATCGCGACGTCCATCGGTGTAGCCGCCGATTCCCCCGAGCGGATTCAGGCCGGCTTGCTCCAAGCCATTCACGACCTGACCGAAGCGGGCCACGTCTGGACGGCAAAACCGGAGCTTGGGCGCCGCGCGGCGCACTTGCTGGGGCTCGATGCGGACGACGCCGAGGTGCAATCGCGCCTTGACTCAGGGCTCGACGGGCTGGTCGGTGCGAGACGCGCGATGGTCGAGCGGAACGCTGACATATACGCTGTGTACGATGCCGAGATGTACGACCGCGAGGTGCGCCTGGCGAGTCGTCTGGCCGAGATTGCGCGTTCGCCGGAACGACCGGTGGACGGCGTCGCCTCGGGGATCGCCGCCTTCGAAGAGCGAACGGGCACCGATCTCGCTCCAGACCAGCGACTAGCCGTCGAGCAGGCCGCACGGCGGCAAGTCCTCGTCGTTACCGGCGGACCCGGAGTCGGAAAGACCACGATTCTGCGCGCAGTGCTCGCGGTGTTCGCGCGTGCCGGCGTCCAAGTACGGCTCGCCGCCCCCACTGGGCGGGCGGCGAAGCGATTGGGCGCCGCTACAGGCGCGCAAGCAACGACTCTCCACCGACTGCTCGAGTTCGACCCCAAGACAGCGACTTTCAAGCGCGACGTGCAGCGGCCCATCGAGGCGGGGGCGGTGATAGTCGATGAAGCGTCGATGCTCGACATGCCGATGGCGGACGCGCTTGCGCAGGCGGTTGCGCCGGGGACGCGGCTGCTGTTGGTCGGCGATGTCGACCAGCTCCCCAGTGTCGGCCCGGGGGCGGTTCTACGGGACGTTATCGCGTCGTCTGTGCTGCCATGCGTACGACTGCACCAGATTTTCCGGCAGGCTGCGCGGAGCGCGATCGTTACGAACGCCCATCGAATCAACCAGGGTCAACCTCCTCTTGTCGCTCCTGCGGGCTCCCACGCGGATTTTTTCGTCATCGAGCGTAGCGATCCCGAGCGCGCGCGAGCGACACTCGTCGAGCTGGTCACCACCCGTATCCCCCAGCGGTTCGGTTTGGATCCCGTCCGCGACGTTCAGGTGCTCACACCGATGAACCGCGGGGTCGCCGGAGCCATCGCGCTCAATGAAGCGCTTCAGGCAGCGCTCAACCCGCACGGTGATGCACTAGTCCATGGCGAGCGGACCTACCGCATAGGCGACAAGGTCATGCAGCTGCGAAACGACTACGACAAGAACGTTTACAACGGGGACGTAGGCCTGGTCGTGAGCATCGATTCGGAGGCCCAGCTGCTAACAGTGCGTTTCGATGAGCGCGACGTCGCGTTTGAGCACTCGGATCTCCGCGACTTGGTGCTTGCCTACGCGTGCACCATTCACAAGGCGCAGGGCAGCGAATATCCGGCGGTAGTCCTGCCGCTTTTGACCACCCATTTCATGATGCTTTCTAAGAACTTGCTTTACACCGCCGTCACGCGCGGGAAGCGATTGGTCGTGCTGGTCTGCGACCCTCGCGCGCTCGAGCTCGCACTCTCCGAGCGCCGTCATGAAGACCGTCGAACTCGCCTCGCGGCGCGTCTCTCCGAGCGCTTAGGGTGAACCCGGTCGTTGACGGACGTCGGCCGCATGGTCACCCTGTGCGGGCCGATGCTGCGACGCCTTTTCGTTGGGTTGATGCTCGGGTTGGCGGTGGGAGGCATCGTCGCGGTCGGGATGGTCGCGGGGCTTCATGCGACGACGTTCGTTGACGTTGGCGGCCCGCTGCTCGCCTTTGCCGCCGCCGCGTTGACCGGTGTGCTCACCGGCCTCCTCGCGGGAAAACCGATCTGGGCGTCGGGCGCCCGAATCGAAGCAGGTCTCAAGGCATTTTTTGGCGCACTGATCAGCGTTGGCCTGATGTTCGCGCTTCGGCGGTGGGCGGCCGGGTGGGTCATCGATCTCAGCCTCATCTCGGCTGGTGGCCCCGCGCCACCTGGTGAGCTTCCTGCCGCCTCGCTGCCGCTGATTGCAGCTCTGCTCGGCGTCTTTTTCGAGCTGGACGACAGCGGCGCCGACACCCGCGACGCGAGTGACGAAAAAAGGAGTCGAAGGGACACCCTTCGGACACGGGTGCTCGAACCGGGCGTCAATGGACGGGCGAACGCGCGCGCGCTCCACAATGAGAGCGCGAGCGCAGATGAGGACCCCGCCGACTCCGTGTCGAAAACCGCGAAGCGTTGATGCCTCCTGCGCGTTTGGCGCTCTACATCGCCACCATCAGCATTCTCGGGATGACAGCGCGTGCGTTGCTCGTGCGTCCTCCTGCCCTCGCGACCGCGTTGGGTGCATTTGCCTGCTACCTCCTGCTCCTTTTTGGTGGCGTCTTCGTTCTTCGTTGGCGAGTGTTCGTCGATGCCATCGTGCGCGGACCGCGGGGTGCCCGGGGAGTCGTCCTGACGTTCGACGACGGTCCCCATCCCATCTGGACGCCTCTCGTCCTGGAGGTCTTACGGAGGTCAGGCGTCACCGCCACCTTTTTCCTCGTGGGTCGCAAAGTGGAGGAGCATCCGGACGTAGTCCGCGCCATCCTCGACGAGGGACATTCGCTCGGAGTCCATTCTTACGAGCACGATCGCCTATTTGCTCTGCGCGGCGCGCGTCGCGTTCGCCGCGACCTCGAGCGCGGCATCGCGTCGATCGAAGCGGTGGCCGGCCTTCGTCCCCGGCTCTTTCGTCCTCCCGTTGGCCTCACGAATCCGATCATCGCGCGCGTGGCAGACGATCTGGACCTGGCCGTCGTCGGTTGGACAATCCGCGGTCATGATGGATGGGCATTTGCGCGGACAGAGAAAGTGGTCGCGCGGATATGTCGCGGACTTCGACACCGAGCCATCGTGCTCCTGCACGACGCGCCCGAGCGGGGCGACCGCGAACCGGCCGCCGTGCGAGCCCTCCCCGCAATTATCGATGCAATTGCCGCCGGTGGCTTTTCGGTCGTGCCGCTCACCGAGTGGTTCAAGCTCAATCAGTCCGGCGGTGATGGGAGCACGACGTAGAAGCGTGCACCCGCGCGGCGGGACACATCGAGTCCCACTTCCCCGCCTGCCGCTTCCACGAGACCGCGGCATACAGCCAAGCCCAATCCGGAGCCTTCGCCGACCTCGTTGGTCGTGACGAATGGCTCGAACAGGCTTTCACGCACATTTGGCGCCACACCCGGGCCGTCGTCATCGATCTCTATCCGCACGAAGCCGTCGGCGATTGCGCGCGCGCGGATGTAAATGGTACCCGTGCGCGATCCTGCCGAGCTGATAGCTGCTCCGGCGTTGAGCAGCACGTTGAGCAGGACCTGTGTGAGCCGTCGCGCCGCAAGGCTCACGCGCACGGAGGCCGCTACGTCCGTTTCGATACGGACGGATCGAAACGCCGGCTGACGCGCGACGAGTGCCACTACGTCATCCACGACGGTGCGAACCACGGTGGGGGCTAGCGGCCCTTCGCTGGACGGCTCCTTCTGCTCCGGTCGCGCAAAGTCGAGAAGGTCGCGTACGATGGCGTGGATGCGCTCGGTCTCTTTGCGCATGCGACGGAGGAAGTCGGCCTGCTCCTCCGGGGAAAGGTCGCCGGCCAGCAGGAGCTCCTCCATTCCCAGCAGCGCCGCGAGCGGGTTTCCCACCTCGTGGGCGAAGCCAGCGACCAGCCGGCCGACGCTCGCAAGGCGCTCGCTTCGTATCAGCTGGTCCTGCGCGTCACTCAGCCACGATGCGGTCTGAGTCAGCTCCTCGATCTTCAGAATGAGCGCGGCTTCTTCGGAGATCAGCTTTTGCGCCATGGAATGGACACTCGTTGCGAGCTCGACCAGCTCGCGCGCGCCGCCGCGCGGCACACGCAATGTTCGCGCGCCGTGCGCCACGCGATCGGCCGACGCGACCAGCCGCTCGATGGGTTTCACGATGAGATGCGTCAGCACGAAATACGCAAAAACAAGTAACGCGAGGCCGAACGTCATCATGTACAGCGCAACGAGGCGAACGAGCGACCGGCTTGCATCGAGGCCTCCTTCGCCGTGCATGTGAGCCACGACGAGCAGGTCGTCGTAGGACGACGTGATTTCGAGCGAGTGTCCCGCGCTGACGCGAACAGGCATTGTCGTCTCCGTCCGTTCGGTAGGGGCTCTCAGCGCGCTCACTTCCAGGGGACTGCCCGCGCACCCAAGACGAGACCCATCCGCGCCGAAGACGCACACCACGTCGACCTCGCCGCTTCGCAAATGCCCTTCGAGCGTACGCCTCACGGCGGGCGCGCCCCCGGTGATCCAAGCGTCGTGTGCGTGCGCGGCGATCGAGTGGACGAGGAGTCGACCCGCCTGTTCTCGCGCGACGCCGACCGTGGCACGCGCCAAGCTTGCGACGGCGACGAAGAGCGGCACGAAGGCCAGCAGCATCAGCCCCGCAAGCGCGAGGACGATTTGCAACCGGAGCCCCGGGCGGACGTTGCGCGCTCCAGAGCCCGATCGCAAAGGATCGGAGCGGTCGTCCACCGAGACGCTCGCGTCGTCCACGCCTCGACGGTACTCAAAAGAGCGATCGAGCGTCAGTGTGCATTCGACTCGCCGGCCGCATTCGGGACGGCGAGGTAGTCGCCCATCGCCGCCCATTGCTCGGCGGTGAGGCGAACTCGGCTCTTGTGCCGAAGGAACGCGGAATCGAGGTGGTCGCGCGTTCGTGTACGCGGCTCGGGAGGGGCGTGGCAACGGCCGCACTTCTGCCGGTGAATCCGGCTGATCTCCGGCGCTTCCTGTAGCGACACGCCGCCGCGGTCCGCTCGCACCGGCACGCAGCGGAATGCCGTGCAAAAGAGCGCGAGCGTCAGGACCGGAGCCCGAGCCATCATAAATTCAAGCCCAAGACCGAGCGGACCCAGAGAGGGCCGTAAATCTCCGCGGGTTGTGGCACTCCGGTGTTGTTCAGGTCCGCGTAGACCCCCGCGCTCCACCAGAGTTTGCCCAAGTTGAAGTGCAACGTCGGACCGAGAAAGTGGTGCACGCGATTGTTGATTTCATCGACCGAGCTAGCGCCGACGGTCCCTATTTCACCCCGCGCCCAGTACTCGATCCCAGGCTCGAACCAGGCGGCGACCTGGTAGGTGATCCCCATCGTGGGGTTGAGGACGAAATGGAACGAACGCTGCTGCGGGTCGAACGGGCGATGCTCGGACTGCTCGACCCACAAGTTGGTCATCCAGTGCCACGCGCCGAACCGCCTGGCCACGATCACCTTTTCTTCCAGAGCCGTCTCGTCATGGAGCGTCTCGAGCTCCAAATAAAGCGCCACGTCGACGGGCCAATCCCCGGCTTCCGCGAGGCGCGCCCGGACCCTCCACTTGCATCCGTCGAACGTCATCGCGTTGCTGCCGCCGTCGACCGGGCTCGCCGTCAAGACCTGATAAAAGCCGAGCTCTACGCGGTCGCTGAGACCGTATTCGATTTCATTCTGAAGCTGGTAGGCAGGCTCCCAAAGCCGGTTGACCCCGTCGGCGGCAACCCGGAGAGGCGTCATGTCTCCGTAGAGCTCAAGCTCCGTCTCGCCGGCCGCCGCCGTCTCGTACGGGTAACTGAACGGCAACGGGCGGGGACTTGCCGCAGCCCCTCGGGCAGCCAGCACGACGCTGGCTGCTGCGCTGCACCTGACAATCGTTTTCATGGCCGGACGTGCAACAAGGCCACCTCGGCGGAAGTCGAAGTTGAAAATCATATTCAATAGCCGCTGGCATACCAGGGGCACCTATTCATTTCAATACCGAGACAAGTCGGGCGGGCGACCGGCCTAGAAGACCCGGATCCCGAACGCCACCTCGATGGCCCGCGCCACGCCGCCGCCCGCCTCTACGGTTTCGAGGAGCACGTCTGTGGCTTTCGCCTTCACTTCGTCCGGCGCCTGACCCATCACGAACGAGCGACCCGCCGCTTCGAACATTGGCACGTCGTTGATCCAATCCCCGACGCACACCGTATCGCCCAGGGCGACGCGTTCGTGCTCTGCGATCCAGCGGACGGCAGTCCCCTTTGTACCCCCGGCCGCGCGCACGATAAGCGCCCACAGGCCCGTGTGCACGCCGCGCCGTATCGGAAAGCTCGTGATCGAGGCGATCCCGGCGAGCTCTCGCTCGATCTCCGCGACAGCCGTTGCGATCTGCGCGTCTGAGCCCAACGCGACCGCACCGGTGATGCCTTCGGGGCTGTTCCAAAGATCGTCCGCAAACACGTCGCTCGCCAGGCGAAGGTCGTTCGACCACGTTTTCAAGTAAGACAGGAACCGAGCGCCAGCGTCGTCATAGCCGATCGCGTCGCCCGCGAAGACGAAGGTGGTGATCGCCGCGCGCGCCAGGCTGTCCCGCAGCCGCCTCGCGTTTGGGCCTTTGACTCCGTAGTGTAGGAGCGTGGCGTGATCGCTGGCGTGCACGAGATGGCTTCCGTCTGCACACGCCACCGTTCCACGAAGACCGAGCAGCTCGGCCACCGCGCGTGTCCCCGAATAAAGTCGGCCGGTGACGATGCTCACCCGCACACCAGCACGGAGCGCCGCCTTGATCGCGCACACGTCCCTCGGGTGGGGTTGCCCGCGAGCGTCGAGGAGCGTGCCGTCGAGGTCGACGGCCAAAAGTTTTGTCGGACCGTCCGTTGCCGCCGTCAGGCCTGAGCCTCCGGAAATACCGAGACTTTCCTTTGCGAGCGCGAGCGCCACTCGTATGCCACGACGCCGTCGACCAGCGCGAACAATGTGTAATCCTTGGCTACGCCGACATTGCGGCCGGCGTGAATCGAGGATCCGACCTGGCGTACCAGAATGCTCCCGGCGGTCACCTTCTCACCGCCGTACACCTTCACGCCGCGCTTCTGCGAATTGGAATCGCGCCCATTACGTGTGCTGCCCGCCCCTTTTTTATGAGCCATGACTTTCCCTTTTGCTCAACGTCTCGCCGGCATTCGCCGCGCAGACTCTCCATCACCCACATTTGGGGGAGATCGTCCCCATCTTCGAAAAATGGCGAACGCTTTCAGGCAACGATGTTCGTGATTTCCAGCGCGGTGAACGGCTGCCTATGGCCGCGCTTACGACGGTAATTCTTGCGCCGCTTGAATTTGAAAATGATGATCTTCGGCCCGAGGGCCTGGCCGACGATCTTCGCTTCCACCTTGGCGTCTTGCACGAGGGGCTTGCCGAGCGCAACCGATTCGCCCGCGACGAGCAGCACCTCGCCGAAGCTGACGACGTCACCTACGACCCCTGGCAACTTTTCGACGCGGAGTCTGTCGCCCGGCTCGACCCGGTATTGTTTGCCACCCGTTTTGAATACCGCGTACATGGGGAAGCCCTCTTTGCTGGCCGCCCCTCAGCAGGGCGGCGGGGTTATTGGGCCGCGCAGTATACGGGCGGCGTGACGCTTGTAAAGGCTGGCGTCGAACGCGAGGGCGTATGGTGCTAACGTCGCCAACATGGCGATTCCTTTGGAAGGAACGTACACGGCGCTCGTTACTCCGTTCCGCGATGAGCCGTCGCAGCCCGTCGACTGGGAGGCCTTCGACGCACTACTCGAACGGCAAATCGCCGGTGGAGTCACGGGGGTCGTCCCCTGCGGTACGACTGGCGAGAGCCCCGCCCTGAGCCACGAGGAGCACGCGCTCGTGGTCGAGCGGGCCGTGAAGCGCGCGAAGGGACGTGTGCAGGTCATCGCGGGCACGGGCTCAAATTCCACGACCGAAGCCATAGCGATGTCCCAGCACGCCGAGAGCGCCGGCGCAGACGCGCTGATGGTGGTCGTTCCGTACTACAATCGACCCAGCCAGGAAGGTCTCTACGGTCACTTCGTCGCCGTGGCGAAGAGCGTGCGGGCGCCGGTAGTCGTTTACAATATCCCGGCGCGCACTGGGGTGGATCTCGCCCCCGAGACATTGGCCCGCATTGCTGAGGCGGCGCCGAACGTCATCGGCACGAAGGAGTCGACGGGCAACGTCCTCCGTGCACAAAAGATCGTGCAACTGTTGGGCAGGCGGATGAGCGTCCTTTGTGGTGACGATGCGCTCACGCTGGCCATGGTCGCCGTCGGGGCTCGCGGCGTCATCAGTGTAACCTCGAACGTGCTGCCCGCGGAGGTGGTGCGTGCGACGCGCTTCGCCCTCGATGGGGCATTCGACGAAGCCCGTCGTAGGCATCACGCCCTCTTGCCGATGCACGAAGCGCTCTTCCTCGAGGCGAGCCCCGCGCCAGTAAAGGCCGCCCTTGCGGTGCGTCGAATGATCCCTGGCGACAGCGTGCGCATGCCGCTCGCGCCCTGCACGGATACGACGCGCAAGATCCTGGCGGGCCTGCTCGAAGGCTACGCGCGGGGAGCGGGCTAATGCGCCTCGCCGTCGTCGGCGCGAGTGGACGCATGGGGCAAGCTGTCATACGCCTGGTCCGCGCTGAGGGCAGCGCGACAGAAATCGTCTGCGCGATCGGCACGACAGATATCGGCCGCGATGCCGGCGAAGTGGCCGGCATTGGCGCCATTGGGACGCGCGTCGCCGACACGCTGCTGGCGCTCGCAGACGTTCGCGCAGACGTCGTCGTAGACTTTTCGGCCCCAGCCACGACGGTCGCTCTCGCCGAGCTGGTTGCGACCGCCGGCAGCGCGCTCGTTAGCGGCACGACCGGACTCGACGACGATGGGCGCATGGCGCTCGAGGCTTCGGCGAGCCGCGTGCCCGTGCTTTGGGAACCCAACATGAGCGCCGGCATGCACGTCCTCTTGCGCCTCGTCGCCCAAGCGGTAGCGGCGCTTCCGGAATGGGACATCGAGATCGTCGAGACGCACCATCGCGCAAAGATCGATGCGCCGAGCGGCACGGCCCTCCGCCTCGCCGAGGCCGCAAAGAGCGCCCGATCAACGGCGGCCCATGTCGTGCACGGCCGTGCGGGTCGCCCCGGCCCACGTGAGAGCAGCGAAATAGGCATGCACGCCGTGCGAGGCGGGGACGTGGTGGGCGACCACGTCGTGAGCCTGATGACCCAAGGCGAGCGGATTGACCTCGAGCACCGAGCCACTAGCCGGGATGTCTTCGCACACGGCGCTCTTCGGGCCGCTCGGTGGATCATGGGACGCCCCGCGGGTCGCTACACAATGCGCGACGTGCTCGGCGTCAAAAGGTGACCTGCAAACGCACGCGTCCGCCGTGCGCCCCCCACTCCGGCGCAACGTCGACCGAGAGATTGGCCCGCGCCGCGCGGCTCGCCCCGCTAGGAGGGGCCTCGTCACTGAAGGGTCTGCCGCGCGTCACGAGCAGGTAGACTCCGCCTGCCACGAGCGCCGTACCCACCCCGGCGAAGACCCATCCCAACGTCGAGGCGTTCAGGGCTTGGCGGCCCCTGCGACACGCGTCGACCGCGGCGGCGTTGACCTGATCGAGACAAACATCGGCGACGCTCGAGGGCACGCTCAGGCGATCGTCGTGGCTTTTGTTGCGGTCATCGAACCAGATTCCAGCCTCCACCGCGCTGCCCACGAAAAACGCCGCCCCGGCCGCGAGCGCCGAATAGGCGGCGATCTCCCGGACCGGGAGCGGCTTGCCAGTCTGCTCGGGAACGTCCGTGACGGGGGGCGCGGGAAGGGAGAAGGTCACGGTCCGCTCAGCGCCGGGTGCTGCGGTCGCTGATTGGCTCGCCGTTTCGAACCCGGGGAGCCGGACCGCGACTCTGTGTGACCCGGGAGCGACATCGACGCGGGCGAGACCTCCCTCGAGCCGCGCGGCCTCTCTCCCGTCGACGAGGACGACCCCCCCGGCGGCCCCAGCGTGCACGAGGAACGTCGCCGCCTCCGCCCCGGTGAGCTTTGCGATGGCCCGGGCCGCGATCGCGCGAAGCGACTCGTCGTTCGCGTCCTTCAGGTTGTCGCTGTACGTCTCTCCCGCGTCGGAGCCGCCCTTGCCACGACGCCAGTAGTGCAGCTCGGCGGCCACGGTGCCCGTCGCTCGCTTTTTCGCCAGCGTTCCCCAGATATAGTGGTCCGCGTGAAGGTGGTCACCTATCCGCTGCAGGCAGACCGCATCGGGTTTGGGCGGGCACTTCAGCGCGATGGCCAGCGTTTCGAACGATTGGCTCGTTTCGAGCAGGTACCAGCCTTGCGCGACGCGCACGCGCGAGCGAAGCGCCTGCGTGAGCGCGTCGGCCTGATCGTCGGCGTCGTCAGTCCAGACAGACAAGACGTAAATCGGATTTGCTGTCGCGCTCTGTGCTTCCGCGCGAGCCGGTCGAGGAGCGAAAAACGAGAGACACACCACCAGCAACGCTGCGTCGAGGCGAGTCAGCCGGATCATTCTTCTAAAGAGTAACGCTGCGGCGGGTCTCGCGGCAAAGCCGACGCCGCGTCTCCGCAGGCTGAAGCCACGTTTTGGCAGAGGCGCAGGTGGTATCTTCTGGGGTAGCCATGCGCATCACCGGCGGCATCTATCGCTCACGCCGGCTCCGCGCACCCCGTGGAGAGGGAACGAGGCCCACGTCGGACCGCGTACGCGAGGCGCTCTTCGGAATGCTCGACGCGCGGAGCGCTCTCGAAGCAGCGCGCGTCCTGGATCTCTATGCGGGCACGGGTGCACTGGCGATCGAGGCCTTGTCCCGCGGCGCGACGAGCGCGACCCTGGTGGAGTCATCCCGCGCCGCCCTCGGCGCCTTGCGCGCGAACATCGCCGCACTTGGCCTGCAGGACCGCACACACGTGGTCGAAGGCGATGTTCGCAACGTGGCAGGGCGGCTAGCGGGCTGCGGCGTCTTCGACCTTGTTTTCGCCGATCCGCCGTGGGCGCTCGTCGACCGCGGCGACGCCCAGCGGGCGATGACTACAGTGATGCAAGCCCTCTCGCTGTCTGGCGGCGCGCTCGTCGTCCTGGAGCTCTCGGCCCGCTCGATTACCCCCTCAATCGACGGGCTCGTCCTCGACCAGACGCGCCGGTTCGGCGACACGGCGCTCGCGTTCTACAAAACCGCTATACTGCCGGGTGCCACGCCGGGATCCGGCGGGGACCCTTCCGAATGACCCCTCCCTTGAGTCGTCCTCCCGCCGGCGTGCCCGCGTCGGGCGGCAACGCGAAGTACGCGCTCGTCGCCGTCTTGCTGGTCGGTGGCATCGTCGCTCTCCTCGCATGGCGAAGTTGCTCCAGCGACTCGGCCAAGTTGGCGGCCCCTGCGCCGACGCCGAGCGCGCTCGATTCGGCGCTGGCTTCCACCAATCCGAAGATCGACGACATTCCGCCACCGCCGCCTACCCCAGACGGGAAGGGAGGCCCTGCCGCCGGCCCCCATGTCGTCTATGTTTCCGGGGCAGGGTGCGACGGAAAATGCGCGGGGACGGCGCCGCCGGAGCTCGGCCAGGCGCTGCAGGCGCGCGCGCAGAGCGCTCGTCGTTGTTACAACCAGGCGCTGTCGCAGGACTCCTCGCTCAAGGGTCACGTAACAGTCGCCGTTCGCATCGGACCATCCGGCAACGTCTGCTCTGCGGCGGTTGCCGCAAACGACATGGGCTCGGGCAACGTCGCCAACTGCGCCGCCAACATTTTTCGCGCGAGCGGCAATTATCCTTCGCCGCGCGGCGGCTGCATCGACGCCACGGTGCCGCTCTCGTTCGTTCCGCAAGGACAATGAGGGGAACGGTGATGCGCGTCGTCGCGCGCCGTTTGCTTATCCATTCGACTCTGCTCACGCTCGTCGCGCTCGCCGGCGCATGCACCGAGACACGGCGAGCTTTGGGTGAGGATTGCCTCAAGAACGTCGACTGCCTGTCGGGAATCTGCTCGCAGCTCCGCTGCGCGGCACAGCCATACCTCAGCGATGCCCAGATCACCGCTCCCGCGCCCTCTGGCGCAATGGACGCTCTGTCTCCCGCAGACGCCCTGCTCGTCGAGCCGTTCGAGGAATCGATCGAGGCGAGCGTCGAATGACGAGTGGCGTCACGTTGCGCCGCCCCCGGTGCCGGTGATGAACGAAGAGATCCCTCCGCCGGCCGACCCCATGCCTCGAGAGGCGCCGACCGGACGGGGCGTCCTGCTCGAAGTCGCCTATGACGGGACGGCCTTCCACGGCTGGTCGGCTCAAGTGGGAGCCCGGACGGTACAGGAGACACTTCACTCGGCCCTCCGTGCCATGGACCCCCACGCCAGCGCCGTGCGTGGTGCAAGTCGCACGGACGCGGGGGTGCACGCGGAAGGGCAGCTCGCGGCGTTCGACTCGGCGCGGAACATCCCCGCGCGCGGCTGGGTATTGGGGTTGAACAAGCACCTGCCGGACGACGTGGCCGTGCGTACGGCCCGCCCGGTTCCGCCGGGTTTTTCACCCCGGTTCGCCGCGCGCGGCAAGCGCTATCGTTACCGGATGCTCGTCGATCGGGTCCGTGATCCGCGGTGGCGCACGCGCGCATGGCGTTTGCCGGAGCTCGATCTCGATGCCCTGGCAGGCGAGGCTCAGGCCGCGGTCGGTACCCACGATTTCGCCAGCTTCCGGGCGTCGCGAGACGAGCGCACGAGCACCGTGCGCACCCTCCTGCGCGTTGACGTCGAATGTGGGGCCGACCCGCGCGTCGTAGGCGTGGTCGTCGACGGGAACGCGTTCTTGTACAACATGGTTCGTATCCTCGTCGGGACCATGGTCGATGTGGCGCGGTCGCGGCTCGAACGAGGTGCGGTGGCGAGAGCGCTCGCTGCGTGCGATCGCCGCGCCGCGGGGACTACCGCGCCTTCGCACGGGCTTTCGCTCGAGCGGGTAGACGTCCACCTTCCTGAGGGGACGGGCGAACGATGGCCGCTCTGACCCAGCCCGCGCGTGTCTCGGTGCGCGCCGCCGAGCCTGGGGAGGGCGGCGCTATCGCGGCGCTTTGGCGCGAGCTTTGGGACGCGCACGAGGAGTGGGGCGGGTACCGCGGATCCCGCGACGGGCGAGTCTATGCCCAACTGGCGCGCCGCCTCGATGACGACGCTCGGGTGCGAGCCGGCCATCCCATCCTCGGGCGCCACATTCACCTCATCGCCGATTGGAATGGAACGCCCTGCGGGCAAGTCGAGGGATGGTTCGAGCGGCACGGCATCGACACCGAAACCCCGTTCACTTGCGAAGTGAGGTAACTGATCGTGACCGCCCCGGCGCGCGGACTGTCCGCCGGTCGCGCGCTGCTCGCGGCGCTCGCCGACTCCGCCCGCGTCCTCGCCCGCGGCAGCGCGTGCGTCATGGCCGCAGAGGTCCTCGAGCCGAACCCCGCGCACGCGTTCTATGCGCGCGTGGGCTACAGTCCCGTCAGTTGGAACGCACGGCTCGAGGCGGATGTTGCGCTCGCCTCCCCCGGCCAATGGCCCGCGCGGATCGCGTGTCCCGACGACGCGCTCGCCATCGCGCACCTGGAGGCGCTGCTGGCGGAGCGAAGGCGAAACGCAGGCGACCTCCGCTTCGATGCGCCACGTCCGATCGATCCGTCCGTCGTCAGCGCGATCGCCTCGCACTTCGCGTTCGAGAGCGCGGCGTCGCTGCGCGAGCCGACCACTTTGGTCGTACTCGATGAGACCGGCATCATCCGAGGGGCAGCCAGCTTCACGGCCCACGCCCTCGAGCCACCCTTCGCTCCGATGCATCGCGGCCTCATCGGTCGCTTCGCCCTCGACACCGCCTGCCCGGCCGCGCCGCTCGTTCGCGCTCTGATCGCGCTGGGTTGCAACTTGGCGCGGTCGCGCGGCGCTTCGTTCATCGAGCTGACTGATCTGACTGCGCCGGGCAGCGAGCTGCACGACGCGGCGCTCGCCACGGGAGCCCGCGCTTGGTCGCGCGTCGTCACCAAGATCGCATGAACGAAAGTCCTCCACCGGTATTGATGACGCCTTGCCTCGCGCGATGGTGCGGTTAGGCTCTCGCACTCTCTCGGAGAAGCGCGCCCATGACGTCGCACGCCCGCTGTCCTGTCGTGTCGCTCGCACTCTGGCTGGCTCTCGCCCCAGCCACCGTGGCCCCATCGGCCCATGCGCAGGGACCCGCTCAGCCTCTCGCGCCTTCTGCTTCCAACCCGGGCATCCCGCCCGCAGTCCCTACGCCTGCGCAGGTCCAGGCTTCGACCGTCGAGGCGAAGCGGCTCTCCGATGGGTTCGTGGCAGTCGCCGACCGGGCCAGCCCCAGTGTCGTGCAGATCGACGTGACGGCGCGCGATCAAAAGGCAGACGTCTTTTCTCATTTCTTCGGCAAGCCCGCCGGCGAGGAGCCCATCGCGCGAGGAATGGGATCGGGTGTCGTGTTCAGCGCCGATGGCGCCATCATTACGAACAACCACGTCGTCGAGGATGCGCTCACCATCAACGTGCGCCTCCGGGATGGCCGCTATTTGCCTGCGCGCCTCGTCGGCCGCGATCCCGCCACGGATCTGGCGCTAGTCAAGGTGGACGCGACCGGGCTCGTGCCGGCGAAGCTGGCGGACTCCGACCTCGCGCGCGTAGGCGAATGGGTGGTCGCCATCGGATCCCCGTTCGGGCTCGGCTACACGGTCACCGCCGGCGTGCTCTCCGCCAAGGGGCGCGGAGGCCTGGGTATGAACGCCATCGAGGACTACCTCCAGACCGACGCGAGCATCAACCCCGGAAACTCGGGGGGCCCCTTGTGCAACCTGCAGGGCGACGTTCTCGGCATCAACACGATGGTCGTCGGGCGCGGGCAGGGCATCGGCTTTGCGGTACCGAGCAACATGGTCCAGCGCGTGGCGTCGCAGATCCTCAAGAGCGGCCGTGTTTCGCGCGGCTGGCTGGGTGTTGGGCTGCAAGACGTCACTCCCGAGATAGCGGTCGCCTTGCACCTCGCCCCCGGCGCCGGTGCGCTCGTCAACAACGTCGCCCCCGAAGGGCCTGCGCACCGCGCGAACCTGCGCGCGGGGGACGTCATTGCAGCGGTGGGCGGACGTCCCGTGCACGACGGACACGACCTGATTCGCGAGACGATGTCGCGGGAAATCGGTCAGGCCATTGCGCTCGAAATCATTCGCGGGGGCCAACACTACGCCACGAGCGTCACGCTCTCGGAGCGCCCCGAAGCCCCGGTCGAATTGGTGCCCGCGCAGCAGCAGACTTCGCCCCACCAAGGGTTGGGGCTGGTCGTTCGCGATCTGGCGCCGTCGCAAGCGGCGCAGATAGGCCTTCCACCCAAGCCCTTGCCCGTCGTGACGCAGGTAGTCCCGGGCTCTGCGGCGGATCGGGCCGGGCTGCGCGTCGGTGACGTCATCGTGGAGGCGAACGGCACATCCGACGCCGCGTCGTCCCAGGTTGCCGACGCCGGTCGTTCGGGGGGCCTTCTCCTGCGCGTCAAGCGTGGAGAGTCGTTTTTCTACGCCGCGTTGAAGCGCTAACGAGAACTAGCCTACGGCGTCGCGGCGGCCGTTGCGCGGCGCCGGCAAGCGTCGGTGCTTGGTGGCGAGCACGAGATCGACTAACGGGTGTCGATCATGGTCGAGATCCGGCAAATCCCCATGGGCGGAGCCATCGGGGACTTTCTGAACATCGTGGACGCCGTGTACCGGAGCGATGCCGCGTACGTCCGGCCGCTCGACCTCGAGCTCAAGGAGAGGCTCAATCCACGCAAGAACCCCTTCTTCGAGCACGGAGAGGGCACGATCTTCTGCGCGTACAGAGGGGTGCAGTGCGTCGGGCGGATCACCGCTCACATCGACCGCGAGCACCTCGCGCGGCACCGGGACGGGGCTGGCTTCTTCGGTTTCCTCGATACCTTCGACGACGAGGAGGTCGCGCGGGACCTTTTGCGCAGCGCCGAAGGGTGGCTTCGAGGCAAGGGCATGAAGACGGCCCGTGGCCCCCTTTCCCTCAACGTCAACGAGGAGCTGGGATGCCTGGTCGACGGCTTCGACACGCCGCCGTATTTCATGATGCCCCACCACCGCCCCTACCAGGGGGCCCTCATCGAAAAGGCCGGATACGCGAAGGCCAAGGACTTCTTCGCGTGGAAGTATCTCGTGGGCGAACCGAACGCACGCGTGAAGCGAGCGCACGCCGAGGTGTTGGCGCTCCCGGAGGTCTCGCACCGAACGGTTTCGACGAAGGAGCTGCAACGCGACGTCGAGCTCTTCGTGGACGTCTTCAATGACGCCTGGAGCGACAACTGGGGCTTTGTTCCGCTGTCGCGCGCCGAGGTCCGCAAGCTCGCCGCGGACTTCAAGCTTCTCATCATGCCGGAGATAACGTCGATCGTGTCCATCGCTGGAGAGCCGGCGGCCGTCGCCATCGCCGTGCCGAATCTGAATGAGCTCGTGAATGACCTGGGTGGAAAGCTCTTTCCGTTCGGGCTGGCCAAGCTCGTGTGGCGCCTCAAGGTGAGCGGCCCGAAGAGCGCACGACTAATCTTCCTGGGGATTCGAAAGAAATGGCGGCACGTGCGCAAGTACGCCGCCCTCAGCGCGTTCATGTACGCCGAGCTGAACGAAGGCGGCAAAAAGCTGGGCATCCGCGAGGGCGAGCTCGGATGGACGTTGGAGGACAACGGCGCGGTGAACGCGGGCATCCGAACGATGGGCGCGAAGCGCTACAAGACCTACCGCGTCTACGAGAAGGCAATCGAGGGGCAGATGCCCGAAGCAGCGAGCGAGCGCAAGCCATGAAAATCCTCGTTACCGGAGGCAGCGGGTTCCTCGGCGGCCACGTGGCCGAGCTTCTGTCCAAGCGGGGCGATCACGTTCGAGCGCTCGTCCGCAAGTCATCGAATCGCAAGCACCTGGGGAACCTCGCCAACGTCGAGCTCTTCGATGGCGGTCTGGAGAGCGTCGAGCGTCTTCGAGAGGCCGTCGACGGCGTGGACGCCATCGTGCATTCGGCGGGTCTGATCAAAGCGCGCAACACGGACGAGTTCTTCTCGGTGAACGTCGGCGGGACGTCGAACCTGGTCGAAGCCGCCCGGAGCGTGGGTCGATCGTTGAAGCGCTTCGTCTTTGTTTCGAGCTTGGAGGCTTGCGGTCCGTCGTTCGACGGCCGTCCGGTGGCGTGTGACCAGGAGAGCCCCGTCACCGCTTACGGCCGGAGCAAGCTCGCCGCGGAAAAGGTGGTTCTCTCTGCAAAGGACGATATGCCAGTCGTCATCCTGCGCCCGGGGGCCATTTACGGGCCGCGGGACGGCGAGATCCTCGAAGCGTTCAGGTCCATCCAGCGCGGCGTCTTGCCGCTCGTGGCGGGGGGCGAAGCCCAGGGGATGTGGATCTATGCGACTGACTGCGCGGAGGCGTGCCTGCGTGCCATCGACGCCGACGTGCCGACCGGCCGCACCTACTTCGTCGACGACGGCTGTGGTCCGCTTGCGCAAAAGCAAATGCTCGCGGATGCCGAGCGCGCCCTCGGCAAGCGCGCGTTCCTTCGGGCCAGCTTGCCGATACCCGTGCTGATGACGGTCGCACGCGGCGTCGAAGCATTCGGAAAGGTGACGAACCGCCCCGTCATGCTGACCCGCGAGAAGGCTAGCATGCTGCTCCAACACTGGATCTGCTCCTCGGAGGACACGCGGCGAGAGCTCGGCTGGGAGCCCCGCGTGTCGTGGGCCGAGGGCGTGGGTCGCGCGGTGACCTGGTATCGCGAGAACGGCTGGCTCTAAGCGCCACCTAGCGCGCGAGGGCCCGGTTGCAACGCGGAAGAGGCGCCCGCGGGGCGACGCCTTGATGGGGCGAACGGCGTGCCACTGGCGCTTCTGCGCAGGGAGCACTAATTTGCGGACGCTATGCCTGCGGGCCGCGCAGAAAGAACTCGACGGAACCTCTCATGTTCGCCTGGGCGCTCAAGAAAGTATTCGGCACTTCTCACGAACGCGAGATTCGGCGGCTGCGGCCGCGCGTCGAAGCCATAAACGCGTTCGAGGCAACGGTTTCGGCGCTGTCCGATGCGCAGCTGCGCGCCAAGACGGGTGAGCTCAAACAGAAGCTCGACAACGGCGCAACGCTGGACCACATCCTGAACGAGGCCTTCGCCGTTTGCCGCGAGGCGGGCAAACGCGCGCTCCGGATGCGCCATTACGACGTGCAGCTCATCGGCGGAATGGTTTTGCACAACGGCTCAATCGCCGAGATGCGCACTGGCGAGGGAAAGACTCTCGTCGCGACGCTGCCCTGTTACCTCAACGCGCTGGAAGGCAAAGGCGTTCACGTCGTTACCGTCAACGATTATCTGGCCCGGCGCGACGCCGAGTGGATGGGCAAGCTCTACAATTTTCTCGGTCTGTCGGTCGGGACGGTGGTCAACTCCCAGGGGGAGCAGGAGAAGAAGCTCGCCTACCGCGCGGACATCACGTACGGCCAAAACAACGAGTTCGGCTTCGACTACCTCCGCGACAACATGAAGTTCAGCGCGCTCGACTACGCGCAGCGAGAGCTCAACTTCGCCATCGTCGACGAGGTGGACTCCATCCTCATCGACGAGGCGCGGACTCCGCTCATCATCAGCGGCCAGGGAGAGCCGTCGAGCCACAAGTACCGGCAGATCAACGAGGTCATTCCCCGCCTGCGCAAAGACGAGCACTACGTCGTCGACGAGAAGGCCCACTCCGTCACGCTCACGGACGACGGAGTGGAGCTCTCGCAAAAGCTCATGGGTATCGGAAACCTGTACGACCCGATCAACCTCGAGAGCTTGCACATTCTCAATCAGTGTTTGCGCGCGCATTCGCTCTACAAGCGCGACGTGAACTACCTTGTTGCCGACGACGGCAAGGTGCTCATCATCGACGAGTTCACTGGACGCGTCCTCCCGGGGCGGCGCTGGTCCGACGGCTTGCATCAGGCCGTCGAAGCCAAGGAGAACGTGCGCATCCAAGAAGAGACGCGCACGATGGCGACGATCACGTTTCAGAACCTCTTTCGCCTTTACAACAAGCTGGCCGGAATGACTGGAACCGCCGATACCGAGGCGACCGAGTTCCACACCACGTACACTCTCAACGTCATCCAGACGCCGACGAACAAGCCGATGATTCGCGCCGACCATCAAGACGTCGTCTACAAGACGGAGCGCGAGAAGTTCACGGCGGCCATCGCCGAGATTCTGGAGTGCCACGAGAAGGGCCAGCCAGTCCTCGTGGGTACGACCAGCGTCGAGAAGAGCAACGCCATCGCGACGCTCCTGAAAAAGAAGAAGATCCCGCACGCCGTGCTGAACGCGAAGCATCACGAGCGCGAGGCGTACGTCGTCGCGCAGGCCGGCCGAAAGAGCGCGATCACCGTCAGCACGAACATGGCGGGACGGGGGACAGACATCGTCCTCGGCGGCAATCCCGAGATGATAGCCAAGCTCGAATTTCGGGAGCGTGGCCGCGATCCGGACGCCGAGCCGGACGCTTTTGCCGAGCTCGTATCGAAGCACGACGCCGCCTGCAAGGCCGAGGGCGAAGAGGTCCGCGAGTTGGGGGGCCTGCACATCCTCGGCACGGAGCGACACGAATCCCGGCGCATCGACAACCAGCTCCGAGGGCGCGCGGGCCGGCAGGGGGATCCGGGTTCGAGCCGGTTCTATCTCTCTCTCGAAGATGACTTGATGCGCATCTTCGCCGGTGACCGCGTCAAGGCGCTCATGGAGCGCATGGGGATGCCGGACAACGAGCCCATCGTGCACCCCTGGGTGACGAAGAGCATTCAGGACGCGCAACGCAAGGTCGAAGAGCGCAACTTCGACATGCGCAAGCACCTGCTCGAATACGACGATGTCATGAACGAGCAGCGAAAGACGGTCTACAAGCTGCGCCAGCAGCTACTGATCGGCAGATACAAGCCCGAGAAGCTCGACGACGAGGGAAAGCCCACGGGCAAGCTGCGGGACCTTCGCCTCGATGAACGGATCGCCCAAGAGGTGAAGCAAGCGATCACCGACATCATGCTCCATCACGGGACCCCCATCGGTCCCGAAGCTTCGGGGACGGCGCCTCCCAAGGCCATCGAGGACTTGCGGCAGATCTACTCGATGGCGTCGCTGCAGCAGGATATTTACCAATTCTGGGGGTATCGCTTCGATTTCAAGGAAGGGGAGGGAAAGGGCCCCACCGCGATCTTCGACCGCCTGCTCCGCGAGATCCCGCAGAGCCTCACCGAGCAGCGCGATCAGCTCCTCGATCTCATGGACAGCATCGTGGGCGCTATCGTCGAGGAGTGCTGCCCTTCCAACAAGCCGCCGGAGGACTGGGACTGGAAGGGGATCAAGACGGGCTTCATCGAGCACTTCGCCAGCAAGCCACCCGACGTGGAGCACCTCCACGACGCCGAACAGATCGCCAAGGTGCTGTTCCAGGCGGCGGAGAACCGGTTCGAGGCGAAGGAGAAGGAGATGGGTACGGAGCTCTTGCTCCGGGTTTTCCGTCATTTTTATCTGGAGGAGATCGACCGGCAGTGGGTTGACCACCTGACCAGCATGGAGCACCTCCGCGACGGCATCGGCCTCCGAGGCTACGGCCAGCGCGATCCGAAGCAGGAATACAAGAAGGAGGGATACGACGTCTTCATCGACATGATGGCTGCCACGAGCAGCAACGTGTGCACCAAGCTGTTCAAGGTCGAGGTGCGGCGCGAGACGGAGATCGAGCGGATAGAGCGCGAGGACGCCGAGCGCCACGCGACGCAGCAGCGCGCGATGCAGGCGCGTCACGGGTCCGAGCCTGCGGGTGAGGAAGAGGTCGCGGTCCCGCGTCCTGCGTCGCGCGCGCCGCAGCCCCGGGTGACGGTTCAACCCGTGCGAAGAGACGGGCCGAAGATCGGGCGCAACGACCCCTGCCCCTGCGGCAGCGGGCAGAAGTTCAAGAAATGCCATGGCGCGGCGCTCGAGGAAGACACCGAAGCCGGCGGCGACGACGCGATGGCGTGAGCCAACCAGCTGGCGGTCGGCGCGAAAAACTTTGCTACCATCGCCGCATGAAAGCTCGGGCATGGCTGTGCGTCCTCGGGGTTGCGCTCGCGATCGCGGCGCTCGGTGCGGTCGTAGGTTGCGGCGGCGAAGGGGCGAAGTTTCCCGTCACGGCGGGAGAGATGCCGGAGGGTGGCGCGTGGCCGGGCGTTTATTACAACCCGGTGTACGGCTATCTCCATCTCGCTGCGCAAGAGGGAAACATAGTCGGGCGCTGGAAGCGCACGGACTCGAGCCATTGGGGGGAGCTCAGCGGGACGGTCGAAGGCAACGTCCTCCATTTTTCGTGGACCGAGCACAAGTACGGCGCCATAGGCCCTAGCGCAGACGTCAAGGGTACGGGTGTCTTCGTGTACACGCCTGGTCAGAACAAAATCGCTGAGCTCGATGGCAAGTACGCGTTGGAAGACTCGAAGGAGATTGGCGACTGGCATTGCGTGAAGCAAGTCGGCCTGAAGCCCGATCTCAACTCGATCACGGGAGACAATCCGGTCGAGCCGGCGCACCAAGAACAATGGAAGTAGCGGGCTGCCGAGGCGATTTGGCGCTGCGTCGCTAGCGTGCCGGTCCCCTCCGCGCTGGAGCGGGAGCCGGCCATCGCCGGCCCCCTGGGCGGGCTCCTTCTTTCGACGACGCGCGCGAGCTCTCCGATGCTCGTCGTTCGTGCGGTGCGCTGGTGGCGCGACCTCGTGCGCCTCGGCGTTCGCTTTCCGCTTTTTGTCGTCCACGACCTGGGTCTGCTCTACGGCGCGCCCCGAGAACAGGTCGAGACCTGTCCGCGGGCGGGTGCAGACGCGATCGTCGCAGGGTCCCCGCATCTTTCGGAGCTGGTCAAAGGATACCGGTCGATCGTCATCGAGCTGGCGCAGAGCCAGGCTGCGGCGTCGGCTCGCGGATTGAAGCTGCCCGATGATCTCATCGTCGTGGTCCTCGCGCGGATCCTTTCTTCGCTCGTACAGCCAACACCGCTGGTCGCGCCGTGGCCGGCGACTCTCCCCCTCGAACCGGAGCTCGTTCGCGATCTGGACAAGCAGCTGCCGAACCTGTTTCTCGCCATCGAGCGGACCTACGAGGCGGCGGCGCTGGAGGCGCTCCTGCGCAATCGGCTGCGCGTCTTGGCGGTCGCGGACGCGTTGAATTTGGACACGCTGCGCCTCCTCGGGATGCTTGGTCCCGACTCCGTCGCCGCGGGAGCGCTCGCGCACGTCGACATGCTGGCGGCGCTCTCGAGCCCCGCCGCGAACGATATCGTGAGCTTCTCTCTGGAGCTTCTCCCGAGTGTCCTCGAGACCCACCGCACGAAGGGGGCGGGGACGCATGCCGTAGATGGATATGCGGGAATCGGTCGCACCGGCTCGTTCGATTCGATGGTGCTGACGGAGCTGGCGTGGGACGAAGAGGAGCTCGCGCGTCGGATCATGGACGGGGAGCTGCTCTTTTACACGCGGGAGCACGCCCCCGACGAAGCGCGGCGACTGCATTACCTCCTCATCGATGCCTCGGCTTCGATGCGCGGCGAGCGCGAGGTGTTTGCCCGCGGGCTCGCCATCGCGCTCGCGAAGAAGCTGCAGCTCGCCGGCGAAGAGGTCTGGATGCGCTTCTTCGATTCACGCCTCTACGACGTGCAACGCGCGCATGACAGGGCGCACCTCCCCGCCGCGTGGCTGCTGGGCTTCAAAGGAGAGCGCGGACGCAATCCGGCCCGTGTCTTCGCGCAGCTCGCGACCGAGCTCGGGCTGCTTCGCGCGCGCGACCAGCGCGACACCGTGATCCATCTGATCACCCACGCGGCGCTGCACGTTCCGCGGCCGCTCGTGCAGGAAGTGCGGCGCGAGGCCCATCTGTTCGGCGTCTTCATTCTGCCGAGCGGCGGCAAGCTGGATTTGGAGTGGCTCGACCTCCTGGAGGGGTACACGGTCGTCGATCACGCCACGCTCGGTCGAGGCCGGGCGCGTGTCGCCGCCGCGGCGGAGATCCTCGAATCGCGCGCGCCGTGACATTGCGGGGACTCCGCGGGCGGCTCCTTCGCGCAGCCGCGATCAGCGATTCCCCTCGCGGCGCCTGCGGCTTCGATCGCGCGTCGGCCCGACGTCGTGGTCCGGGTTGCGCGGGGCCGGGAGGCTCGTCTTTAGGGATCGCCGCACGCGCTCCATCTCCTTGCCGAAGCGGCCGGCGAGCTTCGGTGCGGACAGCAGGCCGGCGATGACCTCGCGCAGGGCAGGGTCCTGAATGACGCTCCAGCGTTCGAGCAGGTCGAACATCGGGGCGCCGAAGCGGATAACGACCGGAACCAAAGACGTGGAGAGCGCGTCTAGCAGCGCCTTGTGACCCGGCCACCGTGCCGCAGCGCGAGGGGCGTCGCGGGCGAGCGCGAGCGCCTCGTCCACGCGCGCAGCGACGACATCGCCGTCGTGCAGGGTGGAGAGCCATGTCTCGCGGGCGAGAGCACGGACGACCGCCCCCGCGTGGAAGTAGCCATCCATCCAGGCGGTCACGTCGACGGCCAGCGCGTCGCCCGCGGCCTCCCCTATGCGCGCCAGGGAATCGACCACGGCGTCTCGCACTCGAAAGCGCAGGTCGTCCGCGCGAGCGTGCAGCTCCAAAAGAAATGCACCGCGCACGTCCTTGTCTGCCGCAGCGCGCGATCCAAGCGCCGCGACTCCGCAGACGGGCAGGAATTCGAGCGACGTCGCGCCAGGAGCCTCGGCGGCCGACAAGCGCGCGAGCGCGAGCGCCACAGGATCGGCACGAGCCCCACGGGAGCGGCACGCCGCCGCGAAGGCCTCCGCGAGAGGCGCGTTCATCCTCGTGCCCGGGAGGTGGGAACCCCGCGCGAGCAGATCGAACAACCGGCCCTGGCGGCCGGCGACGGCCTCGTCCAGCGCTCGGCCGAGGGGGTCGCGAGGATCGAGCGTGGCCATGGCGCGTGCCCGGGAGCCTAGCGCGGCCAGGCGAGCTTGCGCGACCGGGTAGACGCCGCGCGACGCCGGGCGGTACGCCTGCCGACGCACAGCGAACGATCCACCAGCCACGGCGTCCAGCGAAGCGTCGACTTGCTTTCGCTCAGTCGAGAAGCCACAGCGCACTCCCGCCTGCGACCGCGCGGGCGCGCTCGAGCTCCAGCGGGGGCCAGTCCTCTTCGACGATTTCGAACCGCGCGTGATCGAACGGGGCGCCTGAGGCTTCGGCGACCCGAACGAGGCGCTCGCGTCTACCCTTGCGGAGCAAGTCGAGCGCGCGGTGGTGGCAAAGCGGATTGTTGCCGCGCCTTCCGAAGAGCGAATGCGCCGTCCACGAGCAGCCGGCCAGGCAATCGTCGGCGTAATAGCAACTGGCGCAATGGCCCCAAAGCTCGGGCCGGCGGTCGTTGCGCGTGAAGCGGAGCGGCTCTGCGCGCTCCCATATGTCACGAAGCCGATTGTCGCGCACATTCCCTCCGACGTACGCGTCGGTCGGCAGCGACGGGCACGCCTTGATCGCCCCGTTGGATTCGATGCCGAGGCTGAATCGTCCTGCGCCGCACGACCCCCGGCGCCCACCGGGAAGGTTGCCGCGAAGTAGCGCCTCGAACGGGCCGTAGTAGCCCAGGTTGTTTCCGGGCCAGATGCGCACGTCGTGGGCGTCGGCGCGCGCTTTGAGGCGGGCGACGGCAGGCATGACCTCGAGCATGTGGTACGGCTCGAGAAGGATAGTCGGGTCGTCGGCCGCACGACCGGCAGCGACGGTCAACTGAATCTGCCACGAGTGGGCGCCGGCCTGCTCGATATGCGTGTAAATCTCTTCCAGCTCACGCCGATTGCGGCGGCCGATCTGGCTGTTGGCGGAGACCTGGACGCCCTCGCGCGCGAGATGGCCCATCGCCGCCATCGCCGCCGCGTGACTCCCTTCGAGACCCCGGAGCGCGTCGTGCGTCGGAGGCGTCCCGTCCACGGACAGCGATACGCTCATCACGCCGGCATCCCTCGCGGCACGCGCGCGATCGCGCGACAAGCCGCGGCCACCGGTCACGAGCGAGCACTCCATGTTGTGGCGACGGATGGCCCGGACGATGTCGAGCCAGTCCTCGCGCAAATACGCCTCCCCCCCAATGAGTGTGATCTCCAAAACGCCGAGATCGGCCAACTGGTCCACGAGGTCGAGCGCTTCGGCGGCCGTCAGCTCGTCCGGGCGCGGGCGGCCCGCTCGGGAGCTGCAATGCGCGCACGCGAGATCGCACCGCAGCGTGACCTCCCAAATGGCATAGGACGGCTTGGTGTTGCGATCGGCGGCCCGGGCATGGCTCGCGAGCGGCAAGCTGCGGCGCGCCGGCGGCGACGCGGGTGCGAGGGGAAGCTGCCGACCGAGCGGCGTTGGTGTCGTCAAGCGACCGCCGCAAAGCGCGCGAGCCGCTCGAGCCGTGCGGGGGGAGCGCCGTAGCAGGCGCCGCAGCTCACCGTGACGCCGCCCGCCTCATCGTCCGTGCAATACCCATATCCGCACGTCACGGTCAGGCACTCGCACCGGCGATATCCCCCGTCGCAGGCGCTCGCGTCCCAGTAGAACGGGGTCATGCAAGTAGTGCCCGAATCCAAAACGTCGCAATGTGGCTCTAGCGAGAGGCATCCGGTAAACGAAAACCCGTGGTTTGTGTAACACCATTGTTTCGACCGATCGCAGTCAGTGTGTACGTAGGCCGGGGAGCTGTCCGCAATCATCGTCGTGGCGCACGGGAAGCCACCCTCGCCGGAGGTCAGGGCGACTACGGAAGCGTTCGCAATGTGTGCATCAACGTCGGCGACTGCATCGGCATCGACTCCGGCGTCGAGGTCGACGCCTGCCTCGGCCTCGACGCCCGCGTCGAGGTTGGCGCGTGCAGCGCCCTCAACGCCTGCGTCGAAGTCGACGTTTGCATCGACTTTCCCTCGGGCATCGACGTCCGCGATCGTCGCGTCGTCCGCGGCGCCGGCTTCGGCTGGCGCTGCGGCCGTTTCGCTCTGCGCGGTGGCGTCCACGACGCTCGACGGAGGCGTCGTCTCGCCTCCCGTGCAGCTCACCATCACGACGGTCGATCCGCACGCAAGCCACTGCGCACGGCTCATGCGAGGGACGCGACCGGCTGGGCCCGCGATCGGGGCACGATTCGCCGCGCCGCAAAACGGGCACTCGGATTCGCGGCGTTTGACGTAACAGCCGCAGGAAAGACACGCGTCGTAAGGATTCAAGGCTCTCCCCTCCCAGAGCCCAACCGTAACACCTGCTGGATTATCGGCCAGCCACCGCAGGGCGAGAGAAAGAGCACGGCGCGTGGCCGCCGGGCGCAAGAGGACGGCCCCGCAGGCGCGCGAAGCTTGCGCCGACCCCGTGAAACGGCGCTCCTTGGGCCACTTTCCGTGAGCGGTGGATCATGTTCGT
>JALYHV010000012.1 GCA_030776205.1 Myxococcota bacterium | reverse complement strand
GCGCCGCGGGCGTCGGGGCGGCTGCGGCGGGCCGTTTCGGTTGCGTGCAGGTGGACGTCGACCGGCTGCTGATGGGCTTCGTCGACGTGCTGCTCGCGTTTCCATTCCTGCTCCTGGTCATGGCGCTCGGGGCGGCGCTGGATCATACGTCGGCCATTACGGTGTTCGTTACTCTCGGGGCGACGGGTTGGGTGGGTATCGCACGCGTTCTGCGAGCGAAGACCATCCAAGTGAGGTCGCTCGAATTCGTCCTTGCCTCGAGGGCTCTCGGTCGACGGACTCCATCCATCGTGCTCCGGCACGTGCTGCCCAATGTCTCGGGTCCACTTGCAGCGAGCGCGACGGTTCTCGTCGCACAAATGATAATTGCCGACAGCATCCTTTCGTACCTGGGCGTCGGGATTTCACCGCCGACGCCGACCTGGGGGAGGATGCTCCTGGAAGGACAGGACGACGTAATGGTCGCCCCATGGATGGTCGTCGCACCCGGCGCAACGATCCTGCTCGCGGTATGGGGATTCAGCTTGCTCGGTGAGGGAGTGCGCGATGCGCTCGATCCACGCGATCTTTGAAGGGATCGCGCTGGCGGCCATCGCGAGTGCGCTCACGCTCATCGTGCCGCCGCTCGGTTGCACCCAGCCGTTTGGGCCCCCCGTTCCGGCCGCCCACCCCGGGGACGTCGAACCGCGCCGCGGCGGCACGTTGCATCTCGCCTCGTTTCAGGACATTGGCGGCCTAGACCCGGCAGGCCCTACCGACGGGCTGGCCATGCAGGCCGAACGGCTGATCTTCGCGGGGCTCGTCGATTACGACGAAGCGGGCGCGCTTCTAGCCGATCTCGCCGAGCGCTGGGATGTGCAGGACGAAGGACGGGCGTACCGCTTCGTCATACGTCGCGGAGTGACCATGCAGGACGGCGAAGAGCTCACCGCGGACGACGTGCGCCGCGCAGCGGAGCGCGCCTTACACCCGAGCGCGCCCAACCCGAGCGCGAGTTATTTCGAAAACATATCGGGATATCCCGACTACGTTTCG
The DNA here is from genome assembly GCA_030776205.1 of Myxococcota bacterium. Lineage (GTDB taxonomy): Bacteria > Myxococcota_A > Polyangia > Polyangiales > Polyangiaceae > Palsa-1150. The sequence goes on along the minus strand of JALYHV010000012.1, from coordinate 12,538 downwards.
CGCAGGGTCGATCACCTGCGTGGCATCATCGTAGAAAGTCGCTACGTCGTGTCTTTTCGTCTCTCGGAGCCCGACGCGACATTCTTGTCTTTGCTAGCCATGCCCATGCTTCGGCCTGTCTGTAAGTCGGCCGGCGAGCGCTATCTCGACAGCTGGACCCCGTGCGGGGCCGGTCCCTTCAAGGTGGCTCCCGGAGGTTGGCAGCGGGGGGTGAGCCTGCGGCTTAAGCGCCACGGCGAATACTTTCGCACGGGCCTGCCTTATCTGGACGGCATCGAATGGAGCTTAAACCTACCGCTCTTCGCCCAGCGCCTCCGCTTCCAGCGAGGTGATCTCGACATCATTCGCGACATGACACGGGCGGATCAAGCGCGCTTCGTTGCAGACGAGCGCTGGAGGTTGCTCGGCAGCACTGAGCCGGATACCAACATCTACGGCGAGTCGATGAACACGCGGATGGCGCCGTTCGACAACGTCGAGGTGCGGCGCGCAGTTGCTGCGGCCGTCGACCGGGAGCACTACAAGGCCCTGAAGCCGGCGGCCATCACCGTGGTCACGCAACCCTTGCCGCCCGGCATTCCTGGCCATGACGCAGCAGCGGCCTCTCAACACTACGATTACGCGGCGGCGCTCAATCACATGCAAAGAGCGGGGTACACCTACGACCCCGTCACGGGTGCAGGCGGTTGGCCGAGGCCCATCGTGTACCCCGTCTACGACCAGGGGCTGCTCGTTTCGACGGCCCAGCTGCTGCAGCAGGACCTCGCCAAGATCGGGCTGCGGCTGGAGCTGAAGGTCGTCAGTTGGTCGACGTTTCTCGCGCTTCAGCGCCGGCCGGGCGCGGTCGCCATCTCGCAGGCGAGCTGGGAAATGGACTATCCCGATCCCAGCTCGTTTTTCGACCCGCTCTTCACGACGGCATCGCTCAATGCGGAGGCGAGCTTCAATACCGCATTTTACTCGAATCGCCGGGTGGACGGGATTGTAGCCCGCGCACACCATGAGACAGACGCAACCGTGCGTCGAGGGCTATACAGCGACGCATCGGCCATTCTGGTCGACGAGGCACCGTGGGCTTTTGCCTATTCCTATCATTTCTTCGTCGTGCACCAGGCCTACGTTCGGGGCTTCGCGCCGAGAGCCATTGGCGCATTCGACGCAACGCGCGCGTGGCTCGACCGCCCACAAGGCGAGTGGCTGCGCCGGCCCCTCGGCGCGCCATGACACAGCTCGTCCGGCGCCTCGGCTGGAGCCTCGCTGTTTTATGGGCCGTCGTGTCGCTTTCGTTCGCTATCAACGCGCTTCTCCCCGGCGACCCCGCCCGCATGGCCGCCGGCCCACAGGCACGCCCCGCCGACGTTGCGCGAATCCGCGAGCAGCTCGGCCTCGACAAACCGCCGATCGTTCAATACGCGATTTTCTGGCGCCGCCTCGTGCATGTCGCGCCGCGAACAATGGCCGCTGCACCGCCCCCGCCGCATGCGGACTGCGCAAACCTCGTGACGCTCGTGGGTTTCTCTCTCCACGTCAACCTCGGAAGGAGCTACCAGCTCCGCCAGCCCGTCGTGCTGGTCGTCGCCGGCCGGTTGCCCCGAACTTTGGCGCTCGCCATTTCGGCGGTGCTCGTTCAGCTAGCCCTCGGTCTCATGTTGGGCGTCGCGGCGGCACTCCGACGTGAATCGATCGTGGACCGCATCCTGGTCAACGCCAGCCTGATCGGCGTCAGCATGCCCACGTTCCTTATCGCGCTCGGGTTGCAATATCTCTTCGGCTACGAGCTGGGATGGCTCCCGCTCGACGGTTTTGGTAGCTCGTTCGTGGGCCATGTTTTGGCTCTGGCGATGCCAGCCCTCACGCTTGGGATCTACGGCGCTGCCTACTACACAAGGCTGGTGCGGGACGAAATGATCGTCGCGCTCCAGCAGGACTGGGTCCGCGCCGCGCGCGCAAAAGGCGCGTCCGCCTTGCGGGTGGTCAGCTACCACGGCCTCCGAAACGTCCTTGTTCCGGTTGTCACGGCCGTCGGGGTCGACTTTGGAACATTGATGGGCGGCGCCATGGTGACGGAGACGGTCTTCCGCTGGCCGGGGCTCGGCGAGCTGAGCGTACGAGCCATGCTGAACCGCGACGGTCCGGTGATCGTCGGGTGCGTGATGGTGACCGCCTTCGCTGTCGTGGCGAGCAACCTCGTAGTGGATCTGATGTACGTCCGGCTCGATCCACGGGCGCGCTGACGATCAACGCCGGGACAGCACGAGGCATTCGCTGACATTCGGCGTGTGTGCATGGGCGATGCAGCTCGCATAGGCGGCACGTGCAGCCGAGGCGTCGCCGAGCGCCTCGTAAGCGGCACCGAGCGTGAGCCACGCGTCGGCGTCGGTAGGCGTCGACGCGACGGCTTGCCGCGCGAGGTCGGCGGCGAGCACCGCCGACCCATTCGAGAGCACGCGACCCGCCTTGGCGACGAGTGAGCCGTCCGCAACCCCGACCCTGACGTCGCCCGCTTCTGCCGCAGGGTCCAGACTGACGAGCCCAAGCGAGAACGTGTTTGTCCCAGCGTCCGCCGCACCGTCGGCGCGAGCGGCGCGGATGGGACCACTGCCAGACGGGACGGCGTCTGCCCCGGAGAACCGCTCCAGGTTGGATAAACCGGACGGTGCGTTCACCTGCACCGATCGGTCGGCCCGGATGGAACGGCCCTTCGATGGGACAGCCGACTCTCCCCCGCCGACGCTCGTACTCTGCTCCGGCCGATTGGTTCCGCTCGCAAATCGGTCGAGCGCGGGTCGCTCTCGATCGGGAAGAAGGTTCAGCTCACTTGCGGCGAGAATGCCGACGGCTAGGGTGCAGACGGCGGCGACGAGGACCTTCGAGCGCGTGGCCACGAGGCCGGACCGGCCGCGCCAGCGTTCTTCCTCTTCGGTGTCGTAGCCGGCATCGTGGGTCGTGACGGTGTCGGCGAGGATGGGCGCAGGGAGCGCGTCGCCAGCTGGACCAAGCGTACCGCCCGGAGCTTCGCGGCTATCCGGCACGGCCTCGAAGGTCCGCTCAGATTCGCGCGCGCACGGGACGAGGAGCCCTTCGAAATACAACTTCGTGATCGTCGAGAGCGTGGACAGATCGTCGAACGGAGAGTCGTCAATGACCTCCGCCAGCGTTCTCTTCGCGTCGAGCAATCGCAAGATCCCGTTCAGCTCATCGGGAATTTCATTTAGGCGCTCGAGGAGCTGCAAATGATCGAGCTCGAACACGGTCGAGAGCGGCGGCAATTGCTCGCAGAGCCGTCCCCACTCGTCCACGCGCCGCATCCCCTCCATGAGGATCGCCTGCGTCGAGCCACCGATGACGTCCTCACCGGCGATCGCCTTGAACTCCACCTCGAACATCGCTTCGTTCCAGACGAGCGCGCGGAAGATCGCTTCTTCGCCGCGCAGACGCCCGAGCTCCGAGTCGATGACCTTGCCATCACGAAAGTAGATGTGCGCGTCTTGGGGCCCACTCAGCAAATGAACGATGCCGCTCTTTCTCGAGACTTCGAACGTCTGCAGCAGATCGACCACCGCCAAATCTTGCGTTGAGCCCGTAAAGCGCGCCCGTGCCGACACGGGCGACGTCTTGCTCGCGGCGATGTTCTCTTGCGTCCGCCGCGCGAGGAGCATGTTGACTCGCACGATCAGCTCTCGAACGAAGATCGGTTTCGTGAGGTAATCCTCGACGCCTAGCTCGAGGCCCCGGATCTTGTCCTCGATGGAATTTTGGCTGCTGAGAAACACGATAGGAACGCGTGCCAGCTCGGGCCGTTCCTTCAGTCTCTGCACGAGCGCATAGCCGTCGAGAGTCGGTAGTCGCGTGTCGGTCAATATCAGATCCGGGGTGAGCGACTCGACCATGGCTAGCGCATCTACGCCGTCGGACGCCGTCGTAACGCTGTAGCCCGCCTTCTTGAGGCTCACCTCCAGCACCCGGACGCTTCGTGGGTCTGCGTCGACGAGGAGCAGCTTCTGCTTGGCCACGCGCTTGGTTGTTCAGAATGGGAGGGCCGCGGCGCAAGTGTCAAGTGTGTGCAACGCTGCCGCAGTCACGCGTGGCGATCGGTGCGAGGCGTCTCGCCCTCCGGAATCGCGCCCGCGTGTCGGACAACGTGGCCCTTCTTCGCTCGGGCCGGCTATTCTGGCGACGGTGGACCCCCCGGTCGACATCGCAAAGCTCTCACCCGGCGCCCGCAAGCTTCTCGAGCCGTCCTCGCCTGCCGGCTTACGGCAAATGGCTGCCAAGGGCATCGCGCCTGGCATTCGCCCAGGTGAGGCGCTCAGCGTCATTGCGCTCCTGTCCGAGTCACCGGACGAGGCAATCGCTGCCGCCGCCCAGAAGACGCTGGGCGACCTTCCAGGACCGCTCCTCAGCGGAGCGCTTACCGGAGATCTGCCGCCGGGGGTTCTGGCGCTGATCGCGCCTAGGTACGCCCGGGACTCCGCAGCGATCGAGAAGATGCTTGCGCACCCCGCCATCCCGCCGCAAACCGTCGCCGAAATTGCCGCTATCGCGAGCGAGGCCGTGGCGGAGCTCGTAGCGACCAACGAGCAGCGGCTCCTGGCGCACCCCGCGATTATCGAGAAGCTCTACATGAACAAGGCAACGCGGATGTCCACAGCCGATCGCGTTCTCGAGCTCGCGGTTCGAAACAAGATCGAGCTCAAAGCGATCCCGGCTTTCCGTGAGGCGGCCGTTGCCGTGGCGCAGGAACTCATCGTCGAACCCTCTGCCGAACCGACCCCCGATGATGTCTTGTTCCTCGAGACCGAAGCTGCCGCCCGCGCGTTACCGGTCGATCCGGCTGTCGAAGACACCTATCGTGTCGACGAAGAGACCGGCGACGAAGTCCTGGTCGAAAAGTTTCTGCCGCTGCACGCCCGATTGGGTCAAATGAGCGTGTCGCAGAAAATCCGGCGCGCCATGCTGGGAACGGCTTCAGAGCGGCTGCTGCTCGTGCGGGATACGAACCGCTTGGTCGCTGCGGCGGCCGTCAAGAGCCCGGCAATACAGGAGAACGAAGTGATCCGGATCAGCGCGAGCCGGAACGTCAGCGACGATGTCCTGCGCCTCATCGCGACGAATCGAGAATGGACGCGCTCCCACCAAATCAAACTCAATCTCGTCCAGAATCCACGCACGCCGTTCGCGTTCGCCTCGAAGCTCATCCAGCATCTGCGGGAGCACGAGCTGAAGGCGCTCGCCAAGAGCAAAAATGTGGGCGGTGCGGTGGTTCAGGCGGCGCGCCAGCAACTCTCGCGACGGACGTGAGCGGGGCGTCCGCGACCGATGGTATTACGGGGACGCGACCAACAACCGATGAGCGGGTGGAGTAGAGCCGGATGAGACGGATCGAGATGGCGGGTTTGCACGTGAGCGTGGCGGGTGGCCACGACGGGGAAGGCGGAGGCGACGGACCGGCCGTCGTGCTCATGCACGGCTTCGGCGCTCCGGGCGATAACCTGGTGTCGCTCTGGCGGGTCCTCGCCTCCCCGCCGGGCACGAGGTGGCTGTTCCCCGCAGCCCCGTTGCTCCTCCAGAGCGCCCCAGTGGAAGCGCGCGCTTGGTGGATGCTCGACCGGGAACGCCTGCTGACGCTTGCGCGGCACGGCGGGGGCGACGAGCTCGTGCGCCAGGTGCCTCTCGGACTCTCCGAAGCACGGGAACGCGTGCTCGCGCTTCTCGACGAGGTCGATCAGCGTCTGCATCCGTCGAAAATCGTTCTGGGGGGGTTCTCGCAAGGGGCCATGCTTGCGTGCGACGTCGCGCTGCGAACCAAGCACCCGGTCGCGGGCATGGTGCTCCTCTCCGGAGCGCCTATCGCCATTGACGAATGGGCCTCAGTGGCGCCGAAACGGGCGGGGCTGCCGACGTTCCAGAGTCACGGGCAAACGGACAGTGTGCTTCCATTCGCCTATGCGGAGACGCTGCGCGATCTCCTGCGCGATGCGGGGCTGGACGTTACGTGGGTGCCCTTCCCTTGGGGTCACGAGATTCCCCCCTCGGTCGCCGACGCGCTCGGCCGCTGGCTGCTCTCCGTGCTCGCGTGAGCGCCGTTAGGCGGCGTCGCGCGCGAGCCGAATGCCCGTCATTTGCCACCGCGCAGCCGGAGGAAAAAAGTTGCGGTAGGTAGCTCGCAGGTGGTCGCGCGGCGAGAAGCATGAGCCCCCCCGCAGGACCATTTGCCCGCTCATAAACTTGCCATTGTATTCGCCAAGCGGCCCCTCGTGAGCCCGGTAGCGGGGATAGGGCAAGTAGGCGCTGGCTGTCCATTCCCACGCGTCGCCGAAGAGCTGAACCAGCCCTTCCCCGCCGGACGCGGCGGGCTCGGCCTCGAACATGCCGCTTTCTACGAAGTTGCCTTCCGAAGCGTTGCCCCGCGTCGCGCTCTCCCATTCGTGCTCGGTTGCCAGCCGTGCCCCTGCCCATCGGGCATAGGCGTCGGCCTCGTAGAAGCTCACGTGCACGACCGGGGAAAGCGGATCGATCGGCACCATGCCGTGCATGCCAAAGACCGAGGTCGCCCCTCCACGACGCTCCCAATAGAGGGGCATGCGCCATCCCTCGCCTCTCACTGCGATCCACCCGTCCGATAGCCAGAGCTCCGGTCGGTCGTAGCCGCCGGCGTCGATGAACGCGGCGTACTCACCGTTGGTCACCAGACGAGAGGCCAAGGCGAACGGACCGACGAGCACGCGATGCCGAGGCGACTCGTTGTCGAAGGCGAACCCCGAACCGTTGTGGCCGATCTCCGCCACGGTTTCGGGGAATGTCATCCATCGGATGGCGTCGTGGCCGCGCCCGGTTTTGGCCGGCGATGTTCCCGTCGCGAGCATGTCGATGCGCAGGTACGACGGCCGCAGTGGATTGCTCCAGAGCGCGTGCTTGGCGTCGGTCAGCATCAGCTCCTGATGCTGCTCTTCATGGTGCGTCCCGAGGAGGATGCGTTTCAAGGGCTCCTCGTCGGCGCGCGGAAGAAAGGACAGCAGCCTCTCGTCCGTCGACCGCCGCCACGCACGGACTTCGTCGAGCGACGGGCGGGACAGGTGACCGCGAGCGGAACGCGGATGCCGCTCGCCCACTCCGTCGTAATAGGAGTTGAAGAGCATCCGCCAGCGTTCGTCTCGCCAGGCATGCGCGTGCTGGAAGCGGGCGAGGACGAATTCCTCGAAAAACCAACTCGTGTGTCCGAGGTGCCACTTGGTTGGGCTCGCGTCGGGCATGGATTGGACCATGGCGTCCTCTGCCGAGAGCGGCTCGGCGAGCGCTTCGGTACGAAGCCGCACGCGCGCGTACCGGCGGGCGAGCTCGTCGTGATCGAGCACGCTTTGCTCAGGTGGTAGGGAACGGTTCGGGCTCAGCGTCAGCTGGATTCGAGGGATCCGTGCCCGCGGCGAATTCCTGTTCCGCGGTGGACTCGACGAAGGGCCCGCCGACCTCCTCGGGCACGACCTGATCGAGCGACTCCTCGCCCACGTCCTCGCCACCGGTCGTCGCCTTCGCGACCGCCTCCTCTCCGAGCTGCTCCGCGAGATCGTCCGGCAGCCCGCGCCGGCGCTCCACGAAGGCGCGCCCTCCGTCCGGAGTGCCGCCGCTCTTCTCGAGCAGCTCCTTGCCGTATTTCGGATCCACGTGTCCGGGGCGATCGCGCCGACGGACCGTGGTCGTGAGACGCGGCGTCTTGCTCTCGATTGCCTTGCGCTCGGCAGGCCTGCGCGGGCCTTTCTTTGCGGCCGGCGACGACGCCGACCGTCGCGGGGCAACGACTGCAGCGGCAGGAGGACGCGCGGCACTCTTGCGGGTCGTTCCCTTGCCTGCCGTCCCCTTCTTGCCGGTGGTCTTGCGCACCGGTTTTCGCTTGGGCGCCTGTGACCGAACGGCGCTGCGTGTCTTGTTTTTGGCGGGGGCGCCCGCGCGTCCAGTCTTCGCGGCCGGCGCTGCCTTGCGTGAGACCTTCTTCTTTGCCGTCTTCTTCGTCGCCATGGTGTCATGGTACGCGAGCTTGGCCTCACGTCCGATGGTCCTTGCGGTTGGGGGGGTACGGAATTCCGGTCCGGACGGTGGCAAGACGGCCGAAAACGAGCGACGCCGTGGTCGCCGGCCCCGCCGCGCTCGCCGGCCGCCCGCCCTTCCGTGCGCTCCGGCTCGTCCGTCAGGCACCGGCTAGACCTACGTCACGCGACCTCCGCGAGCCTCTCCCCCCAAGGCCCGCGCCCCCCCCAATCGTACAAAACGGCCACGTTCCCTCAGTCGGGGCGACTGGATTCGAACCAGCGACCCCTTGACCCCCAGTCAAGTGCGCTAACCAGGCTGCGCTACGCCCCGTACCGCCACGTGCGGTGCCGGTGCGGCACGCCCGAGGCAGGCGCGAAAGGTAGTCGACCGGCGCGCCAGCGCAAGAGCCGTGACCCAGGTTTCGGCGAAGCTCCTTTGCCGCCCGAACCGCCTTCCGCCCGACGGCGGCGCTCTCCTCGGCGCGTTAGCTCTCGAAGGCCGCGCGTTCGAGCATAGCCGCCCCGGGGTCGCTCTCGCGATCGAGCCCTTCGAGCAAGACGTCCGCGGGCGTGCGCCCTTCGCCGACGAGCTTCCGAAGCCGCGCGAGGTGAATGCTCTCGTCCTTGCCGCCGCACGGATCACCAAGCGCGGCCGAAAGACCCCGCCGTTCGAGGCCCGCTGAAGCGATCGCCACCACACGCTCGCCGACCTCGGCGAGGCGGGCGCGACGAAAGATGGTGCGCAGGCCGTCGCGCCAAACGTGCGCGCGCAGCTCGGCGACTTCGTCGTAGGCCCATCCATTCACGAGCGCCTCGGCGTCCGCCAGGGCGGTCTCATCGTAGAAGATGCCCGTCCAGAGCGCCGGCAGGGCACACGCCATGTCCATCGATTGCGCGTCGGCCGCTCGCACTTCGATGGTCTTTTTGAGGCGCACCTCGGGAAATAGCGTGTTGAGGTGAACCTTCCAGTCTCCGTGCGTCGGGTGGTGACCGTCGAAGCCGTCTTTCCAGAAGCTTCGGAATGTCTGGCCCGTGTTGGCGATCGCGCGACCATCGCGCTTGAAGAGAAACATGGGCACGTCCAGCGCCCATTCGATGTAGTCGCGGAAACCGGCGCCCTTTTTCCACAGAGCCGGTAGGAGCCCGGACCGGTCCGGATCGACGTCGAGCCACACCCGGCCGCGATACGTCACACCGCCGTGACCGCGCCCCTCTTTCCATGGGCTATTCGCGAACATTGCCGTCGTCAGCGGGGCAAGGGCAAGAGCGACGCGCATCTTGCGCATCGCGTCTTCCTCGGATGAGTAGTCGTAGTTCGCTTGCACCGTGCACGTTCGGAGCATCATGTCGACGGCGTGCCCTCCACGCGACGGGAGGTACTTTTTCATCACGCCGTAGCGCTGTTTCGGCACCCAGGGGAAGTCCTCGGGACGGGCAAAGGGGTGAAAACCCACCCCCAGCCATCGGACACCCATCGCACGTGACAGCGGCGCAATCTCGCGAAGGTGATCGCGAAGCTCGGTGCAGACTTGGTGCACGGAAGCGCTTTTGCCTCCTGACAGCTCGAGCTGCCCACCGGGCTCGAGGGTTATCGACGCGTCGCCGCGCAAGAGCGCGATAATTGGGCCGCCGTCCACTTCGCGCTCCGGCGTCCACCCACGATGGATCGCGAGCTCGTTCAGCAACCGCAAGATGCTGCGCTCGCCTTCATACGGTAACGGCCCGCGGTTTGCGGCGAAGACGCCGAACTTCTCCATCTCTGGGCCAATACGCCACTCGGTGGCGGGCTTGCATGCCTCGACGAAGGGGATGAGCAGATCATCCCCTCGCCGAATCGGCTCAAAATCTCGGGACTCGGTCGTCGTCACGGGCGGCGGCTTCGCAGGCGGGGCGTACGTTTCACGTTCGATGCCGTCGAGGTGAACGCGTCTCGGTAGCTGAGGCGGAGTGGCATGATACCTCAGCCCCGAGGCGACGCGACAGCGTTGAAACGCGGGCCTCCCCCGATCGCGTCCTTCCGCGTTCGTCTGCGATCGAAAATCCGTAGCCGGCGCACGAGCAAATCCAGCGCAAAAAGCGCGATCGCCACGCCAACGAAGCGCGGCCAGAGGTCCTCGTGGAACGGAATCGACTGCCCTCCGGCTTCGAAGGGGGCACCGGGTGACGGATCGAGGGCGCCGCCCGTGTCGGTCGCTGCTTGGGCGAGAGTCGCTAGGTCGGGAGCGAGGGCAAGGTACTCGCGAGGATAAGGATTGGTCACATGGCCAAAGCTCTCCGCGACCGTGACGCCGCCTCCGCCGCTACCGCTACTCGATCCGCTGGATCTGCGCCGTTCATCGCTCGGTTCGCTCGGCCTTTCGAGCGTGGCGTGCAGCGAGAACGAGCCGAAGCGGTCGAGAGGAAAGTCCGTCTCGTATCGCCCCGGTGCCGTCTGCGGCATGGGCACGTGGCGCGTCGGCGGGACGGTGACTCCGCCGCCGCCGCCGCCCGTAATGGTCAGCGACGCGGCAAGCCCGTTCTGGAACTGATCGTCGGACCCGACCGCATCGAGCACCGCGTGCACGTGCCCGGTCGCGGGATCGATTTCCGCACGCATGTCGTAAACCTGCCGCTTCTTCGTCCGCATGTGCTCGCGAACGAGCTGTCCCCAGAGCTGCCCCCATTGCGGCCACCGCAGCCACTCCACGGCCCAAAGGTTCTTCACGTCGCTTGTCCACGCCAGGGACCAACCGAGACCGACGTGCCACCGCGCGAGGATGGGCTCGCCAAGCTCACTCTGGAGGATTTCCTGGGCGGGCGGTGGTCTGAGCTTCGTCGCCACGTAGCCGTGCAAGAATGGCGCGGAGGACAGATCGATTCCGCGTAGAAAATCCGCGGGGGCGACGACCCGGGGCTGGAAATATTCTTCGACCGCGGCCGAGCGGCTCACCAGCTCCGTCTCGCGCGTGAAAATCCGCGGGAGCGATTGCGGGTCGGCGACCTTGTAGAAGCGGCCTCCGCCTACATCGCTGATGGTCCGCAGAAGACCTTCGTCGATTCCCGCGCCGAGGCCCACCGCCGTGACAGTGATGGTCTCCGCCGCCATTGCCTGGGCGAGATCGCGGATCCCCGCCTGCGGCGCCTGCCCGTCCGTCAGCAAGATCACGTGCTTCTTCTTTGCCCGCGTCGTCGACAGTGCCTGGTATGCCGCGTCGAGGGCGGAGAAGATCTCCGTGCCGCCACCCGCCTGAATGCGGGCGATGTCGGCTTGGATGCGCGCGCGGTGTTTGGCCGGGCTCATTCGCACTACGCGCGTCGGCTGTGAATCGAAGGCAATCACCTCGAGGAGATCATCCGGGGCGAGCGTGTCGGCCGTCGCCTTCGCCGCCTGTTTGGCCATTTCGAGGGGTAAACCCGTCATCGAACCGGAGCGGTCGATGACGAGTGCCATCGCGACCTCGGGCTCGTCGTGGCGCTTCTCGGAATCCATCCTCACGGGGAGGAGCCTCTCCACCGGCGTGTGAGCCCACCCGCCCAGCCCGTAGCCGTTCTCTCCCCCGACGAAGAGAAATCCCCCGCCGAGGTCGCGGATGTACTGTTCGAGTGTCTCCTGCTGGGTCAGCGAAACCCGATCCGCGGGCATATCGCTGAGAACGATGAAGTCGTAGCGCTCCGCCTCCCGAAGCGTCGTGGGGAGCGGATCGTTCGTGTCGACGTTGAGCTGCTGCGCCGCGAGCGCCGATGCCAGATACGTCGCCCGCGCCGGATTTCCGTCGGCATAAAGCACGACCGGCTTTCCGAGCACCGCCGTGACAGCCGTGGCCCGGTTGTTCTCGTTGAAGCGGTCCATGGCCATTTCGGTCGCTTCGAGCGAATACGTCACCTCTCCCGGGAGCGCCGCCTTGCTCTTGAATGTCACTTCGTTGTCGCCAGGCTGCAGCTCGACCACCTTCACGCCATCGAGCCCGTTGATGACGTCACCCTGCTTGAGCACCAGCTTGGCAGTCTGCCGCACGCTCGAGAACACCTGGGCGTGCAGATCGAAGGTCTCTCCCTCGTGAACGTGCTCGGCCACACGCAGCTCGCGGACCGCCACCTCGCCTGGGACCGGCCTTTTGTACGGAACGGCGAAGAGCCTGACGCCGTATAGCTTTCCGCGATTGGCTTCGGCCACCATGTCGCCATCGGTCTGTACGCCGTCCGACAGCATGACGATGTGCCTGAGATAGCCCTCCGGAAACAGTCCGTAGGCGAGCTGCAGGGCGCTGGCGATGTCCGTCGCAGTACCGAGGCCGCTCCCGTGGCGCATCATCACCGGCGCCTCGATCGATCCTCCCGCATGCGTCGCCGCTTCGAGCGACACGACGCGCGGTCTCTTGGCGAACGTCACGACGCGCGCGAGATCGTCCTTGGGCTTTGCGTCGAGGCCCCTCTGCACCTCGAGTCGAGCATCCTCCAGCGCTGCGTCCGGCACGCTGTCGCTCACGTCGACGACGTACACCGTACATACCTTCTGGGAGGTCGACGTGCGCGCG
>JALYHV010000011.1 GCA_030776205.1 Myxococcota bacterium | reverse complement strand
CCCGCGACGTGAATGGGCAGCAGGGTTGAGCCATATTTCGTAATACCCGGGCGCGATACGGCCTCGACTCCGTGGACGATCCACGCGCGCTCCAGTGCGCCGAGGATGTCCGCCTCACCCATCGTAGTCCCCAGGACCACCGCGGTTCGGGCGGGAACGAGGGTTTGATCGAGGCACGCGTCGGCAACCGCCATGCGTGCGGCGGCGATCGCCATCGCGGAGCATCGTCCCACCCGGTGAAGCTCCGACCGCGTGAGGTGATCGCGCGGGATGAAGCCCTTCACTTCACCCGCGAAGTGCCGTCCCATGCGTGACGAATCGAATGCCGTGACGGGAGAAATGCCGCTCGTTCCAGCCTCGAGCGCCTGGAAGAAGGCGCGGCGCCCGAACCCGATCGAGCTCACGACGCCCACGCCGGTGACGAAGACGCGCGGGATCACGACCGGTATCTAGCGCGACGCTGCACATGCGAGCAACGCCAGTGGCCGCGAACCATGGTTCGCGGAAGCGGGATTACGCACCGGCGGCAGCTTGCGGCGATCTTGCCCGCGAAGTAGAGCCGCCGGGCCAGATGCCGTCGCTCAAGGTTGCCCCAACTCTCGTGGACGCCGTCCGGCGTCTCGGGCACGACCGGGAGCGGGGGTTCGTATTCGTGCTCCCGGACGGTTCGGAGCGCCTTTACACGTTCCAAGCCATCGCGACCGAGGCGGAGAAACGTGCGTCGCACCTCGCTGCCCGAGGTCTTCGCAAGGGCGATCGGCTCGCGCTTGTAATCCCCGAGGGCGACGAGTTCGTCCTTTCGTTTCTGGGCGCGCTGTTCGCCGGAGTCGTGCCCGTGCCGATTTATCCACAGCTTAGCTTCAAGAACGCTGAAACGTACCACGACGTCGTGGCACACATCGCGCGCGCCTCACGAGCAGCAATGTTGTTGACGTCTTGCAAGACGCGACCCTTCTTAGATCCAATTGCCGCCCGAATGGGCCTCGACCACGGCATCATCGCCGTCGAGGAATTATCGGGCGATGCCCGTCCGGTCGACGTCCCGGTATTTGCCGAGGACCTCGCGTTTCTGCAATTCACGAGCGGTAGCACGTCGCGTCCCAAGGGCGTGATGGTGACGCACGCGAACCTGGCCTCCAACTCCGAGGCCTTCATGATCCATGGTCTCAAGCGGGATGAGCGCGTCGACAAGGGCGTGAGTTGGCTGCCGCTCTTCCATGACATGGGGCTCATCGGCTTCGTCGTCGGACCCCTCTTCACCAACGTCCCCTGTGTCTTCTTGCCGACGGCAAGCTTCGTGCGGGCTCCGCGACTCTGGCTCGAGAAGATTCACGAGCACCGCGGGACGATTACCTACGCGCCGAACTTCGCGTACGCGCTCGTCGCCAAACGGCTGAAGGACAAGGATGTCGCGGATCTCGATCTCACGTCCCTGCGCGTTGCCGGCTGTGGTGCCGAGCCTATCCGGGCGCGTTCGTTGTGCGATTTTGCGAGCAAACTCGCGCCGGCGGGGTTCGAGGCGCGGGCCTTCGTCCCTTCGTACGGAATGGCGGAGGCAACGCTCGCAGTCACGTTCATGCCGCTGGGAGAGGGGCTGCGGGTGGACCTGGTCGACTCCAAGGCCCTGACGAGGGGCCAGGCCCTCCCTCCCGAGCCGTCGTTGAGCGGCGTCTCCGACGTCGCGAACGAAGCGCTCGCTCCGGACGACGCGCGCGATGTTGTCTGCAGCGCGAACGCGCACTCAACGGGAGAAGAACACTCCGGGGTGCGGGCCATCGTCGACTGCGGCCGCTGTTTTCCCGGACACGAGCTTGCGATCGTCAACGAAGCGGGCGAGCTTCTGGGCGATCGGCAGGTGGGGCAGGTGCTCGTTCGCGGACCAAGCATCAGTCCTGGCTATTTCGAAGAACCCGAGCTTACGGCGGAAACGTTCAGAGCGCTTCCGGGTGTTCCGGGCGACCCGTGGCTCTGGACGGGTGATCTCGGCTACCTCTCGGAACAGCGGCTCTTCGTCTGTGGCCGAGTCAAAGACATCATCATCGTGCGGGGTCGCAACTATTACCCGAGCGATATTGAGTGGGCGATCAGCGAGCTACCTGGCATTCGGCGCGGGAATGTCGTGGCGTTCGGTGCGGATTTCGACGGCGAGGAGCAGCTCGTCGTGTGCTGCGAGGGAATCGCCAGCGACGTGGGGGTCATCGAGCAAGCCACGAGCGCATGCATTGTCGCGAAATTCGGATTGACACCGCGTGAGGTGCTCGTCGCGCCGCTCGCCTCGCTTCCGCGGACCTCTAGCGGAAAGCCGCAGCGACGGAAGGCGCGGCAGATGTACATCGAGGGGACGATGCCGCGCGCACGGACTGTGCATGGCGTGCCTGCCACGACGACGTCGGGAACACTCAAACCAGGAGACAACCGCATCGACCGCGACACATTGCTCAAAAAGGAGGGCGCAGACCGGTGAGCCGGC
Organism: Myxococcota bacterium; assembly: GCA_030776205.1. Lineage (GTDB taxonomy): Bacteria > Myxococcota_A > Polyangia > Polyangiales > Polyangiaceae > Palsa-1150. The sequence goes on along the minus strand of JALYHV010000011.1, from coordinate 35,559 downwards.
GCTGCTCGTTCACATGACTGTGAAGGACATGCGACATGCAACGGTCACGACCTCGTTCCGACGCGTAACGCGTTACGCGCTCAATTTCTGGACAAAGCTGGACAAATAGCGAGAGGAACGCGATTCAATGCGCGTGCCGACGATGCAAAACGTGGAACAGGAACGGCCGACACGGGAGCGACTGCTCGCGATGTTTCGCGACGTGGCGAGCGAGGTCGTTGAAAAAGACTTTCAGCAGGTTCTTGAGTCCACCTCAATCGGAGATCTCGCGATCGACTCACTCGGAATGCTCGAAATCATCGGCGCTCTGGAACGACGGCTTCGAACCCAAGTGCCCGACGAGAGCCTCGCTGGTTTGCACACGATTGGGGATCTCCTCGACGTCGTCGAGAATCGGCTGGCCTGAACCGTCAAAGGAGAACAATGCTCATGTCGGAACCCGACCTCAAAGAAGAGCTGCGCGCCCTGGTGGCGGAGATCGCAGAGAAGGACGAGATCCCGGACGGTGCCACGTTCAAGGCGCTCGGGATCGACTCCATGATGGGGGTCGAGATCGTCGCCGCGGTCGAGCGCCAGTACCACATCAAGATCGAGGACGACGAGCTAGCCCAGTTCCAGGACCTGGAGACTGCTTACGCGCTTGTTGTCGGAAAGCTCGAGCTCAAAACCGGTACGGCCGCGGCGGAGTGACCGCCCCAGCGTAGTGCGAGCGCTGCAGGCTCGCCGATTGCCGTCGCGGGGACACGAGCCAGGAGCGGATCACGCGTGCTACAAGTGCCCGCGCAATGGCGCTCTTCGCGAAGATATCGCTCGAGTTGGACTTTCCGAAGGAAGAGCGCGAAATCCTGCGCTTTTGGAAGTCCGCGCGTATATTTGAAAAGACGCTCGCGAAGCCGGTAACACGCGGCCGATTCGTCTTCTACGAGGGACCTCCAACCGCGAACGGAATGCCGCACAATGGGCACGTCCTCACGCGCGTCGTGAAGGATCTGTTCCCTCGTTACAAGACGATGCGCGGGTGGACCGTTCCTCGCAAGGCGGGATGGGATACGCATGGGCTCCCGGTCGAGGTGGAGGTCGAGAAAGAGCTCCGCATCCACGGCAAGGCAGCCATCGAGCGCTACGGCGTCGAGCCGTTCGTCAAGCGGTGCATCGAATCGGTCTTTCGCTACACGAAGGAGTGGGCGGAGCTGACCGAGCGAGTTGCGTTCTGGGTCGACATCGATGACGCGTACGTCACTTACCATCGCTCGTACGTCGAGAGCGTCTGGTGGGCGCTCAGTCAGCTCTTCGAGAAGGGTTTGCTCTATCAGGGGCACAAGGTCGTGTGGTGGTGGGCGCAGGGTGGGACCGCGCTCAGCTCCGGCGAGGTGGGGCAGGGCTACCGCACCGTCGACGACCCAAGCGTGTACGTCGCCTTTCCGGTGGTCGGTTCTCTCGCCGGCCAACCCGTCGTCGAAAGCGATGTCGCGCTTCTCGTGTGGACGACGACGCCTTGGACTCTTCCCTCGAACATGTACGCGGCGGTGCACCCCGATCTCGATTACGTGCTCGTTCGGAACGAGCAGGGAAAGCACTTCGTCCTCGCGGAGGGCCTGCTGGCGACGCTCGCCACGAAACTGGGCGAGTTGGCGGTAGAACGCAGGATGAAGGGTACATCGCTCGTCGGAACGAGGTACTTGCCCCCGTTCGACCTGTTCATCGAGCAGGCCCGCGGATGGGAAGACGTGGTGTGGCGCGTCGTTGCGGCGCCTTTCGTCAGCCTCGCAGCCGGCACGGGCATCGTTCACCTGGCGCCCGCGTTCGGAGAGGACGACCACGAGGCGCACCGGCAGTTGGCACGAGGCCGCCCCAATCTGCCTCTTTTCTGCGCCGTCGAACCGGACGGCAGCTTCGTCGCCTGCTTCGAGCGCTATGCCGGACGGTGGGTCAAGGATTGCGACAAGGAGATTCAGCACGATCTGGAGGACTCCGGCCGATTGGTGCTCGCCGAGCTCTATCGTCACGATTATCCGTTCTGCTGGCGAGCGGACCGCGATCCATTGATTCAGTACGCACGTCCTGCGTGGTACATCCGGACGACCGCCGTCATTGACCGCGCCATTACGAACAACCGAGCGATTCATTGGTTGCCCGAGCACATCAAAGAGGGCCGGTTCGGGGACTTTCTGGCCAATAATGTCGACTGGGCGCTCTCTCGCGAGCGTTGGTGGGGAACACCGCTCAACGTATGGCTGTGCGACGCGAACGCAGACCACAAGGCGGCGCCGGCGAGCATCGCCGCCATCGAGAGCCTCAACCCGAACGCCTTCGATCATTTCCACGCCGCCCGCCGCGCCGATCCTTCGCTCAGCGAACACCTCCTGGTGCACAAGCCCTGGATCGATCAGGTCACTTTTCCTTGCGCCGCCTGCGCGGGCACGATGCGGCGCGTTGCGGAGGTGATCGACTGCTGGTTCGACTCAGGGTGCATGCCGTTCGCGCAATGGGGCTACCCACACCGAGGTCGCGAGGCGTTCGAGGCCAGCTTTCCTGCAGATTTCATCAGCGAAGCAATCGACCAGACGCGTGGCTGGTTTTACTCGCTCCTGATGATCTCTACGCTCGTCTTCGACCGCGAGCCGCCACACCCATTCAAGACGTGCATCGTGCTCGGGCACGTCACGGACAAGGACGGTAAAAAGGAGAGCAAGAGCAAGGGGAACTATACGCCACCGGAAATCATACTCGACAAGGTGGCCATGGAGTTCGCCGTCGTTGAGGAAGCGCTCGTTCGCGCCACGCCGCGGGGTCACTCCGCCGCAAAGTTTCATGTGCATCGAGGACAGGTTCTCGTCGCCCCGGAGGACATCGATGGGCTGGATCTCCAGAGCGGCGCCGTCGTGCGCGTGTACCGGAAGGACGCACCCGCCACGTCGCAGGCGATGACCCTCGCCGCGTCCAAGGGGCTTAGGCGCCGCCAGGTGGTAATGCATGCGGACGATCTTGCCGCACTCGGACTTTTGCCCGCGTCGTCGCTGGACGTGATGCCTGCCGAGGTGCCGCGCCTTCCACGCGAGCAACGTGTCGTTCTGGAGGACCCCAGCACGACCGCGCCCGGCGCTGACGCCTTCCGATGGTTCTTCTACGCCTCGAGCCCCCCTTGGTCGACGACCCGCTACTCCCTTTCGAATGTGCGCACGTTGCAGCGCGAGTTTGCCGTCAAGTTGCGGAACGTCTACTCGTTTTTTACGATTTACGCGGGGATCGACGACTTCCGGCCAGCCGTCGTGGCAACGCCGTCCGAGGTGCAGCCCGAGCTCGATAGGTGGCTCCGTGGCGAGCTTGCGCTCACGACGCGGGACGTGACGGCGCGACTCGATCAGTACGATATCTTCGCGGCGACCCAGCGGCTGGTCACGTTCGTCGATGCCCTTTCCAACTGGTGGGTGCGGCGCAGCCGGACGCGCTTTTGGAAGCCTGGATGGGACGGCGACAAGCGAAGCGCGTACGAGACGCTGTACGCCTGCTTGGTGACGCTCAGTAAGCTGACAGCGCCGTTCACACCCTTTGGCGCGGAGGCGATGTACCAGAACCTCGTCGTCGGGGCCGGCGTGCATGGCCGGCGCGAGAGCGTGCACCTGGAGGATTGGCCCGAGGCTGATTTGGCAGCGATTGACGACCGGCTTTCGCGGAAGATCGAGGTCATCCGCGAGATCGTAAGCTTGGGCCTGCGCGCGCGAATGGACGCGAAAATCAAGGTGCGCCAGCCGCTCCGTTGCGCCACGCTGGTTTTGAACGACCACCGCGACGCCGACCTTGTGGCGAACGCATTCGAGGACATCCGTGAGGAGCTGAACGTCCTCGATGTGACGCTCGGCAGCGTCGACGATAGGCGGGCATTCGGACGGACCAGCTACAAGCCCAACTTTCGCAGCTTCGGGCAGCGGGGCCTCGGCAAGCTGGCGCAGGAGCTAAAAAAATCTTGGGCGGACCCCAGCGCCGAGGAGCTTGCCGTCATCGAGCGAGCGATCGCGACTGGAAAGGCCATGCACGGGGACGTCCCGATTTTCCGGGACGACATCGAGACGGCTTTCGAGCCGGCAATCGGTTTCGCTGCCGCTGCCGATCGCGTCGGCTCCGTCTTCCTCGACACGCAGCTGGACGACCCGCTGCGCGAGCTCGGCTTCGTGCGAGAGCTTGTCAGCCGGGTGCAGACCACACGAAAGGAGATGAGCCTCGAGTTCACCGACCGCATTCGTCTGTTCGTCCGGGCTAGCGAGCGCGTGGGCGAGATCGTGACCGCTCATTCGGCGCACGTCGCCAACGAAGTCTTGGCGGTAGATATTTTGACCTCGCCGCCCGTCGGCGACGCGGTTTGGCGCGAAGTCGAGATCGACGGGCAGGCGATCGCTATTGGCATCCAGCGAGCCGCGCGCCAGGCGTGAGACAACGTCCTTCCGGCGCGATCGCCTCTCTGCTGCGGGTCAGTAAAAGTCGCTTCCGGAAACCGGGCGTTCACGAGATTGGCGCCATGATTGTCCCTCGGCGAGACCGTTGCCGAGGGCGATGGTCCGGCGGCAGCGGTCGATGCGGTTAATTATTCGATCAACGCGTCATGACATCCCTAGCCTCTGGTAAGATGGGAACGGAAGAGCCCCCGCAAGGGCAACGAGGGGAGAGGACGGTCGTGATCAAGCCGAAGCGGCTCCAGGCAGAAGGGGCAACGCGGCAAGCCTCTTCGGTGGCGTGGGGCATTGCGGTCCCAGGCAAGTCCGTCGCGAAGGCCAAGGAGCGCGCGCCTCAGGCGAGTCGAACCGCCCTCAGGCCGCAGCTCGCCCGTACGGAGCTGCTCGAAAAATCCGCGCGGATGCGTTTCGAGCAGGAGGTCGACGCCGCACTCAAGCGCCGTCCCTCGAACGAGGCCAGGCTCGCCGGAGCCCTTCGCGCGGTGGCGTCGCTCAGCCCGGCCCTTCGCGCAGCCATGGGCGAGGCGACGTCCGTCCTCATCCGGCGCGGAACACGTCAACGTGAGCTCTACGCTTCTGGGCTTCGTGCTCTGGCGGAGGCACAAGATCGGCAAGCCGCCACGCTTTTGCGTCAGGCGCTCTCGGGTGACGACGCCGGCGGACCCGCCGCGCTTAGCGCGTCGTGCTTTTCGCGTGAGGCAGATCTCGCTCCGCTGCTGGCGAAAATTGCGGCGAGCCGGCAATCGCACCTTGCGTTCGGCGCAGAGCTGGCACGAGTGGCTCGATACGAGTCGAACGGGGCGCTGCTCGCGCAGCTCGCCCCGATGATCAAAGAAAGCCACCGGATCGCGATGTGTGTGGAGCTGTTCGTGCCGCTCACGCGGGCGAACCCCGTCGCGGTGGACGTCGGGCCCGCACTCTCGGTCCTGCGGGGCGCCGAGCGTCATCTAGGGCGGTGGCTCGTCCTTGCCGAAGTTGCTGTCATGGCGGGGGATACGAGCCCCATCGACGACGCACGCGCACGGATCGCGTCCGGCCCATCGAGCTCCCGCGCCGCGTGGTCGCTCGTGGCATGGGCGCTGTTGGTCATAGACGCAGTGAGGCGGGGCGCACCGCTCCCGGAGGCGCCTACTGCGCGGCCGACATTGGAGCTTATCGCGCGCCTGTCCGATCGGCCGAGCGCCGACAGGGACACCACGTTCCTCTTTCGGATGGCGCGTCGCCACGTGGTCTCTGCGCGCCCAATGCTCGATGGCTTTGCGCGGACGCTGCCTCTCTGCGACGAGACGAGCATGCGCTCGGCCGTTTATCTCGCGCTCGACCATGGGCGCGACGATCTGCGCGAAGCCTTGGCCGACGCAGCGGAGACCGGAAAGCGCGAGGAGCTCCGCGGGCTTGCGGCTGCAGCGCTCTGGGACGCGTGCTCCCCCGGGGTGGGCGAGTGTTCGGCGAAGATGCGCTTGCGTGCGTCGAACATCGCGCACGACCTGATCGCGTCGCGCACAGTGGGCAACGTGGCCTGGGGGGCGCTCATCCTCGCGGCCGCGAAGGCAAGCGGGCCGGCCGGACCGCTCGTCACCGAAACCGCGTTCCGCTGGATCCAGCTGGGCTGGTTGGAGTGACGCTTCGCGGACCACCCGCGCTCGTCCTCGCGGGATTGGTCGCGGTAGCGGGGCAGGGGCGAGCGGCAGAGGCAACATCCGGTGTGCGGTTTGCGGTCTGGGCGGATCGCGACGATGACGACGCGGACGGTCGCCCGGATGCCGAGGAAACGCCTCTGCCTCTCGCCGCTCGCGCGGACCTCGTCCCGCTCGACCCTCACCTTGTCGGCTCCGCGGTGCAGATCCTCTCGGGCGGGGAGCACGCGCGCATAATCGTCGGGCAAGGCAGCCCGTGGCCATGGGGCACCCCCCCGCCGAACCCCGCCTGGCTGCAGGGCTTGTCGCCGGGTCGCGTCGAGCTCGCGGCGACTACCGGGCGCGGCACGGGGGCGACGATTGCGATGCGGGTAACGATTGACGTGCACGGGATCGACGTGACCGGTGGGACAGGTGAGGTGGTCGACATGGCCCGATCGCACGCGTCGTTAGAGCGAACGCCGCCGACGCGAATCGAAGGTCGGCCCGACGCCGCATACGACGACCCCGACGCGCTGCGCGTCGTAATGACAGTCCCAGCGGATGCGACGGACGGCGCTCGTGAGCGCGTGCTGTCCGCGGAATCGGTGACGTCGCTCGGCGAGCGGCTCGACTTCGTTCCCCGCATCGCTCTCGTGAGGTCGCCGTGCGCCCGCAACTACGACGGCACGCTCTGCTGGTCGAGCGCACCTCTGCGACTAGTCGTCGACGCCGCCGATCGGAACCACCCGCTCGTCGGGGACCGATCGTTGATAGCCGAAGTAGGGGGGGCGATCGTCTTTCGTGACGGCGGACGCAAGGCCCAGATGATCCGTGTCCTTGGACCCAGGAGCTCGCCGATTGGGCCCATGGCCCGCTTTCGCGCCACGCTCCGTCCATTCGTCATGCGGATGACGGGTGGGGGGCCGCCGGCGATCGGCGGGACGGACGCTGGAGCGGTGAATGCTCTCCGCGCAGAGCTCGTCGCGGCCGCGGCCATTTGGGGGCAGTGCGGGGTGACGTTCGGCGATCCCCGCCATTTCGACGTTCGTCTGCCCGACCCGCCACCGTCCCATCTAGTGGCGATCGGCGACGAGCTCGGCGTCCCCGCGAGTGGCGGCGAAATCCGGTTCCGCGCGGCGGGCAGGACGCTCATGGTCCGCACGGCTGCCGGTGACGGACCGGACCGAGTGGCTTCGAATCTCGCGCGCGTCGCGGAGCGGGCCGGCTTGAGCGCAACCATTTCCCCCAATGCGCGCATCGCTCCGGGATGGGCGCCCAGCGTCGACGTATCGATCCGCCAGCAGGGCGGTACCCTGGTCGCCGTCGATAGGGTGCCCGGCCGGCCGCTCTCCAGCGATGGAACGCTCAGCGTTCGCATCGGCTCGGTGGACCTCGGAGACGGTCTGCAACACTTCACCGATGTAGACGCCGTAGCGGGAACCCTGGAGGAGCGAACACTTCTGAAGGCGCTGGACGATGGCGACCCAACCACGATCGAGGTCGTCGTGGTGCCGCTCTTTGCCGGCGGAGGGCGCATCGGGGAGTCGTTCATCGGGAGCGACGTGTCGAGCCTTCGCAACGTCGTCTTGCTCGATCGGGCCGGAATCCGCGCCACGAAGAGCACTTCGACATTGGCTCACGAGCTCGGCCATGTGCTCATGGATTTGCCGGGGCACCCCGACGACTTCATCGCCGATACCCCGACGCTGCTGATGGATTCCGACGCGGCGGACGCTTCGCCGTTCGGGCCGAGGCGAATCCCAATCGATGAATGCGCGCGTGCGATTCGCCAGAGTGGTCCCGGGTCGCGGACCCCGCTGCTTGTCCCCTGGCCCATCGCGCCGATTCCGACCGTGGCGAGCCGACCCGTCAAAGCGCGTTGATGACGGTCAACTGCGTACCGCCGGCATAAGCGTAGCTGACGAACGAATCGAAGCCGTAGGCCATGACGCTCACCGGCTGGTCCGCCTGAACGTGGTGGACGCCGTCGTTCTGTTTGCCCGGCCTGATGTTGTCGGGAGGTTGGCGTGTGGAATCGATGATTGGATAGGAGAGCTGGAATCGGTACGTCCAGTAGGGCGGTATCGTGGACCCCCGCTCGGTGGGTGTCAGCCCATCCGATGCCGTCACCTCGGAGTTGCTCGCGTCGAGCGCAAGGCCGTCGATGTACACGTGCGCATCGCTCGGCGCGACTACGACCAGATAGTCGAAGACATATTTGTCCGGCGTAAGGAGGACGTAGTCGCTCCGCCACTGCTCGCGCGGCGGAACGAGCGACGTGCTGGGATCGCCCCCCGGTAGCCCGCGAGGAACGCCTCCCGCCTCCTGACTAGATTGTACTTCGAGCACCATGGCCGGCTGGCTCGCATCCAGCAAAAAGTCGTGCTTGGACGGAATGATTTGGGAGTCCCCTTCGCCATGCAAGTCGAAAGCCGCCCAAGGCGCCGGGAGACTCGTCTTGATGTGCGTCGCGCCCGCGGCTACGGCCACTATCCGATAGTATTCGGTCTCGTCTACGGCACCGATGTTCCCACCCGCGGCGATGACAGCCGTCGTTCGGTTGGGCATCTTTGCGAGGACGTAGGATTTTCCGACAGCACGAATCGGCGCGGTCTGGTGCTCGAGGTGGTCTGCGCAGCAATAGCGCGTGGAGAGCGACTGGAAAGAGGGTGCGTCCGAAGCCTCGCTTCCCGGGAATACGGCGATCGGTTGATCGGCGTCGATGAGCGTTCCCGTAAAATCCGCATTGAAGTCCCCTGTCTCGAGGTTGAGGACCTCGAACGGCTGTAACGTTGCATCCGCGCTCGCGCCGAGATCGATTCCCGTCGGAAACGGTCCACCGGCGATCACACGCGCCGTCGTCTTCACGTGGACGTGGGTATCGGGCCGCGTGGCGATGATCGCGAGAAAGGCGCGCAGATCGATGCCAGCGTTCCCGGACGGAACCGCACTGATCGCGAGCGTTTGGGGCCAAGCGGGCACCACATAGGCTCTCCCTACACCCGTGTTCAAGCCGGAAACGGGCAGCAGCTGCGAGGCGTCATTCGAAAAAACGTTGACGTTGTCGAGCGGATTGAATTGGTAAGCCACTATCGGAAAGGTACTCGTCACTTTGAATGCGTGCCGCGTAAGGGCCGTCCCCGTTCCGGTGTTGAACGTTCCGTCCGCCGAGCCATCGACCTCCCTTGGCCCGAGCTTGAAGACCACCAGGTTCTGTGGCGCGATCACCGCGTTTGCGACGACGCGCATCTGGTGGGTGGCCTCGCCGGCGAGCGAATCGTCTTGCTGGACGATGACCCGGGCGGGGACGTCTGGTTGCACGTTCGATACTACGATCGCGTACTGCTGTGCCGCTGCGTTGAGCGACGGGGAGATGACGGCGTTATCGAGGTCCGCACCCCAATACTCGCATCCGATGTTCGAGAGCCGTTGCGCGGACTCATCGCAAAGCTGAACGCACCTGCCGCTGCGGCACGCGTGCCCGGTGGTCGGGTCGCAAACCTCGGTGGGCACCCAGGATTGGCCTGCCGCGTCGCAAGTCACGACGCTCTGTCCTCTGCAATCGATTTCTCCGGGCAGACACATCGCGCAGGCGCCAAGGGCAGGCGCGCAAACCTGACCCACCGCGTGGCAGTCGCTGACCAGGTGGAACGCAGCGGTCGTGCCGAGCCCCGCGCACGTTTCGAGCCGATCCCCGCTGCACCGCACGTCGCCCTGGACGCATACCGGCGCCGACGCCGGTCCCGGAATGTCACGGTACGGTTCGTCGAACCGGCACGCGCTTGCCAAGATGAGGACGAACGCGCTCCAGGCGCGCCCCTCGCGCACCGCGGCGCACTTGCTCATCAATACAGACCCGGCGACATGTCCTCGGCGTAAGCGCTCCATGCGCTATTGGCGAGCTGTCCCCACCGCAAGGCGGCGTAGTCGAACGACTCGATGTGCGCGACGGACAAGGTCGTGGTCAGCGGCCCTCGCACCAGCCTTCCAACGCCGGCTAGCATGGCTAGGTCGGGCAGCTCGAACGACCGGACAGCGCCCGGCGCCACGATTCGCCACGTCACGAGACCGCTTCCCGAGGAAATGTGGAGCACGATGAGATCCATGGGTGCTCCGGCGTTTGCCGTAGCGTCGAGCACAACGTGCGTGCCGCTCCACGCTGACCCGACCGCGGGCTGCAATAAGACCGGGATGGGGAGGAAGCCGCTGAGCGTGATGGCGTTGTTCGCGTCTGTCGTTTCAACGCGTGTGAGAACCGATTGGGGCAGGCCGCCGCTCGCGCCGCTCACCGCCGCCGCCGTCAGATCGTACGTAGCCCCTGCCAACGTGTAATTGAGAGATGGCACGCCGTAGAATCCAACGGTCGCCGTGGCTGCAATCGGTAGAAGCGTAGTCGTCGTGCCCTGCGGCAAGATCGCAAAGGAGTTGATCCCGACGTTTACCGCGAGTGTGGACACCAGTCGATCCGGCCCGCGGACGCCGGACGAGGGCGGTCGCGGTAGGGTCGTCACCGAGTGATCTAGAATTGTCGTCATCGGAATGTCCACCCCGGCGCTCCTCGCGCCAGGTTGCACGAAGACCCCGCGCGCAATCCCCATCGCATACGGCACGAACGTTGGCGGGTTGAGCGACCGGTTTTCGATCCCAGCGAGCGCATAAATCGTCTGGTTTCCCGGGGAAGCTGAAAGCGAATAGCTGTACCCGAACTGGCCGCCAGAATCCGGCGTCGTAGCGTTCGCCGCAGGGGGAAGCTGAAACGCGTCGAGCGGATGGGCTGCGGTCGTCCAGACGTACGCCGTCCGACGCTCCTGCCCTGCCGCCAGAGGAACGTTGTTCCACGGAGCGCGTTGAAACTCGATGCCGCCGGTCCACACCAGCTCTCCAGCGATTGCACCTTGTTGCACGCCATACCAGTTGCCGTTCGACGGCGGATCGCCCGCGCAGCTCGGGTCGCGAGTAGGCTCGAGATAAACCGTGACCGTGTCGACCGGCACATCGACGAACGTCATCGGTTGGTGGCATTTTGCGGCCACGGTGACCGTGACCTTTCCGGCGAGCGAAGGGGCGGCCAGACGCGCGGCACCGGCCGAATCGAACGTCCCCGTCAATGCCGTGGCGAGGTTTGTACCGGCGATGACTTGCCCGCCGGTCAGAGGCGTACCAACGGCGGCATCGAACGCCAGCACGGTGAGTTGGCCAGAGAGCGCGCCGCCGAAGAGGCCGCCACGATACCCGTCGGGCGAGTCGCTGTAGGTGAACGCGTCGCGTGCCTGGTCGAGAGTCCCGTCTAGGTTCGTGACGGTGACGTCGCGCGAGCCCATCGCGCCCGGCGGGGTCGTGCAAACGAGGTGGCTCGCATCGGTGAATGCGACCGCGACGCATGGCTTGCCCCCGACGGTCGGATTCGAGGCTCCCGTCCAATGTGTGCCGCTCCCATGCAAAAGCACGCGGGTGCCTCCCGTCGTCGCACCGGTCGCCGGAGAAACGACTAGCGCATCGTACGAGAACCCTGCGGCGAGCGTGCGCTCCTGGCCGGTCGACACGTTGCGCATCGTCACGTCGGCGGGGCCCGGAGTACCGGGCGGCGTCACGAGCGAAGCGCGCGTGGGTGTGCTGGCAAAAACGGCGCTGGAGTCGAGCGTGACCCCTCCGATTCGCACCTCGATTTTCGATGAGAAGCCCCGGCCGCTCACCGTCGTGCGCGTGCCGCCGGTCCACGGCCCGTGTGACGGCTGCAGCGCCGCGACCGCAAAGGGATCGCCCAGGTCCACATCCGACCGCATGCTCGCGTCGGTGGTGCCGAAACCTATCGCCGGTGGTGGACCGGCGTCGCTCGGCGAATCGAGAAGGGGGGGGCCCGAGCCGGGTAGGCAAGCCGCCGCGAGCGTCGTCGCCAACACCGACATACCAAGCCAGCCGAGCCGCCGCTGCATCGCTGGACTAGCGTAGGCCATGGGCGCGGTCGCGCAATGGGTACGTCGCCCACGGTTGATCGCGAGCGGGCGGCGCTCGACCGAGGTGCCGAGCCAACGCTAAGAACCGGTACTTCCTCGGACCGTGCCCTGATGCGCGAGCGCGTTTTGGCCCGTGGCTTGCGTACTGCGCCAGCAGCCATACGATTGGGCACCATGATGCCCGCCTTTCCGATGCCGCAGAAATCCTTCCGCGAATACATCGCGGTTTATCAGCAAGAGCACCGGAAGCTCGGAACCAGGCTTACGCACATGGTCGGAATCCCGATGATCATTGCATCGATCCCGACCGCGTTCGTGAGCCTACCTGCCGCCGGGAGCCTATTCGTGGGAGGCTGGGCGCTCCAATACATCGGTCATTACGTCTTCGAGAAGAACGAGCCCGCGTTCTACTCGGATCCGTATTACCTCATGATTGGTCCTCTGTGGGTCGCGGCCGAATGGATGACCATTTTGGGCCTTCCCGTGCCGGAGGCACTTACCGCTCTTACGCCTGAGAAGGAAGCGGGGCCGAGCGAACCTGCGGCGGCCTGAATGAGCTGAGGTCCCCCCCCGTATAGGGGGGATCGGGCGTTTCACGCAGTGGCCACCACGGCCCTCAAGAGATCGAGCGCGATTGCCTTTCGCGCGGATTCCCCCGGGCCGACGCATGACGGACAGCCGCTCTCGCAGGGGCACGTCTCGATCAGGCGCAGCGCACGGGGAAGCAGTACGTTGCGCTGCTCCCAGATCCGCTCAGCAAGCCCGGTTCCTCCCGGCACATGCTCATAGACGAAGAGCGTCGGGCTATAGCCGGATAGGGCGGCGGCATCTCCACGCGGAACGCTCGTCGTTGCGCGTCTCTCGTCGTCGCCACCCCCGTCAGGGGCAGCATCGCACAGGGTCGTGCCGAGGTCGCGGGGATCGCACATCAAGGCGAGCGTTGCCACCATCTCGAGGGCCACACCAACCCCTCGCAGCGCGTCGATGGCGGCGGCTCGACCTAAAGGCATCGGCGCACATTCGCGTGGCGGCATTGTCAGCCAAAAGGCTGTCGTGTGCATCTGTATCTCCGGCAAACGAACGTCTCCGTACCCGGTGTTCTCGTGGGTGTAGAATTTGATTTTCTTGTACCCGACGACTTTTTCGACGACGGCCACCTCACCCCAGCCGCTCGGCCACGCGCTCTCGAGGAGCGTGCCGATCGCGCTCTCCTCGAGAACTGAGATCTTCACGTACGTCATCGCGTCCGTCCAGTAGTCGGGCTCGACGCGGCGCACGAATGCCTTGTGGTTCTCGTAGTCGAAGCGTTCGACCTGCCAGCACTGGCCATCGTGCTGGTAAATGGCTTGCTCGTGAAGCATCGTGTGAGCGGATCGCCAGTCGAGCTCAGCTATCGACCGTTCGCGGTCGACATCGATGATGACGACGTTGTCCCAACTAACGGACCGCAGAGAGACGTCGTTGGCGGGGTAGGCGTCGGCAGCCCAATGAAGAGTGCCGCCCCCGTCATGAAGCACGCGGTGACGCACGAGAAAATCGAGGGCCTCGCCAGTCTCCTGCGCACCGAGTGCGCCGAAGAACTCGCCGCGTTGAAAAGGGAGCTCGAAGGCGGCGCACTTCAGGTGCTGAATGAGGATTTCGACGTTGTCGGGGTCTATGCGCGCCTCTTCGATCGGTGCACCGAGTAAAAAATGAGGCTCCCGGGCCAGGTACTGGTCGAGCGGCGCACTCGATGCAACGAGGACGCCGATGCTTGTCTCTCCGCGGCGCCCGGCGCGACCCAGGCGCTGCCACGTGGCAGCCACCGATCCGGGATAACCGGCGCACACGACCGCATCGAGCTCGCCGATGTCTATCCCGAGCTCGAGGGCGCTCGTGGCCACGACTCCCAAAATCTCGCCCTCGCGCAAGCGCCGCTCGATATCGCGCCGCTGCTGGGGCAAGTAGCCGCCTCGGTAGGCCATGATGCGAGTAGGGTCGATCGCGCCGTCGACGGCATCCCGGAGGTATCGCAACATCACCTCGACCGAGCTTCGCGACTGGCCGAACACGATCGTCGGCACCTCCGCCCGCAGCAGATCGGCCGCGAGCATTACGGCCTGCTTGACATAACTCGCCCGTATTCCGAGCTCCGCGTTGACGACGGGCGGGTTGTAGAGAAAAAAGCGCCGTTGGCCTTGCGGCGCGCCGCTGTCGTCTACGACATCCACGTCTTCTTCGGCCACGCCGAATAAGCGCGCGGCGTGCTGCCGTGGGTTGCCGATGGTTGCGGTAGCGCCGATGATCTGAGGGTGGGAGCCATGAAACGCCGCCACGCGCAGGAGCCGTCGCAGGACATTCGCGACGTGCGAACCGAAGAGCCCCTTGTAGGTGTGAAGCTCGTCGATCACGACGTAGCGCAGGTGTTGTAGCGTCCGGGCCCAGCTCGCGTGATGAGGCAGGATGCCCGAGTGCAGCATGTCGGGGTTCGTGAGAACAATGCCTGCGCGCTCCCGGGCCACGCGTCGCGCGTCGGCCGGCGTGTCGCCGTCGTAAACGACAGAGGCAGATCGGTGCCCGGCAGACGCCATCAGCTCGCGGAGCCCGGCCTCCTGGTCGCGGGCAAGGGCTTTCGTCGGGTATAGGTAAATGGCGCGCGCGTCAGGATTGTCGAGACCCGCTTGCAGCACGGGCAGGTGAAAACAGAGGCTTTTGCCGCTCGCGGTGGGAGTGGCAATCACCAGATGCCGTCCCTTGCGTGCGATCTCGAGCGCCTGCGCCTGGTGCGCGTACAGGCGGAGAACGCCGCGCTCGCGGAGCGCACCGACCAGCCCCGGCGCGAGAAACGGCGGGATGTCCTCGTACCGGCCGTCCGTGGCGGCGAGCATTCGATCGGCGCAAAAACATGGCTGGACCCAAGAGCTCGCCTGCCAGCGGTTGAGCACGGAGTCCACCCCGCGGTCCATTCGCCAGGGGGCCTCAGGCATAGCCGACAGCTAAACAAACGTATCGTGCGATCGCAACTGCTTCGGGCCGCTGCAAGCGGGCCGGTCCTTCGTACACGCCGCGCTTTGCCTTCCGGCTGCGATCCGTTAGATCGCCGAGCCCCCCATTGAGTGATTCCAAGCCCCGCGAGACGGACGAAGTCATCGCCCAGCAACCAGCCGCCGATCGCGGGTCGCCAGCTGCGGAGGTCGCCCCCCCGTCGGCAGGCGAGCGGGCCGCTGCCGACCGCGTGGACGGCGAGCGGCTTGGCGTCCCTCTTGGTGCGACCCGAAGAGTCGCGGACCCTGGGCGGCCGCAGCCGTCCTATGTGTTTCTCGGTTTGGTCTCGATGTTCACGCTCGCCGCGGACGTGGCAACCAAGGCTTGGGCCGAGCGCCACCTCGCTGGCTATCCTGGGGTGCGGGAGATCTGGAGCGACCACCTGACGCTCGTGCTCGCCAAGAACCGCGGCGGCGCGTGGGGGCTGCTCCAATCCACCAGCGAAAATGTTCGCCGCCCCTTCTTCTTGCTCGTTTCGGTCGCTGCAATCGTCTTCATCATGTCGCTGTACCGCCGCATCCATCCGCGGCAGCGAGCCCTTCGATGGGGGCTGCCGCTCGTTCTCGGCGGCGCGCTCGGAAACGTTCTCGATCGGATCCGCTCCGGTCAGGTCATCGACTTCATTGACGCCCACGTGCTCTACAAAGGCATCGACCGCCACTGGCCCACGTTTAACGTCGCGGATATCGCCATATGTGTTGGCGTTGGTTTGATGGCCGTCGACATGTTCACGAGCAAGCGTGGGCATTCGGGCATCCCGGGCGCGCCCCGCGTCCCCCCCGCGCAGTCGGGCGAAACGTCCGTCGGGTGGGAAGGCAGCGTGGCGGCCCTGCCCAATGACCCTGCAGCGGCGCCATCTGCGCGGAATGACGGTTCCTCGCGCCCCGGCGCGGCGTCCGAAGCCGAGCGCTGAGTGCTGCGTGCCTGCCTAGCCGCGGTACCATCGGCCCGTGCACCCCGATCTCTTCCGACTCGGCGAGGTCGCTTTTCCTTCCTATTTTGTTCTCCTGTTATCGGGATTTCTATTTTCCACGGCCGTCGGAATCCTTTGGGCCCGTCGCATCGGCGAAAATGCGGACGTCATTGTCGATCTAGGGCTGGCGATGCTGCTCGCGGGCGTTGCGGGAGCTCGGTTGCTGCACGTCTTCGTCGACGGGTACTTCTGGGACTACGTTCACCTCTGCACGGATCCATCGCGGGTCGACTGGCACATCGACGCGAACGAGTGCGCGTCCGCGTCATACGGTGGAGTTTGGGACGCCGCAAAGAATGTGTGCCACCCCGCGTCACCGGACTGCTTTGCTTGGGCCAAGTTTTGGGCCGGCGGATTGACGTACTATGGCGGTCTACTCGGTGCGGCTGGGGCGGCGTGGTGGCTTCTCAAACGCGATAGTTTTCCCTTCTGGAAGGCGGCGGACATGGCTGGTTTCGCCATTCCGCTGGGGCTCGCGTTCGGACGCATGGGGTGCTTGATGGCGGGCTGTTGCTTTGGCGCCACCTGCGCTCTGCCGTGGGCCATTTCATTCCCGTGGCGCAGCGCCGCAAGCCAAGAGCAATTCAACGACCACCTCCTGCCGAGCGTGCAGATGTGGAGCTTGCCTGTTCATCCGACGCAAATCTACGAATCGGCTGCGTCTGTGATGATTGCGGCGGTGTGCCTTCTCTGGCTTCATCCGCGCAAGCGCTACGACGGCGAAGTCTTCGTTGCCTCCGTATCGATGTACGCGGTCGTGCGGTTTGCGATCGAATACTTGCGCCGCGACGACCGCGGGGGCTTTCTCGGCCTTTCGACCTCGCAGCTGCTGGGCATCGCCCTGTTCGCCGGCGCCGCAGCTCTCCACGCGCGCCTCGGCCGGCGAAAGGCCGCTGCCACATAGTCCTCGAAGCGCTTCCGGGCCGGCGCTAGGCTCTAAAGCCAATGAGCGCTCGAATTCTCGATGGGAAAAAGCTCGCGGAGGTCGTCCGCACAGAGGTTCGCGCGGGGGTGAAAGACTTCGCCGCAAGCCATGGTCGCGTCCCCGGTCTCGACGTGATTTTGGTCGGCGACGATGCAGCGAGCGTCGTGTACACGCGCAACAAAGAAAAGGCTTCGAACGAAGTCGGTATGCGGGGCACGCTCCACGTCTTGCCTGGTTCGACGAGCGAAGCCGAGCTCTGCGCTCTCGTTTGCACGCTCAACGAGGATCTCGGGATCGATGGCATTCTCGTTCAGCTCCCGTTGCCAAAAACGATCGATGCGCAGCGGGTGCTGGACTTGATCGATCCGAGCAAGGACGTGGATGGTCTCCATCCGGTGAACGCTGGGCTGCTCGCCTGCGGCCGACCCTCCGCCCTCGCGCCGTGCACGCCATCGGGTTGCATGCGCCTGCTCGCCTTCGCCGGCGCGAAGCTCGATGGAGCGAGCGCCGTCGTCGTTGGCCGCAGCAACCTCGTCGGCAAGCCCATGGCGCAGCTTCTTCTTGCCTCGAACGCGACGGTAACCATAGCGCACTCGCGAACACGCGAGCTCGCCGACGTGTGCCGACAAGCGGACGTGCTGGTTGCCGCCGTCGGTCGCGCCGAGATGATTCGAGGCCACTGGATCAAGCCCGGCGCCGTCGTCCTGGACGTGGGGACCAATCGCGTCCTGTCGGCGGATGGAAAGCCGAAGCTCGTCGGCGATGTAGCGTTCGAGGAGGCCCGTGAGGTGGCCGGAGCAATCACCCCCGTGCCCGGCGGTGTCGGGCCGATGACGATAGCGATGCTGCTCTCGAACACGCTCGAAGCTGCGAGCCGCCGGGAACGGGCGCAAGCGGCGAAGTCTCAGGCGGATAGATAGCGTCGGCGCGAAGGGAGCTGGCGGAGGCGCGCCACGCCGCTGGGGCGAGGCGTCATCTTCGGTCGAGCGAAGGACCCCCGGGGAACGGCGCATCCGGTGCGCCCCTCCTCCGACAAGGCGAACGCTTGGCTTGCGGTGAGGCCTCGCTTGGCGCCGGGCAACCTGGGGCAAGACGGACCGGCGCCGGGGAAGCTGCGAAGACAGCGGCCGGAAACCTTCACAAGGGGGCAAGATCACGCGTCACTTGCTTTTGAACAGCGGCGCTAACCGAGGTTAGTTCGGCGAGGTTCGTTCCTACTTGGGGTACGAGCGCGATGTGCCAGGTCGGCACGGGATTTTCGTGGTGCCACGTCGTCGTGGCGGGCGACCGTTCGTACCTGCGCTTGCGTGCGAAAGCGACGACCCCTCCACAATGACGTGAACTTCGCCGACACGGGGTGTCGCTCGACGGGCCGATCACCGAAGCAGCTTGTCGAGCAGCCGATCGAGCGCGTCCAGGTTGGCGTACGGAATCGCGATCTCGCCCTTGTTGTTGCGGTCGCGCACCTCGACCTTCGTGCCGAGGGCACGCCCTAGTCGCGTCTCGAGATCGCGCACCCCTGCGCCTTTGTCGTCAGCGGGCTCGCGGTTGCTGCCGGCTTCCGGGCGCGTTTTGACTCTCCCCGCGACGCGTGCGCGCACGAGGGCCTCCGTCGCACGTACGCTCAATTTTCCGCGGAGCACCCGGTCGCTCAGCTCCTCAATGAGAGCTGGCTCGAACGCGCCGAGCAGCGCCCTTGCGTGACCCTCGCTTAGATCGCCCGTGACCACCTTCGTGCGAACTCGCGCAGGAAGCTTCAGCAGGCGGAGGCCGTTCGCGATCGTTGTGCGATCTTTGCCGAGGCGCTCCGCAAGCGCTTCCTGCGTGTAGCCGTGCTCGCGCACGAGCCGGTCGAGCGCTTCCGCGAGCTCGATCGCGTTCAGCTCCTCTCGCTGGACGTTTTCGATCAAGGCGAGCTCGAAGGCGTCCTTCGTGCTTACCTCTTTGACCACGACGAGGGCCTCTCGAACCCCCGCACGCTGCAGCGCGCGCCAACGACGCTCGCCGGCGATCAGCTCGAAGACGTCTCCGCCCGCCATTCGTCGCACCACGAGGGGCTCCACGAGACCGTGCTCGCGAATGCTTCGGGCGAGCTCGTCGAGCTTCTCATCGTCGAAGTGCTGCCGCGGCTGACCCTTCTGCGGCACGATCTTCTCGAGCGGACATGTGAAGACGTTGCGATCCCCGTAGGCAGGCGATGGAGGCGCGGCGGGGAGCAGCGCGTCGAGGCCCCGGCCGAGAGCGCGACGCTTCGGTTCGACGACGCTCATCGAGCGACCCGCGCGGGAGCGGCGGTGGGACAGGATGCGTCCCGAGCAAGAATCTCGCGCGCGAGCGAAAGGTACCCTTGCGCGCCCTTGGACTGCGCGTCGTAGAGCAGCGCGGGCTTGCCGTGCGAAGGCGCCTCGCTGAGCCGCACGTTTCGCGGGATCACCGAGTCGAACACGTGAAAGTGGCGCTTCACCTCGTCGGCGACTTGGTGGGCGAGGTTGTTGCGAGGGTCGAACATCGTGAGCACGATGCCCTCCACCTCGAGCCCTGCGTTCATTCCTGCACGCACGCGGTCGATGGTGGCCATGAGCGAAGTGAGGCCTTCAAGCGCGTAATACTCGCACTGCAATGGCACGAGGACCTTGTGCGCAGCCGCGAGCGCGTTGACGGTTAGGATGCCGAGCGAAGGCGGGCAGTCCACGAAGACATAGTCGAACGGCTCGGTTTCAAAGAGCTCGTCCAGCGCGCCCCGCAGCTTGTACTGCCGATCGGGCTCGTCGATGAGCTCGATCTCGACGGCGACGAGGTCTTGTTTGCTCGGAACGAGCAGCAGAGCGGCCAGCTCGGTGGATTGCATGACGTCGCGCAGTGTCGCCCGCCCGATGAGCACGTCATAGACGCTCCGTTCGACGGTGCGCGGCGAGACACCGACACCGCTGCTGGCGTTCCCTTGTGGATCTAGATCGAGCAGCAACGTGCGACGTTCGGCCGCCGCGAAGCTCGCTGCGACGTTCACCGCAGTCGTCGTCTTTCCAACGCCTCCCTTTTGATTGACGACGGCAATGACGCGGGCCAGGGGCCGCTCTTCCGTGCGATCCCGTGCGCCAGGTTTGCTCATTCGACGCCCTATCTAGCGCGCTTTCGGCTCGCGTGAAACGCGCACGGTTCGCGGTGCACGTCCGCCGTTCGCCCCGCGACATCTGCTGTCCTGCGCGAACGAGCAATGGCCCGGTTGAATTCGGCGCAGCTTTTTTCTCGTGCTCGAGGTCGCGTAGTAGCTTGTCGGCTCATGTAGGACAGGCCGGGCCAAAGAGCTTGGTCTCTAACCGTCGCGAGCGGAATGGGGATGTACGCGCAGCGGTCGCCCCTCGAGGCGGTGGCGCGCGCCGATCGCGAGCGTCCGCGATTGATTTGCCCGCCGATCTCCACACGAAGACCCGGATCACCGCAGAAGCAAATCGTGTCACCCCCGGCGAAGTTCAACGCTCACCTGAGTACCTGGAACTACCGACCATGCCGCTGCCCAAGAGTTACCGGACCATCGAAGAGTTCGAGCGCGAGGAGCTTCGACCGTCGAACAAGGCGGGCTTCTCCTTCGACGACCTGATGCAAGAGACGATGTTACATCAGAACGACCTCCTCTTCGACGATCAGGTCGACGAGCTCGAACCGGACGACGACGACGACGACTACTGAGTCGCGATCGGCACCTGCCATTCACCATGACGGGGGCGGCCCGCGCGCGAATTCACGGTGCACCGTTGCGCTCACGACATCGCCGGAGCCGACTTGCTTTCCGTGTGAGGAACATTACCCTCCGCCGTCCCATGCAAGTGCAGGTCGCGCGTATTTCACCGGTCATGATGGAGGTCGCCGTCGAGGTACCCGCTGACGCGGTGAAGGTGGAGGTCGAGAAGATTTACGCCGATCTCCAAAAAAAGGCGCGGGTGCGCGGATTCCGCCCGGGCAAGGCTCCGCGGCAGGTGTTGGTGCACCTCTACGGGCCGCAGGTCACGAGTGACGTAGTCAACGCGCTGGTTACGAGGACATTGCCTAGGGCTCTCTCGGACAAGAACGTACAGCCCGTAAACCAGCCGCAGGTCGAACCTGGTAAGTTCGAACAGAACGCAGCCTTCTCGTACAAGGCGCGCTTCGAGGTATCCCCGGAGATCGGCGAGCTCGCCTACGAAGGGCTCGATCTCGTCCGTCCTTCGATGGTCGCGACCGAAGCCATGGTCGATGATCAGCTGGAGAGATTGCGCAAGGCGCACTCGCGTCTCCAGCCGCCCGAGGCGCCGAGGTCCGCGCAGAAGGGCGACGTGGTCACGATAGACTTCAAACTAACGGTCGAAGGCAAAGAGTTGAAGGAGGGCGATGGAGCGGGAGTTCAGCTCGAGCTTGGCTCAGGGCAGGTGTTGCCCGAGCTCGACGCGGCGCTGAGCGGCAAAAATGTCGACGACGAGTTCGAGGTCTCCGCGCAATTTCCGGCGGAGCATCCGCGTGCCGAGTTGCGGGGAAAGTCAGCGACATTTCACGGCACGGTGAAGGACCTGAAGGAGCGGGTGCTGCCGGCCCTGGACGACGAGTTCGCAAAGGACGTCGGCACCTTCCAGACGCTGGTCGAGCTCCGGGCGGACGTGCACACGCGGCTCGAGAAGATGCTCAAGGACGCCGCGGACACGGCCCTCGCCGAACAAGTCATCGAAAAGCTCAACGAGAAGAACCCCGTTGACGTGCCGCCCTCGCTCGTTGAGCAGCAATGCCGAGAGATGGAGCTCGAGCTTCTCCAGAATGCGCGGCAAGCCGGGCAGCAGCCTTCGAAGGAGGACTTGGCGCGCGTGCACGACAGGTTGCATGGCGAGGCCGAAAAGAAGGTACGCGCCGGGCTCATCATGGCGGCCATCGCCAAGAAGCTCGCGATTCAGGTCACCGACCAGGACATCCAAAAGGGCCTCGAAGAGCTCTCGGTCGAGACCGGTAAAAATGTCGCGAAGGTGCGCGCCGAGTACAGCGATCCGCAGCGGCGCAATATTCTGATCGGAATGATCCTGGAGGACAAAGTGCTCGACGTAATCGAGAGCAAAGCGTCCGTACGGGATGGTGGAACGGAAGCGCCGTCGACGACCGAACCGGTCGAAGCGACGAATGTGTCGCCAAAAAAAGTCGCGGGCAGGCGCTCGGCGAAAAAGGAAAGCGCGGAGCCGACAGCGGGCGCGGTCATGCCGACCGAAGCGAAGGCTGAGGATGCGACAAAGAGTGGCGGTGAGGTCGACGGTGGCGGCTGAGCGCTCGAGACCATCGCGGCACGAACGTGTAACTTTGCGAGGATAAACACGATGAGCACGCGTCCCGAGAACCGCACGCAAGCTATTCGCACAATCGAGTCCGCAAAGGACTTCATCCCCTACCCGACGGTCGTGGAGACCACTCACCGGGGCGAGCGTAATTGGGACATCTTCAGCCGGCTGCTGAAGGACCGCATCGTCTTTTTGGGTACTGAAATTAACGACGACGTCGCAAATATCATCATCGCTCAGTTTCTGTTCTTGGAGAGCGAAGATCCCGACAAGGAGATCATGCTCTACATAAACAGCCCCGGCGGGGTAGTTACGAGCGGTCTCGCAATCTATGACACGATGCAGTACGTGCGCTCGAGCGTGAGCACGACCTGCCTCGGGATGGCGGCGTCAATGGCTGCAGTCCTGCTTGCTGCTGGAACCAAAGGACGTCGCATGGCCCTTCCAAACGCTCGCATCATGATCCATCAGCCGATGGGTGGCGCGCGCGGTCAGGCCACGGACATCGAAATCCAGGCGCGCGAGATACGCCACTGGAAGGACGTCATCACCGACATCCTCGCGAGCGCGACCGGCAAGCCGAAGGACCTCATTCACAAAGACATTGACCGCGATTTTTACATGGGCCCAAACCAGGCCAAGGAGTACGGGCTGATCGACGACGTGCTGCCGCCAAGAAGAAAGGGCGAGGTCGAAAAACCGAGCAGGGAGCGGTGAAGTTAGGCCATGGACGCCGAGCGGGGTCACAAGCTTGCGACGTTCGGGGGGTGGGTCTAAGCTCTCTCCGGCGCGCGGTGGGCAATTTCGGCCGCGCCTTTGAGCGTGCGCGGCAACGAAGAGGCGAGCATTGGAACGCAGACGCGACGACCACCAGAACGGCAACCTGAACTGTTCCTTCTGCGGGAAATCGCAGAAGGAAGTGAAGAAGCTCATCGCCGGACCCACGGTCTACATCTGCGACGAGTGCATCGGCCTTTGCAATGACATCATCGCCGAGGAGGTGGAAAAGGACGAGCCATACGCAGGTTCGACCCCGGTCCCCAAGCCGTCCGAGATAAAGACAATCCTCGACGACTACGTCATTGGCCAGGAGCGCGCCAAGAAGATCCTCGCCGTTGCGGTGCACAACCACTACAAGCGAATCGACTCGCGCCTTGCGGCCGACGAGGTCGAGCTCGCGAAATCGAACATTCTCCTCCTCGGGCCGACAGGAACGGGTAAGACACTCCTCGCACAGACACTCGCCAAAATCCTCAACGTTCCTTTTGCCATCGCCGACGCGACGACTCTGACGGAAGCGGGCTACGTGGGCGAGGACGTCGAGAACATCATCGTCCAACTGTTGCAGAACGCCGATCACGACGTCGAGCGCGCGCAACGTGGCATCGTCTACATCGACGAGATCGACAAAATCAGCCGAAAGGGTGACAACCCCAGCATCACGCGAGATGTCTCGGGAGAGGGGGTCCAGCAGGCGCTCCTCAAGATCATCGAGGGTACGATCGCCAACGTCCCGCCCAAGGGCGGCCGCAAGCATCCCCAGCAAGACTTCCTGCAGGTCGACACGACGAACATCCTTTTCATCTGCGGCGGGGCGTTCGTAGGCCTGGACCAGATCGTTCAACGTCGAATTGGCCAGCGAACACTCGGGTTCGGTGCCGACATCAAGAGCAAGAAGGACTACAAGCTCGGCGAGCTACTCGAGCAGGTGCAGCCGGAGGACCTGCTAAAGTTCGGTCTCATCCCGGAGTTCATCGGTCGGCTCCCCGTGCTGGCAACCCTGCACGAGCTGAACGAAGACGCGCTGGTCGACATCCTGACGAAGCCGAAGAATGCGCTGGTGAAACAGTACCAGAAGCTCTTCGAGATGGACGGGGTGAAGCTCAAGTTCACGAAGGGTGCGCTGCAGTCCGTCGCGAAAGAGGCGCTCATACGCCAATCGGGAGCACGGGGCCTGCGCGCCATTCTCGAGCACGCGATGCTCGACATCATGTACGACATTCCCTCGCGCAGCGGCATCAAGGAAGTGGTCGTGAACGAGGACGTCATCACCAAGCGCGAGCCGCCGCTCATCGTCTACCAGAAGGAAGCGGAGCTGGCTTGAATGCAGGACCGGCCTTCCCCACCGCGTTCGCGCGCGGCGGGGATTGACGCTATTTAAGGGGTCCGATGTTCTTCAATAAAGACAACGACGGCAAATCGCCGCCCAGCGCGAAGCGGCGCACCGCTCCCTTGCTCCCGTTGCGGGACATCATCGTCTTCCCGCACATGGTGTCGCAACTCTTCGTCGGCAGGGAGCGATCGATCAACGCGCTCGACGCGGCGATGGCGCGCGACAAGGACATTTTTCTTGCCGCGCAGAAGAACGCGAAGACGAACGAGCCAACGCCTGACGACATCTTCACCGTCGGCACGTTGGGGACGGTGATGCAGCTGCTGCGTCTCCCGGACGGCACTGTGAAAGTGCTCGTCGAGGGCAAGCGCCGAGCACGGATCAAGCGCTTCGTTCAGACTGACGAGTTCTTCGTCGTCGAGGTGGACGAGGTCGCCGACGCGTCGCAGCGGGGCGTCGAGGTGGAGGCGCTGACGCGTAGCGTGCAGGCCGCGTTCGAGATGTACGTGAAGCTGAACAAAAAGGTTCAGCCCGAAGTGCTCATGAGCGTGCAGACCATCGATGATGCGTCTCGTCTTTCCGACACCATCGTCGCAAACCTACCGACCATCAAGCTTGCCGACCGGCAACAGCTGCTCGAGATGGAGGACGCGGCGAAGCGCCTGGAACGACTGCACGAACTGATGCAGGCGGAGATCGAGATCCTTCAGGTAGAGAAGAAGATCCGTTCTCGCGTCAAGAAGCAGATGGAGAAGACGCAGAAGGAATATTACCTGAACGAGCAGATGCAGGCCATCCAGAAGGAGCTGGGTGGCGGCGAGCGCGATGAGTTCAAGAACGAGATTCAAGAAATCGAGGAGACGCTCAAGACCAAGCGGATGAGCAAGGAGGGCGCGGCCAAGGTCAAAAAGGAGCTCAAGAAGCTCAAGATGATGCATCCGACGAGCGCAGAGGCGACCGTCGTGCGCAACTACATCGATTGGATCGTCGGGCTACCTTGGTACGAGAAGAGCGAGGAAACGTATGATTTGAAAAAGGCCGAAGAGATCCTGGAAGAGGATCACTATGGCCTGAAGAAAATCAAAGAACGAATCCTCGAGTACCTTGCCGTCCAGGCGCTGACGAAGAAGCTCAAAGGTCCGGTGCTCTGCTTTGTAGGGCCTCCGGGGGTGGGCAAAACGAGCCTCGCCAAGAGCATCGCCCGCGCGACCGGTCGCAAGTTCGTCCGCCTGAGCCTCGGCGGAGTGCGCGACGAGGCCGAAATCCGTGGCCATCGGCGCACGTACATCGGCGCAATGCCGGGAAAGCTCATTCAGTCGCTGCGCAAAGTGGCGACGAACAATCCCGTGTTCTTGCTCGACGAAGTGGACAAGATGTCGACCGATTTCCGTGGCGACCCGGCGGCGGCGCTCCTGGAAGTGCTCGACCCCGAGCAGAATCACAGTTTCAACGATCACTACCTCGATCTCGATTATGACCTCTCCGACGTGATGTTCATCACCACCGCCAATACGCTGAGCGGGATACCGATCCCATTGCAAGATCGCATGGAGATCATCCAGTTGAGCGGTTACACCGAGTTCGAGAAGCTGAACATCGCCGTCAAATACCTCGTTCCTCGCCAGCGGAGAGAATGCGGCCTGGATGACGTGCCGTTCACGATGACCGAAAACGCGCTGCGAACGATGATTCACCACTACACGAAGGAAGCTGGCGTTCGCGCGCTGGAGCGAGAGATCGCCAGCATCTGCCGCAAGGTGGCGAGACAGGTAGTCGCAGAGGGCAAGGAGAACGCGATTGACGTCGTAGCGAAGGAAGTGCCGCGCTACCTCGGCGTGCCCAAATTCCGATTAGGCAAGAAGGAAGAGCACGACGAAATCGGGCTTACCAATGGCCTCAGCGTCACCTCGAACGGCGGCGGTGAGCTTCTTGCTTGCGAAGTGGCGGTTGTCTCCGGCAAGGGCAAGCTCGCAATCACGGGCCTACTCGAAAAGGGTATGGAGGAGAGCGCGCAGGCGGCGATGAGCTACGTGCGATCCCGCGCAGACGCTCTTGGACTCGAGGCCGATTTTTATCAGAAGATCGACGTGCACGTTCACTTCCCGGAGTTTGTGCGAAAAGACGGGCCGAGCGCTGGCGTTACGATGGCGACGAGCCTTGCCAGCGCACTCATCAAGGTGCCGGTGAGGCGCGATCTTGCGATGACCGGCGAGATCACGCTCCGCGGGCGCGTCATGCCCATCGGGGGGGTCAAGGAAAAGCTCCTCGCAGCCCACCGGAGCGGCATCACGACGGTCATCATTCCGCGGGAGAACCGTAAGGATCTGCGCGAGGTGCCTCGTCGCGTCTTGAAGTCGACTCGAATCGTGTTGGTCGAGCACATGGACCACGTGCTGCGCGAGGCTCTCTGCTTGCCGTCACCGGACGCCTTATTTGGGCCGCCACGTGAGCGATGGGAGTACCGTGAGGGGGAGTTCGTCGTGATTCCGGCCGACCCGCCGGCCCACGGGTCATCGGGCGAGGAGGTTCCGTCCATTCCAGCCATTCCGCCGCCGGCACCCGCGGCGCCCCTGCCGGCCTGAGCGTGCGAATCGGCCTTGACCCTTTGCAGCGCATGCGTAAAGTGGCGCGCCCGGTCACGCTGCATCGGCGCAGTGGGGCGGGTAGCTCAGCGGTAGAGCGCAGGCTTTACAAGCCGGTTGTCGCAGGTTCAATCACTGTCCCGCCCACCACGTGGCAGATCGCGGCGAAGAGGAGTTGGGACGGAGCGAAGGACGAGAACGAATTCATGGGGTGGTAGTTAAGTTGGTTATAACGCCGGCCTGTCACGCCGGAGGCCGCGGGTTCGAGTCCCGTCCACCCCGCCCAATAGTGCTTGTTTTCAGCCGGATCGGCACTGGCTTTCGGACAGAATCCGAAACCCGATCCGAAACTCCCAGCCCGCCTAAGAGCACCGCAGGGAGGGGCGGGAAGGGGTCGCCAAACCCTTCGCGTACCGACTCCGCCTCGCGCACGTAGCGCTGCGTCGTGTCGAAGTCTTTGTGCCCGCACCGCTGCATGATCTTCAGCGCGTCGTCCCCACGAACGGCCATCCAGGTCGCCCCGGTCGCCCGTAGATCGTGCCAGGTGATATTTTGGCTGTGCTCGGTCGTCACGTGCAGAGCCGCGCGCCGGACGCCGGCCTTCCAGAGCCAGCGGCGGAAGTTGCGCGCCATGGCTCGCTCGCTGGCGAGCTTGGCAACGAGCCCCTCGTCCCCGTCCTCCCGCCGCATCGCCTCGAGGAGCGGGCGGAGATTGGCCTCCACGGCGAACCGGCGCGGTGCGTCCGACTTCGTGCCCTTGATCTCGCCGGGCTTCCTTCGGTTGTGGGCGCGGTTGATGTCGACGATCCCATGGTCGACGTCGCTCCACCGGAGCACTCGTAGCTCGGCATCGCGAGTGTACGTGTAGATGGCTAGCGCGACGGTTCGACGCCAGCGAAGGGGGATGCGCTCGCACGAGACGAACGCCAGAAACTCGGACGGGTAAAGGTACTGTTTCGCCTTCCGCGCACCGCGCTCCGGTGGCTTGACGTCGCGGCATGGGTTGTCGTCGCGCACGCGAAAGGCACGCTTTTTGGCGTTGACCATGTCCGAGCACATCGAGGTGACGAGGGTCCAGACTGACGCCGCGGTTTTCCACGCGAGCTCGCCCTTCGCGATCTTCACGTCGAGCCGATCACGAAGCCGCTCGACGTCGTCGCGGTTGAAGGTGCGCACGTCGAGGCGGCCAAGTGTGGGAACAATATGGTCGCGCATGCGTGAGCGGTCGTCGCGGATGCTGTTGATGCGGCCGTCGCGGTCGTCGAGCCATCGGCGCGCGTATTCCTCCACCGCCTCGCTCACGGCATCGCTTACAGTGCCGCCGTTTCGGATAATGTCCGAGACGACCTTCGCGGCAGCCCGCGCGCCGGCCCTGTCCTCTTTGGCGATCCTGCCGTCGAGCTCAAGAAACGGCGAGCGCCCGCCGTCAGGCTGCGTGCAGCGCACCATCCACTGTTCGCGTTCGGCGCTCGGATTGAATCGCCAACGCAAATCACCGATGGCGGGTCGGCCCCCCTTGTTCCGCTTAGTCATTGGGTCCCCTTCGCAAGAGGGACAGGGAACGCGCAGGACGTCGCGGAGACGGCTATCTTCGGGTGCATCGGGGAAATATCCTTTCCTCGGTCGGCCCCCGGCCGGTGACACGGTGCGGGGGCGCTTCGTCACACCCTAGCGTGTGGGAGCGGGGCACGCTCTCGGCGCCCTTCTCGTCGATGGTCGCGCGTCGGTGGGTCAATCGAGCGCCCACTGGTGGGTTCGGTCCTCGAGCTCGTCGCGCACGATGAGATAAGCCCGCAAGGGACGTACGCTCGTGCGCGATTGTCTATTCACCGTAACGAGAAGGTAGCTCGTCACCTCCCAGAGGAGCGTGGGGTCTTTCGTGCCGTGCGTGCGTGCCCGCTCGGGGATCGGGCAGTCGGGATCCTCGTCGAGGATCCGTAGGAGCTCGGCACGTAGCTCGTCGTCAGTCGGGGGTCTGCTCGAGCGGTCCGCCGAGGGCTGCTCGTCGTGCGTCTCATCCCCCTCGCCATCATGACTCTGCATCGCCCCCTCCGCGGTTTCATGCCCCAACCCCTCGAGCGTCACGGGGTGCACTCTCGCGCACCCGAGCCGCACGCGGAAGCTTCCAAAGATCGAGCGACTTGTGTTCTTCTGATCTCGCGGCCTTGAGCTACTAATACACGTGTAGCAGTCGGGCGATCGATGCTCCGCGCGACGGTAGCCCGGCACTCGGCCGCGACGGGACGGACCCGTCACGCGGTCGGGGCCTGGTTGTCCGCCAGTGGCGGCAATGGGTCGAAGTGTGCCCCGGACTGGCGAAGCAAATCGGCGAACACTTCCTCAAACATCGTGACCACCGCATGGTGGCTCTCGCTTGCCTCTACGATGGCGGCTTCGAAGTCGTCGCTCGAGAGCGGTCGCCGTGAATGTGATGTTCCGGCAGGAGTCCCCGGCGGGCGGATACTGATGCCCGCAATTAGGACCTCGCCCCCGAGAACGTTTCGACCGTTGATCATCTTCGGGCCTTCGCCCATTGCGACCACAATTTTTCGCTTCTCCGCCGCGAGTCGACGAATTCCGCGCGATGCGACTTCCTTCTCGCCAATGTGAAACGCCATGACATTGCGGATCTGGCAGAGAGTGTCCTCGTGTTTCAGCTCCGCGAATTCGACGATCTTTGCCCACCGTTCGCAGCCCTGAGGACTGAGCCGAGACGGTAAGTTCAAGTCGCGTAGTTCCTGGAGGCCTTCGCGGAGTTCGTAGATCAGGCCCGCGGAAAACATCCCGAGTATAGACAGATTTCTTTCGCCTCGAACCGTGTCGTTGCCGACGTGGGTAGCGTTCAGGCTAAGGCAATCCAGAAGCGTCAGAAGCCGATCGGTGGTAGCCGAACATCGCGCGAACGCGTTCAAAAGCTCGTCTCCGAGCGCCACCCGGAGAACATCGATCGTCTCGATCGTAAGCAGCCAACGTGCGCCCGCCTCGAAGTGGAATCCCGGCATCAAAGCTTGCGATGGAGGCATTCGCCCTGCCCCCGGTCTCTCACTTGTTCCACTCATGAAGGGTCCGATCACGTAGTCTGACGCCGGCGGCGTAAGCGGGGGGGAACCGATGTGGCGGTAGCGGAGGAGCTGCTGCGACCGGCGCTCAATTTGTCGAAGAAAGAGAGGACGTCCGCACTGCCCGAGCGGCGCGCGGCACTCTTGCTCGGCTTCCAATCCTTCGGCAGGCCGCACGCCTTGAGCACCGCGGCCACGTAGCGCTCGCCCACCCGCTCGCGGCCGAGTTCCGCTTGGCTCACAAGCGTCTGACTTTTCCCGAGCTCGGCGGCGAGCTGCTCTTGCGTAAGCCCTGCGTGCGCGCGGGCCGCGCGAAGGGCCTCGGCGACGCTCTCGCGCACGAAGGCCCCCGCTTCGACGCTCCCCGCTGGCACCGCCGCCACCTGCTTCAAGTACTCGGCCCGAGGGATGACCACATACTCCACCCCGTGGATCGTGAGCATGCCCGCGACCGGTTCCGTTGCCTGTTTCGCCTTCGCACCCATGGCTTGCTCCTTCATTCGTAGACTTCCGATCGGTTCGCGATGCGAACGACGATCACGTTCGGCGAGACCACTTGGAAGATGACTCGCCAATCGCCCATCCGAAGGCGGTAATGATCCCGCCACTCGCCCTTGAGGGCCTTGGAACCCGAGACCTCGGGCCAGCGCTCAAGCCGCGCAATGATGCCCTGGAGCCGAGCGCGCATCGTGACGGGCAGGTTGGCCACGTCTTGCTGCGCGCTCCGGGTCAGGACGACCATCTATTACGTGAGTAATAGTACCCACTACCATGGTGGCGGGCAAGGGGACGTCGGCTATGCGCTCGGCTGGGCGTTCGCCGACGTGACGACGGGGGACCGCTGGGCGACGCTGCCGTTGGTGGGTACCGTCGCGGGCCCAACCATCGCCCCTTCGAGCACGCCGTCGATCGCCTGCAGCTCTGCGGCGAGGGCGCGTCTCCGCTCCTCCAGGGCTCGCCGGGCGCGCGCGTAGGCCGTTAGCAGGCTGGTGGTCACCCGGTCCCTTGTCGGGGCGCCTTGGGGCGGGGGGGCCGCTCCGTTCATCGCTGGCGCCCGAGGGTGCGCGCCATTGCCATTGACCTCGACCAAGGGCGTCGAAGGCAACACGGGCTCCGCGGTGGTCGCCTCGAGGATGGCTGCCGGTCCGACCTCCCCGACGAGCGCCCACTTCGCGGCGGACGATGCGCCGACGAGCTCCACGAGGCCATCTTGGCGAAGCTCCCGAACGGCCGCGCGCAGCGGGTCAGGCCGCGCCTCGGCGGCGAGGGCGATCGCACGCATCGTCAGGGGACCGTCTTTCAGAATGGCCAGAACGCGCTTGCGCAGCTCGCGGGGGGGCATGAGGCCAATTTGATGCTCGGTCGGGTCGGCGCCAACAACTTCGCCACTCGGCGGGCCTTCGTCGTCGACCACAAGCTCTCGCCGTTCGGGCGAAGGGGTAGACGGGGGGGCCACGGGCGTGGACCTCGTGCGCGCTGCCGGCGCGGTGCTCTTCGGCTCGAGGACGGCGCGGCTCTTGTCTTCGTGGTCCTCGAGCAGATGGCGAAGCTCGGGGTGCCTGCGGGCGAGCGTGGCGCGACCACTTTGCTCGATCTGCCTCACCCTCTCACGCCCGACGTTGAGCGCGCGGCCGGCCTCCTGAAGGGACACCCCGCCGAGATCGGCGACGTCGAGGGAACACGAGTGCTCCGGGGACATGTCTTCGGGCCCGAGATCGGGGAACCGGAACTTGATCGACCCGTTGCGAGAAACCTCGAGATAGAGCGAATAGCGGCATCCGACGAACGGGCACGGCCGAGCGACCTTCGCGCAATCGGCGCGCGTCCTCGGGCGGTCGACGTCGAAGGGGGGTTCCTCTAGCGACAGCACGGCGAGATGCCTGTGCGAGATGCGCCCAACGTTCTCGGTGCGTGGGCGAATGATTCGTGTGCGCGTCGACGGCAGCCTATCGCGTCGATCGGGTTCATCGTTCGCCGACTCGTCCACGGAGCCCGAGCGTACACCCCGCCCGAGGGCGCCCGCGACGTCCACCTAGGGAAGCGGCTCGGGTACGACCGCCCGCGGAAGCTTCGGGAGCTCATCGACCGGCTTGTACAAGATGGCCGAATGCCGGGGATTCTCATGCGCCCCACGGTGGGGCGCTTGAAAAACAAGCACGGGGAGCGATCTGTAGAGATAGACGAATACTGGCTCACCCTCGAAGAGGCGCTCCTTCAAAAATCGAGCGCCGCGACCACGAAGCGCGTCTCGACGAGCGCGTTATTGGCAGGGGCGCCGCCCGTGGACTGCCATCGTGCGACCCACATGCCCGGGGCGGCCCCGACGGGGATCAGCGCATCGGCGTGGTACTGCCCCACGGAATCAACGACGGGGGTCGGGTAATCCTCGAGTCGTCGGGCCCCCGAATGGTGAGCACGACCGTCGGCGGGGTCGTGAGCACACCGAGCAGGGTCGAGGTCACGGTGAATCGGATCGACTGCCCGGGCTTGTAAGAGTTCATTCGGGATCGACAACCAGGGCGCGCAAGTGGGGCAGCAGATCGTCGGCGGCCTCGAGCTCGAGGATCGGGCGGTTGAGGGAGTGCAGCACGACGGGTGCTCGGTCGCCCGCCTCGAGCACGACGAAGGGGATTTCAGCGGGCACGGGGCTCAATCGCTTGCCATCGTTGCCACCATTCGGACAGTGATCGACGTCGAGTCGACCGCTACCTGCCCGGGAAGCAACGGGAGATCGGTCGCTCCGTCGACCGCGAAGATCGCTTCGTGCGCGCTCTTGACCACGCCATCGACCCCGCTCGCAAAGAGCCCTCGGCCGCGTATCGTCGAAAGGCCCCCGATGGGGTAGCTCTCGATGAAGGAGCGAAGCAATGCCTTGGCCTTGGCCTTCACATCGCTTTCGACAAGCCCGGGAATCGCGAGCGCCCACACGGTGAGGGCAGGCGAGTAGTTGACCGGGATCGCGCCGTACAGGTTGACCGTGACGACATCGGGGCGGGCCTTCGCGTCGATCGAGACGCCGACGGCCGTCAGGTCGTCGAGTGACGGGGCGCCCGAGGGCATGGCGACATAGATCGACACCCTGCCCGTGTGCGATCCCGTGCTGATCGAGCTCCGATTGATTCCGACGGGAGATCCATCCGGGCGGGTGGCGGTCTTGATCGCATAGTCGTACGCCGTTCGCGGCCCCCGCACCGAGAGCGAACCGAGCTTCGAAAGGCAAAGCGCGCGCAAGTCGTCGTCGCTTTGCGCGTCGAGGCCCGCGACCGAGACCGGGTTCGAGACGGTGACCCCGAGCATCGCGGTCACGAGCGTGTCGATCTCCCCGGGCGCCGCCGAGCTCGTGGCGCCCACCTCGACCGCTTGGATGGGAATGGATAGCGTCGTCGGCGCACCGACGGAGCCCGCGCCAAGTGTAAACGGCGCGGTGTTCGTGAACGACTTTTTCGAGCTCGAGTCGAGGACCGTGACCTCGCCCGCCCCGTACGTGTAGATCCCCCCCGCGGTGTTCGTGAGGGTCACCGAGCCCGTGGCGAAGGTCGCGGGCCGCGCCTCGACCCCGTAAACGTAGCGAGCGAGGAGCACGAGCCAAGGCCCCGTGGCCTCCGTCAGGAAGCCCCCGGCGATTGCCGCGGCGACGATCTGCCACCCCCCGGCATACGTCGACGCCACCACGCGCAAGATCGTTCGGCCCACGCCGGCCGGTCGCCACTTGTCGGCGGGGATCTTCATCGCGACGAGGTTCGTTACGAACCGATTGAGCACTTCGTCCGAAGTCGGGGCGGTCAGGAGATCCTCGATTGTGATCATTGCGTCACCTCCGAAAAAGCCTCGCCCCCTCGCGCCGATGAGGTTTTCGACGCGAAGGGGCTCGGCAAGAGCGCGCGCTCATCGCGCTCCCGCGACGTGCGTCCTACAGCAAAGGACTCACGTCGAAGCTTTCTAACTTGGGTGGCGTGCATCACCGCGCCCCGTCGCGGCGGCGACTGGCGAGAAAGGCCCGCGCTTCGTCTCGGTTCATCAGCGGGAACACTAGGTCGTTTGGGTGATCGGGATCCCAGTGAATGCCCTTCGGTCGCGCATCTCGGCCCATGCGAGCAGCTAGCTCTTCGTGCTCCTTCGGGGGCAAGCGTGACGCGCGCACGGCGCCATGCCCGAGGTCTTCCACCGTCGAGAGAACCCCGCGATCCCCAATTGCCCTCGATGCAAGCGCAGTTACCTGCCAAGCGGCTGGATTGTTCGTCAAGGCGAGGTTGTGATACGAGACGATCTCACCGCTCGCTTTATTGATGTTGTAGGCGGCGGACACATAGCGCCACTCGGGCGGGCTCGACTCGAGGCCCGACCGAACCGCCTCTGTCCACTCGACGTTCGTCGCCCAAAGCTCGGGCCCGTTCGGACCGTCGCGCGCGTCGAGCGTGTGCCACCCGACGGCCTTGCGCGCCTCGGGGGGCGCGAGCAGGTTGTCGACGGAAAGATGGTCGACGTCGATCGAGTACAGGTTGCCTCGAGTCGCCTGTTCATCGAGCAAGAGCTTTGCGGATCGCGCGGTGAAACAATGAACCCCTTTGTCGGTCGGGTTCGCGCCGGCCTTCCAAATGCGGAACGCTCGAGGGGCACCCGTCGGCCCACGCTCGACGCCATCGGTCGCAAGCAGCGGCACCGATGCCGCTCGAATGAGCGGGAAGCGCTCGGGGCTCATTGCGGCAGCGGCCCATCGTCGTACCGGTGCTCCGACACCATGCGTTCGACCTCCCGTTCGTCGGACAGCCATCGGGTGCCGCTCGGCGGGATCTGCGGCGTCGCGGGTGCAGCCACCGGCGTGGCTGCCGCGGCAAGGGCGACCGCCTCGGCGCAGGTGCGCGACGCACGCGCGCATCGAAGGCGCAACGTCGAACCCTCTCGCTGGTACTCGAGGACGGGGCCCGTTCTCGGCACGCACCGGTGGAGCAGATTCACGATTTCCGTCAGTCGGCCCGTTGCCCCCGACGCGGCGGCGTAGCGCAGCATGGTCCAATCGTGATCGGTGAAGAGTGCGCCTCGGCGCTCGGCGTAGCCTCGAGCAATTCCGACCAAGATGTGCCCGGGGTCGAGCGGGGCCAGAGGGCGGCCCGCCTTGGTAAGGCTCTCGGCCGCCGCGCATGCCGCCGCGTGTCGCTGCTCGAGCTCGGCGAGCGTGTCCTCCATCGCGCAGAGCGCCTCGACGAAACGAGCCGCGGCCGCGGCCGTGCTTTCGTGGAACCCCTCGAGATCGGCGGCCTTCCGCCATTGGGCGCAACGATGCTCGATCTCGGCTTGCTCGAGTGCATCGCGCGCCGCTTGCAAGGAACGCTTGCCCGCGTCGTGCCGGTCGCGCGCCCGGTCAACGAGCAGCGCCGCATTCTCCGTGTGCTCGCGGCAGGCTGTCACGTCCCTGGCGTGCGCGACGCTCTGCACGGTGTCGAAGGCACGCTCGGCGAGGCCGAGCAGCTCGACGCCTTTGGTGTGCGCCTCCACTCGCCGCACAAGCTGTTCCGCGAGCTGCTGCTCGTCGCGCGCCGCGTTGGCCACTACGGCTTCACATAGAGCGACCGTCTG
>JALYHV010000010.1 GCA_030776205.1 Myxococcota bacterium | reverse complement strand
CCGTCGCTCGTCGGCGCGTATCAGCAGGCGCCGGCTCGAGGCGGGGGCGTTGGCATTTCGGCCGATACGGCGCGAGGCGCAAGCGTCACCTCCCGTGACGCCTTTGCTCGCTGGAACAATGCCGTGGCGATCCACGGAGACGCCGAGACGAGGGCGGGCTCGCACATGACGCCAATGCCGACGAGCCGCTCACCGCACGGTACCCCGGTGACATGCGTGTGCCGGGGGCGAATGCTTTGCCCGCCATTGCACACGGGGCACGATTCGTGACTCGATCCATTCGCCCCACTTGCGCAGGTGCAAACGTGCTCTTGCGCGGGCACCATCGCACGCACGATACCGGGAAGGCCGACGCCGCTGCCCAACGCGACGAGTAGCGCCGCAATGACGATGCGGAGGCACGGGGCGAGGCTGCGCGGAGTCATTGGAAACGCGAAAGCAACTATGGGATCGATTGATTCGAATGGCAAGCGTGGCCCTGCCCCGTCTAGGCCGACGTCGAGCGCGGACGTACGCTCCGACGAGCCCCGTGCGCAGCCCGCTCCCTCTTCTTTCGATCGCGGCCACCATGGGCGCCGCAGCCGGTTGCGGCTCCTCGCCCGGGCCGGCCAGCATGACCTCGGCGGAAGGGGCGATGACCCCCGCCGCGGCGAGTCCGTCCTTCGCCGTCGCGCAGCATGTCGCCGCCGGCACCGATTTCTATGCGTGCTCGTACTGGGCCCCCTCGGCGACCGACACGTTCTTGGTGGGCGCGTCGCATGTCGCCGCGTCGGGCGCTCACCACGTCCACGTTTTTCGGACGGACCTGTCGTCGCTTCCGGACGGCGCCGGTGCTCCCGGTGACTGCTTCGCCGGCCCGACGAGTCCGATGGCGCACATGCGCGGCGAGGTTTACGGCTCGCAGGCGCGCACAGGGTCTTTTGCCTTTCCCGCGGGCGTCGGCCTTCCGCTGCGCGGGGGAGAGGTGCTGCTCGTACAGGTTCATTTCCTCGATGCGGGGGCCCAGAGCCTGGACGCCAGAGTCGACGTCGCGCTGACGACGGCGAGGCAGGGAGTCGCCGTCTCCGCCGGGGTCTTTTTCTTCGATGACCCGTTCATCGCCATTCCCCCCGGCGCCTCGTCACATGCCTCGATGAGGTGCCTCGTTCCTAACGACGTGACGTTCGCCAGCGTGTCCTCTTACAACTACACGCGCGCGCAGAGCGTGACGGCGTTCCTCGATCCGCCCTCGGGCGCCCTCGCCGTGCGACCGTTCTACGCCTCGCTCGATGCGGCCAATCCGCTTTCGATTCAATCCAGCCTTCCGATCGCCGCGGGGTCGCGCGTGCGCTTCACGTGCGCGTACCAAAATCTGCAAGGTACGAGCGAGGTCGTGCAGGGGCTCGATTACCAAGCGGCCGAGCTGTGCATTCTGTCGGGCACCTACTATCCGGCGTCGAGCTCCCAGATGGAATCGTGCGCCCTGGCGCCAGATGATTTCGGCACCGGCACGGCGACTTGCGCGCAGACGCTCGCTTGCGTGAATGCCTGCCCGCCCGGAACGGCGCCACCCGGCGATCTTGGGCTATCGATGGCACCCCAGGTGGATCCTTGCTGGCAGCAGTGCGTCGTGGCGTCATGCCGCAGCACCTCGGCATTGCTCTTCGCTCTCGAGCGGTGCTCGCTCGCCCATTGCGTGACCGCGTGCGGCGCCGCCGCCAGCGCCGAATGCGCGGCGTGCCAGATGGCGCAGTGCGCGACAGCGTGGAACGGATGCGCGGCGGACGTCTGCGGCGGCTGAGCGGTGCGGCTCTCGGTACCTTGGCGCGGCACCTGGCGCGGCACTTGGCTGTCGGTAGTCGGCTGCGCCTCGATCGCGTCGCAAGCGGTTGCATGCGGTCGCCCAGGAGCGGAGATCGCTGGACAACCGCGCGGTGAGGCCCTCGATCGAGACGACCCGCTGACCTGCGAGGGATGCCACCCGGCGCACTACCAGGGTTGGGCGCTCAGCATGCACGCCTATGCCAGCGAGGATCCGATCTTCCGCGCCATGAACGCGAGGGGACAACGCGATACCGGCGGCGCGCTCGGCGACTTCTGCGTTCGCTGCCATGCGCCACTGGCGGTCGCACGCGGCGCGACGACCGACGGGCGCAACCTGGCTGATTTGCCCGCCGCCCTCGGGGGCGTGACCTGCGTCGTCTGCCACAGCGCCGCGGGTGCTGGTGGAGCGTCGACGGGGCTCGGCAACGATGATGTGATGCGCGGGCCCATCGCGGACCCGGTCACCACCCTGGCGCATCGGTCGGTCTACTCGCCAGCGCACGATCGTGACCGACCGGAAGCCGCCACGCTCTGCGGTACCTGCCACGCGGTCACCAACGGTCATGGATTGGAGGTGGAGCGGACGATCGACGAATGGCGCACGACCCGTTACGCGCAGCCAGCGAGCTTGCGCACCTGCGGGCGTTGCCACATGCCCGAGACGCCGGGCCTCGCGGCGGACGTCCTCGGGGCGCCCGTGCGCGCCGTTCACGGGCACGCGATGCCCGGGGTGGACCTCGGCGCCGCATCCCAAATGCAGCGCAAGCTCGTCCAAGAGATGATCGACCCGTCCTTGTCTTCCAAGCTCTGCGTCGTCCCCAATGCGTCCGGTGCGCAGGTGAGCGTCACGCTGACGAACGCGCTCGTCGGCCACGCATGGCCGAGCGGCGCCACGAACAATCGCCGCGGGTGGGCCGAGGTCGTCGCTTACGCGGGGGGAGCGATTGCCTATGCGAGCGGCGTCGTCGGCGCGAACGAATCGGTGACCGCAAGCTCGAGCCCTCCCCTCTTGGTATTTGGTGAGCAGCTCTTCGATGATCGCGGCGCGCCGACGCCGTTCATGTGGAACGCGCAGAGCGCACGGTCGTCCTTGCTCCTCCCGGCAGCCGCCGACCCGCTGCAGGCCGCGCAGAGTGCCGCCGTCCAGATCGCGGCGACCGGCGTCGACCGTGTTACGGCCCGTGTGCAATTGCGTGCCTTCGATCAGGACGTCGCCGACGCGCTCGTTGCCTCGGGCGACCTCTCGCGTGTCGTCGCGTCGCAACTCCCGACGCTGACCGTGGGCGCGACCGTGCTCGAATGGACCGCCGACCGGGGAGCCGCCTGCCTGCCGTGACGGGGCGCTATCCCCCGCCGGCGCTCTGCATGGAGATCGTAATCGGCGCGCTCGCGACGGGTTTCGAAACGAGCGTATCCGCGGCGAAGCGCATCGCAAAAACCCGCACCTGCACAGCTCCGGTCAAGGACGTCAAAAGGGCCCACGAGGCGGGATCGGGCGACCAAAACGTCCCGGTGACCATGGCCCTCAAGACCTCCGTGCACCCTTGCGTGAATTCGATCACGTAGGCGTCCCCGGCCAATGACGAATAGGCATACGCAGGCCGCTCGAGGAGATCGAAGGCGCGCCGCAGCGGACCGCCACGAGCGTCGCGCAGCGATCGGTGCCAGAGGAAGGTCGACCATTGATCCGGTGTCAGCATGTCGCCATCGGCCGG
Organism: Myxococcota bacterium; assembly: GCA_030776205.1. Lineage (GTDB taxonomy): Bacteria > Myxococcota_A > Polyangia > Polyangiales > Polyangiaceae > Palsa-1150. Next base: position 3,706 of record JALYHV010000010.1, on the reverse strand, counting down.
GGCGTCGAGCACCGGTGCGGACGGGTCCCCGTCGGGCCCGATGTTGCCGCTGCTCTCGGCGTCGACGAACGCACGGCACGCCTGGGGAGAGAAGAAGACATCGAGCGTCGTGACTCCGGCGCACAGGTCCACCGCCGGCGGCCCTCCCTCCGAGCTCACGCCCGTGCCCGCGTCCACGCCGGTGCCTGCTTCACCCTGCGAGCTGGGATCGCACGCGAGAGGAGGGGCAAAGACGAACGTGGAGTCGTCCCCAGAGCAACGATTCGCGTGCGGTCGAGGCGCGCAGGAAAGGTGGTGTCCGTCCGCGGCGATGGCTGCGTCGATCTTCGTTACAGCCGGGACGGCCGCGTCCGTCGGCGCCGCGGAGGGCGTCGAGCTCGAACAGCTCGCCACGGCCAAGAACGAGGCCAACGTGAGCCCTCCCGCCGTGAGCACCACGGGAATGCGGGCCGCGGGAATGAAGGACAACGGAGCACCGAAGAGCGATGGCAAAAGGATCAGCGCCACTATAACAGTCGGCGACGCCGCCGCCGCATCGAGCCCGCCGCTGCGAGGCCGGCTGCCATCCATTGACCCGGCCACCCGCCGCTGGCACCCACCGTGGAACACCCGCATGCGCTCCGCGACGGGCCTCGTTCAACCCCTGCGTCGGGCGGGGCAGCGGCTCCAGGTGCGCCGGCGTCGGGAGACGCGGCTCCCAACGCGGAATCGCAGCCCGAGAGCAAGGCGCAGAGCTGCTGCAGCGGCACGCCGAGACATTGCGTCGCAGCTGCGTCCGCCCCACACGCGAGCGGCGGCTGGGGCGCGAGCCGCAGCTTCGCCGCAAAGGTGGCGCCGTCGTCGGCGGAGACGCCTGCGATGAACCCGCTCGGCTCGTCTGCGCACGCCCACAAGTCGGCACCGTGCGTCGCGAGGCACTGGACGTGAATGGACGACACGTTCTTGAACGCGAGATCCGCACGTGCCGCTACGAAGAGCCCGTCTTCGACGGACCCGGCGTACACCTTCGAGCCGTCCGCCGAGAGCGCGAAGCCGCGCATCTGCCCATTCAGCGAGAGAGCCGCGGCGAACGTCTGACCGGCGTCGACGGTCACGAGCAGCCTCGACGGGGATCCGGACGTGCGAAGGTAGACCCGATTGGCGTCTGTCGAGTCGACCGCGGCGATGTACGCAGCCGCCTCGTTGCGTGCGTCGAGCGGTACCGCGCGTTCCACCCAGTGAGCGCCGTCGTCGGTCGTAACGAAGAGTGACGCGGTAGGAACCGGACTGCCGAAGCGCAGCGCCGACACATAGATCCGGCGGGGATCGGCCGCCGCGACCTCGAACGAGGTGACCAGCATGCCGGAGTCGATCGGCTGGCCGACGGGCGACCAGCCGGCATCCGCCATCTCATAGACCTGCTGCGCGTAGCCGGGGCCTCCCTCCGCGCCCGCGTGCGCGCCGTACGTCGAGGTTACGGCGAGCACCCTGTCGGGCGCGTCCGGCCGAACGGCGAGGTCCTTGACGATCTGGCTCGCGAGCGGTTCGGGGCTTTGCTCCCAGCCGCAGCCCATGTCCGTCGACACGACGACCCCGTTATCGAGGCCCCGGGTGGCGAAGAGGATCCCGCCGGACGAGCCCCCCGAAGCTCCACCGGATGTCACGGCCAGGACGGGGTCACTGGGCGAGCTCGGAGAGATGCCGAGGGCCTCCTCGCAGAGCCACGCCCAGGTCGCCCCGCCGTCGTGCGAAAGGAGGATGCCGAACGTCGTTCGGACGACGACCAGACGCGGGTCCGCGGGCGAGAAGACGATCTGGTTGGACGCCGGGAAGCGACCGTTCGCCAGCGCTACCGAGGACAGAAAAAGGGCAAACGCCGGGGCGGTCCACGCGAGGAGAGCGATGCGCGCGTCCCGCACCCGCGCAGTGTACCGGCGCGGACGGCCGTGTCACTCGCGCTACCGTCTAGTGTTCGGGTACACCCGAGGCGGATCGGTTACCAGGCGCGCGCATTGAGCCTTGCCCAGATATTCGCAGTCTGGGAGTGTTTTCCCATGCGGAGACATCGGCGCGGCAGCAACGCGCGGGCGAAGCTCGTTTTGAACGCCGCCGGGGTCATGGGAGTGGCGGCTTTCCTTGGGGTCGCCTGCTCGAGCGGATCGCCGGGGCCGGGCTCGGCGAGCTCGGGAGGCGGAGCGTCCGGAGCTGCCGCTTCGACCGGGTCGGGCGCGGGCTCGGGCAATCCCACGTCGTCGTCGGGGGCCGTGCCCTCCTCGGGCTCGGTCAATGGCTCCGGCGCTGGCTCGGGGGGATCGGCAGGCGCCGGGCTCGATGCGTCCCCGGCGTCCGGCGACGCCGGGAGCTCCGGAAGCACGGGCAGCGACTCCGGATTCGCCGGCGTGGATTCCAGCGTCGCGCCGACCGATGCCGCCGGAGACGGAGGGCCCCCGTGGGTCGACCTCTTCAATGGGAGGGACCTGACGGGGTTCGAGGTGCACTCCTCAATCACGCACACGACCACGCCGGGCACGGTCGTGACCGGAGCCGCCGCGCTGGCGCTCTTCACTCCCGAGAACGGAACAATCCATGTCTATGCCAGCGCGCCCGATCAGTCCTCGGTGCCGATTGGCCTCCTTCAAACGGTGGCCTCGTACACGAAATTCAATCTGTCCTGGGACTACAAATGGGGCACCAAGAAGTTCGCCTACAACGGGATAGCCGCCTACGGCGACCCGACGGCATACCCGCGTGACGCCGGCTTGCTGTGGGCCATCCACGGGGACCTCACGCAGGTGTGGCCGTCGTCGATCGAGTTTCAGAACAAGTGGGGCTCGACCGGCGACGTGTTTGCCCTGTATGCCCAGTGCAAGTCGCTGGGAGCCGCCGGCGACCCGACCACCTACGCGCCCGCGTCGGCCGGTGGGACGGCGATGGTCGTCAACGGCAGCACCGGGTTCGTTCAGCACCATCGCAGCGCCAACTGGGAGACGGGGGGCGACGCGGGGGGCACGGGCGCAGGGACGGACTGGAACTCGAATCTGCTGCAGGTCGACACCGGCACCGCGATCTATACCGTCAACGGGCACGTCGTGAACGAGGTGCTCGGGGTCATGGACAAGACGGGGAAAGCCGTAACGTCGGGGCCGATCGCCTGGCAAGCCGAGTCCGCCGAGGTGTACTACCGCAACCTGCGTATCCAGGTCTTCCGGTGAGCCTCCGGGGCTCGGCCTAAAAGGCGCCGCTCAGCGCGAGGCCCAGCTGCCCGGGGCCGAGCCTCGGGGCAACGACGAGCCGGGCGCTCTGGGCTTCGTCGTGCCCGCCGCCAGTGAAGAAGACGACTCCGCCGGCGGCGAGGAGCGCGCCGCCGGCGATGAAGCCCACGGTCGAAATCAGGCCGTCGGTGTTCGTCGTGTCGTTGTACGACCGGCCCTTGGAGACGTCCCCCCGGCAATGGGAGGCGTCGCCCCCGCACGCGTCCTTGGCGCTGCTCCACGCCGAAATGGCCATGAGCCCGAAGACGGCGCCCACCCCGACCCCCGCGAGGCCGGCGCCCGCCATCGTGATCCCGACGACCTTCCGGGTGCCGAGCCCCGCCGACGGCGCTTCCGGCGGTGCGAGCTCGCTCGACGGCGGAGCGGCGACCCGGGCGAGGACGACGTGCTCGTGACGCCCCGCTTCGCCTTCGCGGATCAGGAGCTTCTCCGTGACGGCGGGCCGGCCCGCCGCC
>JALYHV010000009.1 GCA_030776205.1 Myxococcota bacterium | reverse complement strand
GAGGTGTCTCGACCACATAGAGGTGCCCCTTCCGCGCGGCTTCGGGCACGCGCAGAAGCTTGCGCACGGCGCTTCCCGAACCATCGCAGGCGGCAACGAGGCGCGCGGTGAGCGTGCGCGCCGAAGTCGTGATCCTCCAGTGCCCCACTCCGCGCTCGAGCCCGACGAGCGGCTCGGCCTCCCGAGCGACGACGCCGTCGCCTTGGACGCGCCGCCAGAGGCTCGCGTCGAACTCGCTGCGCCGGACGACCACGCCGAGCCGCGCACGATGCGCGCCCTCGTGCTCGGCGGTGAGCACGCGCAGTCCTTGCATCGTGACGTGGGGCACGTTCAGGGGAGCGCCGATCGCCGACAGCGCCTCGAGGCCCCAGGCGCTCACCGCCCCCGCGCACGGCTTGTCGCGTGGATGGCGCGCCTTCTCGAGCACGACGATGCGCGCCGCGGCGACGCCCTCGCGACGGACCAGGTGGAGCGCGGTGCTCGTTCCCGCGGGCCCCCCGCCGATAACGGCGACGTCGAAGTCGACTTTCACGGGCCAACTCGCAAGGACGACAGCTCGGCGCAAAGCTCGTCGAGGAACGTGTCGAGCTCCCGCTCGCGCCCGCACGGCGCTGCGACCACGAGGTCGCCACCGTGCTCCGCGAAGACCGAAGCGAGCCCTTCGCTCGCGTCCACCACTCCTTTGAAGAACACCACGTCAGGCGCGCGCAGCACGATGCGACGGACCACCATGCCCTCTCCCAGGGGCGGAGAAACCGCGCGTCTTGCCATGGCCGATGCTACGCCCGAGACCGTTCGGACTCGGCCTCGGAGCCGCCCGATCCACGCCGCTCACGCACTCGATCACGTGCGGAGGCGACCAGCTTGTCGACGTAGGCCTCCAACGAGGGACACCCCTCGATCCCGAGAGCCCCGAGCAGCTCGTCTGCGCCTCGCGCGTCGTACGTGACCGACATCGTCAGCGCCTCGAGGAGGGCGCGCGGGGTCTTCGCAACGCGGTCCATGCCCGGCGCATTCAGGATGGCTCTCGCGACGTGGGTCGGGATGGAGCCCCGTGGGACGCGACGACCGGCAGCGCGAGCGACGAGCTCGAACACGCGGCGCACGGGGAGCGGGTGAGGATCGACCAGATGAAACGTTCGCCCCGGACCCCGTGCGTCGCGGCCAATCGCGACCGCCGCCCTCGCGACCCAGTCCACGGGGACCAGGTTGAGCAGGCTGTCCCCCCTGCCCGGTAGCAGCGGCAGCGCGATTTCCGGGGGCGACGTCACGATGAGCAGAATGAGCAGGTAGGGACCGTCCAAGCGGTCGACCTCGCCGGTTCGCGAGTCGCCGACGATCGTCGATGGCCGGACGACCGCGATAGGCACCCGATGCATCGCGTCCCGCGCAAGCTTCTCAGCGCGGGCTTTGGTCTCCTCGACGACGCTTCGAAACCCCTGCCCCGCCTTGAGGTCCTCCTCGAGGACGGTGCCGCGGCGATCGCCCGAGACGTGCACCGTGGAGTGGAGGACCAGGCACTCGAGCTTGGTACAGCTCACGCCAAGCTCGATGGCCTCGCGGGTGGCGCCGACGTTGACGCGCTCGGCGGTTTGTCGGTCCACCCCTAGATAGGTGACCTGTGCACAATGGTGGATCCGCGTGACCTCGCGCGTCAGCCGCTTGAACTCCTCCCCGGAGAGCCCGAGGTCGATGGCCGCCGCGTCGCCTTCCAGGAGCTGCACGCGTGCGCCCGCGTCGGGCGGCAGCCCGGACACGAAGGATCGCGCTTCGGCGAGCGATTTGGAACGGACGACGGCAACGACCCGCGCCTGCGCGTCGGAACGCAGAATCTCCGAGCAGACGGTGCGCGCGAGGAGCGCGGGGAAACCGGTGACGAGGACGACGTCGTTGGTCACGAGCTCGGTGTCGCCTCCCTTCCCGCGCAATCCCTGCCTCGTTCTATATCGCGCGCGACGGCCATGGTGCTAGGCGCGCGTCACCGATCGGAAGAGGCGCACCGCACGCCGTTCTTGCCAAGCTCGCAGCTTCGAAAACCAAGGGCCTTGCACGAGTACGAGCGCTCCGTGCCGGCGTAGCAGTAATGGATAACCGCCCCCTCGCAGCGCGCCTTGTCGTCGGGGTTGCACGCGGGTGCCCTCTGCGGCGGCGCCAGCGGTGCCGTGCACGCTCCAACGG
>JALYHV010000008.1 GCA_030776205.1 Myxococcota bacterium | reverse complement strand
CTGATGCCTCTCCGGACGAGCTCGCACCGAATACGGTCGCATTTCCGAGCATCCCGCTAAAGACATATCCCGGCGTGCACCTCCCCATGCCCGTGCCGTGGATGTTCGAGCCGTCGCGCTGGAACTTTGACATCTGCTTCGCGCAGACCAACTCGCTCCTGCTCGAGTTCGGCGTGTGGCTCCGCAAGATGAAGGGAATCCCTCTGCTCTGCGTCAACACGACGCACCTCGAAGCGGCGTACGAGGTCCTCCTGCCAGAGAAACTTTCGCGAAACGATGTCATTCAGGCGGGGCTCCACATGGCGCTGCAGCGGCCTGTGGAGAGGCTTTTCTCGTCGATGTACAACGACAGCGACGGGCTCGTCGTCCTCAGTGAAGGCCTGCGCACGTACTGGCGCGAGCGCGGCGTTCGCGCCCCGATCCACGTCATCCCCCGGGCGGTCCAGCCGGACGTGTTCGACCGCGCGCTCGGCGCCGACCCGTACACGCACCTCATCGAGCGCGAAGGGCTGCCGCAGCGCGGACCGCGCTTGCTCTGCGCCGGGCGACACACGCGCGAGAAGGCCCAAGATCGCGTCGTGCGTCTCTTCGCCAAGCACGTCCTGCCGCGCGAGCCCGACGCGACGTTGACGCTGGTCGGCGCGGGACCGGACACCCCGTATTACGAGCGTGTCGCGCGCGAGGTCGGCGCCGACCACCGCGTCTTCTTCACGGGGGAGGTGCCCTGGACGCAGATGCCGGACTTCTACCGCTACGCCGACGTTTTCGTGCACGCATCGCTGAGCGAGACGTACGGCAACGTCCTCGGCGAGGCGCTCTGGTGCGGAACGCCGACCGTGGCGTTCGCGGACGGCATGGGCGTCACCGCCCAGATTCAGGACGGCCTCAGCGGGATACTCCTCTCGCCTGGCAAGGGCGAAGACGCGGAAGCCGCCGCGGACGCCGCCTTTGCCGGCGCCGTGGTGGCACTCGTTCGGGACCCCCAGGCGCGGGCACGGCTTGCCAAGGGAGCGGCGAAGCGCGCGCGCGAGAGGTGTTCGCCCACGGCCATCGAGCAGCGGATCGCGGACGCCTTCCAGCAAGCGCAGGACCACGCGTTGACGGCCGGCCTGCGTCCAGCAGAGAAAGGCTCTACGGTGACGCGTTGGCTGACGAACCTCCGTCATGCGAGGCCGTGGACGACCACGAACGCGATGCTGTACCTGACTGGGTTTCTCCGTCCCGCCAAGGCGATCGCTCGCCCTCCCATGCACCCCAAGATCGCGACGTAGCAGCGGTCGCGCCTCCGGAGTGGGTATGACCAACACGGACCGGGCAAGGGCATTCCTTCGCGCGATCGAGATGCGCGAAGACACGACGGCCTTCTTCGCGCCCGACGTCGTTCAGCGCGAATTCCCGAATCGATTCGTTCCGGACGGCGCGACGCGCGATCTCGCCGCCATGAAGGACGCGAGTGAGCGAGGCAAGCGAGCGATGACCCGGGAGCGCTACGAGATCGTCAATGCCGTCGAGCATGGCGATGAGGTCGCACTGGAAGTGGTCTGGACAGGGACCCTCGCCGTCCCGGTGGGCACGCTCCCTGCGGGCGGAACGATGCGCGCGCATTTCGGCGTATTCATGACCTTTCGCGATGGCCTGATCGCGTCCCAGCGAAACTACGACTGCTTCGATCCGTTCTGAGTCGAGAGCGCCTCGCTCCCCGAAACAGACGCGCCCCGCCTCGACGACGTGCTCGCGCAGGCTTGGGTTGCGCGAGGCGCACCCGGGCGAGCTATGCCCGTAAGCCGGCTTCATGCGGGTCACCGTCAGCGGGATGCGCGCGCACCCACGCGACAACTGTCTCGAGGCCGTGCTCCAGCGCTATTCGAGGCTGCCATCCCAGCTCGGCCTCGGCGCGCCGGATGTCTGCGAACGTCGCTTCGACGTCGCCGAGCGGCACCGCCTCCCGAGCCACGATGGGGTCCGCGCCGGCCGTCACCGCGAGCGCGCGCAGCAGCGCCTGCAAATCGACGGGCGCACCGGAGCCTAGGTTGTACACACGATATCCGGGCGGTGCGCGATCGAGCGCCGCCAGCACGCCGCGAACGATGTCATCGACGTGCGTGAAATCGCGGCGCATCGACCCGTCGCCGAAGAGCGTCAGCGGCTTGCCCGCGAGCAACGCCCGCGCGAAGCGGGTGATCGCCATCTCGGGGCGTTGCCGGGGTCCGTACACGGTGAAAAAGCGCAGCGCAACGCAGCGGGCCGCAGGAGCTTGCAGCGCGAGCGAGCTGGCGATGAGCTCCGCCGCACGCTTGGAGGCGGCGTAAGGCGACGCAGGAGCGACCGCCGGCGCGTCCTCGTGCGCGGGCAGCGGCGTGGCGTTGCCATAGACGGAGGAGCTCGACGCGAAGACGAACCGGTCGATGCCGGCTTGCCGCGCGAGCTCCGATAGCACGGCGGTCCCCTCCACGTTGACGCGGGCATAGCGCGCCGGCTCGGCAAACGACGGCCGCACACCGGCCAAACCGGCGAGGTGGATCACCGCGTCCGCGCCCCGGACGAGTGGCGCCATCTGCGCCGCGTCGGTCACGCACGCCGTCGCGATCCGCAGGCGGTCGACTGGAAAGACCGACGCGAGATCGCGCGCGTTACGACGCTTTTCGGCCGTCGGATAGGGCGCATCCGAGAAGTCGTCCGCGACGACGACCGAGTCGCCCCGCGAGAGGAGCGCGCGCGTCACGTGGTAGCCGATGAACCCCACGCCTCCCGTCACGATGACCTGGGCCATCGACGAACCTCAGCGGATCATCGTGACCGACGTGCGCTCTGGGGGCATCGCGGCCGACGGCACGCCGATGCCCTGGTAACGGAGCCCGGCGCGGATGACCTCCCACGCGCGCCACACGTTGCGCCCGTCGATGACGACGGGGGGGGTGCCGTCGTCGCCGTCGCGCAGGCGCCTTCGGATCTCGACGAAGTTCGGCGCACGGTAGCTGCGCCACTCCGTCAGGAGCACGAGCGCGTGGGCGCCGTCGAGCGCGTCGTAATCGCGATCGACGACCTTCACTCGGGCGCCGTACGACGCCATCGTCTTGCTGAAGTTACGCGCGGCCTCGGGGTCGTGGCCGATGATGTTCGCCCCTCTCGCGAGGAGGACCTCCGCGAGCTTCACCGACGGCGATTCGCGGATGTCGTCGGTCTCCGGCTTGAAGGCGAGGCCCCAGAGCGCGATCGTTTTTCCGGCGAGTGACCGTACTGCCGTGTCGACGAGGTTCGCGACGAACTGCGTCTGCTCCTCGTTGGCGAGGTGCGTCGCCTCGGCGAGGCGCATCGGGACGCCGTGCGACCGGCCGAGGTGAAGGAGCGCCTGCACGTCCTTGGGGAAGCACGAGCCGCCGTACCCTGGGCCCGCGTACAAGAAGCGCTTGCCGATGCGCATGTCGCTCCCCACCCCGAGACGCACGGCGTGCACGTCCGCGCCGGTAGCATGGCAGAGGCGCGCGAGCTCGTTCATGAACGAGACGCGCATCGCGAGCATTGTGTTGGCGGCGTACTTCGTTAGCTCGCTCGATCGGGGATCAGTGATGACGACCCGCTCCCCAGAGAGCTGCAGAGGCGCGTAGAGGGCGCGCAACGTCTCGCGGGCTTCCTCGCTGCGGGCGCCGAGGACGATGCGGTCGGGACGGAAGAAGTCCTGGACTGCCGCCCCTTCTTTCAAGAATTCGGGATTGGAAACGACTTCGAGGGCGACGGTCGCCTTTTTGTCAATACGCGCCTGCACGCCGTCGCACGTCCCGACCGGGACCGTGCTCTTGACCACCACGATGGCGGGCCGCTTGGCGATCTGTCCGATGCGCTCTGCGACGGTGTGCACGGCGCTCACGTCCGCTGCGCCGTCCGGGCCGGGTGGTGTGCCGACGGCGATGAAGTATGCGTCCGCCTCGTCGAACGGAGGGCTCACCGCCGCGGCGAAGCGAAGACGTCCGGCGCGCACGTTGCGGCGCACGAGGTCCCCGAGGCCGGGCTCGTAGATCGGAAT
>JALYHV010000007.1 GCA_030776205.1 Myxococcota bacterium | reverse complement strand
CGTCACGCATGCGCCCGAGCGAGCGTCGGTTCGTTCGCAGAGCGCCGCCCCACCCACCGGGGCGCCCGTCGCGGCGCGGGTGCACAAAGCCCTGCGCACGCCGCTCGAGCAGGCGCTCGCGGCGGCTGGAATGCTGCTCGTCGGCATGGTCTTTCTCGCCGGCTTCTACCGGTTCGCGGTGCAGCATCCGCCCCGAGTCAAGCGACGCGTCTGGCCGGGGACGGTCGTCGCCGTCGCGTGCTGGCTCGTCGTCTCGTGGGCGTTCGGCGCCTACGCTGTGTCCATCGCGGACTACGCGCTCTACTATGGCAGCCTCGCCACGGTCGCTGTGCTGCTGGTCTGGTTGTATCTGTCCAGCCTCTCTCTCGTGGTGGGCGCCGAGGTTAACGCCGAGCTGGAGGGCGCGCGCGCCAGCAGAGCTATGCTGTCCCCTCCATGACGGTGCGCATCCTCTACTTTGCGGCATTGCGCGACGCGGTGGGGCTGGCCGAAGAGTGGCTCGAGCTGCCGGCGGGCGTCCTGACCGTCGGTGAGCTGGCGGCACACCTGGCGCTGCGCCACCGGGCCTTCGGGGAGCGGCGGGGGCACGTTCGTATTGCTCGAAACGAGGCCTTCGCGCCCGATGACGAGCGCCTCGGCGACGGCGACGTCATCGCTCTCCTCCCGCCGGTCGCTGGAGGCTGAATTGAGGGACCACGCTATCCGCATCGCGACGATTACCGTGAGCGACACACGGACCCCCGCGGACGACGAGGGCGGGGCGCGCTTGTACGAGCGACTGCAGGCGGCAGGCTTCGTGGTGACGCTCCGTGCGATCGTGCCGGACGAGCCGAACGACCTGCGCGCGGTGTTCGCGCGCGTCTGCGACGACGACCTCGCCGACGCCATCGTGTCGACCGGGGGCACGGGCATTGCGCCGCGCGACCGCACGTACGAGGCGGTGACCGACCTGCTCGAGAAGCGACTGGACGGGTTTGGCGAGGCGTTCCGGAGGCTCTCGTGGGACGAGATCGGTCCGCGCGCGGTGCTGTCGCGTGCCGTGGCCGGGGTTTATCGAGGGCGCGTCCTCGTCGCGTTGCCCGGCAGCCCGAAGGCCGTCGTGCTCGCGGTCGACAAGGTGCTGGCCCCGATCTTGGCGCACGCGGTCACGCTGGCCAGCGGCATGCGAGCTGGGCCCGGACAGGGCCATGGTTGATCGATGATTTCCTTCGACGAAGCGTGCGCGCGCATTCTATCGGACGTCTCCCCCCTCGCGAGCGAGCGCTTGCCGCTCGCGGACATTGCAGGCCGCGTCCTCGCGGAGGACGTCGTCGCGCGGGCCTCGCTGCCACCGTTCGATCACAGTGCGATGGACGGCTACGCGGTGAACACCGCGGATCTCGGCGGCGCTGGTCCCTTTCGGCTGCGCCTGGCGGGCGAGAGCCGCGCGGGCTTCGAGGCGCCTCTGCTCCTGGCCGCGGCGGCGTGCCGAATCCTGACCGGCGCTCCTATCCCCGAGGGCGCGGACGCAGTGATCATGCAGGAAGACGTCGTCCACGAGGGCGACGCGATTCGATTCCAGACGCGCCCCAGAGCCGGCCAGCACGTGCGGCGCGCGGGGGAGGACATGCCGGTCGCCGCTGTGGCGATCGGTGCGCGCACGCGTCTTACACCGGGGGCGCTGGCGCTCGCCGCCATGCTCGATAGAGGCGAGCTCGTCGTCGCACGCAGGCCGCGCGTCACCATTCTGTGCACCGGCGACGAGCTGAGGCCGGTCGGTGGCGGCGCGGCTGGCGTCTCCATTCCGGAGTCGAACAGCGCGGCGCTCGGAGCGCTCGCACGGCAGGCAGGTGCCAGCGTGCGCGTCGCGCCCATCGCAAGCGACCAGGTGGAGTCCACGGTGCGCGCCGTGGAGGAGGCGCTCGACGGAGCGGACGTGCTGCTGACCGTCGGCGGGGTGAGCGTCGGCGACTACGACGTGGTGCGACCCGCGCTCGAGCGGGCGGGGGTCTCCCTCGATTTCTGGAGGGTGGCGATCAAGCCGGGCAAGCCCCTCGCGGTCGGCCGAAGCAAGACCGCGCGAGTCCTTGGGCTGCCCGGCAACCCGGCGAGCGCCCTCGTGACCTTCGCCATGTTCGGGATGCCTCTCTTGCGGGCGATGCAGGGAGACCGGCACCCCACTCCCCTGCGCCTTCCCGTCCGGCTCGAAGCGACGCGCAAACGTTCGCCCGACCGGCTGGAGCTCTTGCGCGCCGTTCTGCGGGTGGAGGGCGACGCGATGATCGCGCGTCCGCACGACAACCAGTCTTCTGGCGCGGCGACGAGCCTGGCTCAGTCGGACGGCGTGGCTCTCATTCCTCCGGGCGAGGCCGCCCTCCCGGCCGGAGCGCCCGTCGATTTCGTGAGGTGGAGCGACACATGAGGAGCGCCGTGGCCGGCCTTTTCGTCGGCGGTACGGCGACCCGGATGGGCGGCATTGCGAAGGGTCTCATGCGCCTTCCCGGCGGCGGACCGACCCTCGTCGCGCGATGGTGCGCGACGCTCGAAGGCCTCTGCACGGAGGTGGTCCTCGTCGGCCGCCATCCCGCGTATGCACCTCTCGGGATCGAGAGCCTCGCGGACGAGCCGCCGGGCATCGGACCGCTCGGAGGCCTCGTCGCGCTCCTCCGGCGCGGAGGAAACGCACACGTCCTCGCCTTCGCCTGCGACATGCCATTCGTAGGTCGCGCCCTCGTGGAACGGCTCGTCGGCTTTGCCGGCGACTCGCCGGCCGTGGCGCCGCGGCGTGACGGCAAGTGGGAGCCGCTCTGCGCGCGCTATGATCCGCGGCGCATTCTGCCGGTCGCGCTCGACCACGTGCGTCTCGACCATCGTTCCCTGCAGCGACTGCTCGACGCGGCCGGTGCGACCGAGCTGCCGCTCGAGGGACGCGAGGCCGAGGAGCTTCGCGACTGGGACACGCCCGAGGACGCTACGCCGGGCCAGAGCGCGCGATGACCCTTGGCGCGTGCGCCGCGTGCCCCTCCTCGCCGCAGCGGGCGTCCTCCCAGCCGACCCAGTACGCCCCGCCGGGCCCATGTTCGCGCTTCCAGATGGGAGCTCGCGCCTTGATGCGATCGATGAGGGCGCGGCAGGCGCGGAACGCCTCTGCTCGATGGGGCGCGCTCGCCGCGCAGATGACCGCGACGTCACCGACGGCCAGCTGCCCCGTGCGGTGCAGGACGGCGACGCGCGCGCCCGGAAGCTCGTTGCAGACCTCGTCCGCGATGCGTTCCATCTCCGCCACGGCCATCGACGCGTACGCCTGGTACTCGAGCATCACCACCGCTCGCCCGTCGTTCTCGTCACGAACGGTGCCGAGGAACAGGCTGACCGCCCCGGCCCCCGCGCGGCTCACGTGGGTAATCGCTTCGTCCACGGACAGGGCCTCACCGCGTACGGCCACGAGGTGAGCGCTCACACGCCACCTCGGGTCGCCGGCCGGCTGCACTGTCCGCTCTTGCCGCCCGCCTTCGATTCCAGCCGGACCGCCTCTATGGTGGCCCAGCGATCGGCGCTCTTGATCATGTCGTAGAGAGTCAGCGAAGCGACAGTGGTCGCCACCATCGCCTCCATTTCCACCCCCGTCCTATCCACCGCCTCGACCGTGGCTCGCACGCGCAGCTCGCCCCTTTGTGCATCCGCCTCGAACTCGATCGCCGCGTGCGTCGTGCGCACCGGGTGGCAGAGCGGGATGAGCTCGGGTGTCCGCTTCGCCGCCAGGAGCCCCGCGATGCGCGCTGCAGCGAGGACGTCGCCCTTGGCGACACGACCGGCCGTGATGGCGTGGACGACCTCGGGCGTCGTGCGCAAGCAGGCCGTCGCCACTGCCCGCCGGGCCGTCTCGCCCTTGTGCTGGACGTCCACCATGAATGCCGCACCCGACGGCGCGAGGTGCGTGAGCACAGCGCCGACGATCTCGTCGTACGCCCGGACGAGCTTCTCCGGTTTGGCGGCGCACTTGGCGAGGGCATAGCGGTCCACCGCACGCAACGTCTGCCACCGCTCGGCTTGCAGCGGTCGCTCCGGGCCGAGCGCAGCGAGCACGTCTCTTGGAGGCGTGACGGGATCCGGGTCCGACGCGGGCGCCATGGAGACGGCCGGCGGACTCGCCCGATCGAGCAGCCTCGAAGACCCGGCGGCCACGCGCTCACCGACGCCGGCGCGCATGAGCTCTTGCCGATCGGCTAGCGGCAGTGACAGCCAGCCCTCGAGCGGGAGCTTGCGCCCGAGCACGTCCAGCACGCGGCGTGCGGCGATGGGAACGTAAGGGAGGGACTCGTCGATCCCTTCGAAGGCATAGACGCCTGGACTCGGCATGGGGGGGGCGAGCAGGATGGCACGCCCCCCCCGATCGTTCACGGACCTTCACGTCGTGCCGAGCAAGACGACGGGACAGCGCCGTGGCAGCGGCCCGGTGCTGGGCGCGTGCTAGGGTCGAAGTGGATGCGGCCCATCGACGGAATCATCGCGCCGCGGCGGTCGCTGCCCCTCCTAACGGCCCGCGTGGTGCCTGTCCCGGCGCGAAGCGTGCGCCTGTCGCTGACGGACCGGTGCGATCTCGCTTGCGTATACTGCCGTCCTTCGCGCGCCGATGGCTACCTGGAGAAGCGCCTGGGGGACGACGCGTGGAAGACCATGATCCGGGGGCTCGTCCGTGCGGGCGTCCGTCGCGTCCGCATCACGGGCGGTGAGCCGCTGCTGCACCCCCGAGTGGCCGAAATCGTCGCATACATCGCATCGTTGGGCGTCGAAGACCTGGCCCTGACGACGAACGCTACACGGCTCGCGTTGCTGGCTCCTGCGCTCCGGAGCGCGGGTCTGCGGCGACTGACCGTATCGCTCGATTCGCTCCTGCCGGAACGGTTCTGGCGCATCACACGCGGCGGCCGACTGGAGCAGGTGCTCGCCGGGATCGAAGCGGCTCGCGTCGTGGGATTCGACGAGCTGAAGACGAACACCGTCGTTCTCCGCGGTGACAACGACGACGAGCTCGAGTCAATCGTCCGGTGGGCATGGCAGCGAGGCATCGTCCCGCGTTTCATCGAAGTCATGCGCATCGGTGAGGGGGCGACGCTCGCGCCCGAGAAGCTCGTCGGCGCTGCGGAAATGCGATCGCGGCTGGCGCGGGTGCTCGGCGACGAGCCAGGCGAACAAGAGGCCGACCGCGGGCCCGCCCGTTACGTGACGGCGCGACACGACAAGAGCCTTCGCGTCGGTTTCATCACCGGGTCTACCGACACCTACTGCGAAACCTGCGATCGCCTGCGGGTCGCCTCGGACGGCGTGCTTCGGCCGTGCCTCGCGACGAACGACGGCGTCGCGGCGAGGGAGCTCGCCCAGTCGGGCGACGTCGACGGGCTCGTCGACGCTGTAGCGGAAGCGTGGGCGCTCAAGCCCGACGGCGCGACGTGGAAAGGTTGCACCGAGGAGACAGCAGCGCTCGTTTCCATGCGCGCGATAGGAGGCTAGACTCGGAGGTCTGGCCGGAAAGCGCCGTCCAGACCTCTCATGACCTCAGGTTTGTCGCCGTCGCGAAGATCAACTGCCGTTCCCGGTCACCGCGATTTTTCGCGGCTTCGCAGCGGCCGCCTTGGGGAGGCGAATCCGAAGCGTGCCGTTCTTCGTCTCCGCGGCGATGGCGCCGGTGTCGATGCCCGCCGGAATGCGAAACGTGGTCGCGAAGTCGACCTCTTCGTACTCGCGCGAGAGCGCCGGCGAGTCGCTCTGGGTGACTGACCTCCGCGCTTCGAGCAGGAGCATGTCGTTCTCGACGCGCAGATCGATGCCCGCGCTGGCGACCCCGGGGACGTCCGCGGCGAGGAGCAGCTCGTCCGCGTTCTCGAACACGTCGACCAGCGGCGCCGCCGTGCGCCGTCGGTAGGGGGCCGCCTGGGTGGTGCCGTTCTTGTCTCGAACCGAAATGGACTCGCTCATGGCTTTTTCCTCCTATGAATGCGATCAGAGCGCCCGCACCGCGATCTGGCGCGGCATGGCTTCCTTGGCTTTGGGCAGGGTGACGGTCAGCACCCCGTGCTTCAACGTGGCCGTGACGGCGTCCGCGTCGACGTGCGCCGGCAGCGGCAGCTTGCGCGTGAAGGCGACGGGCACGCGCTCACGCACGTGCACGCGATAACCCTCGGGGACGTCCGCCTTGCGCTCGCCCCGGATGAGCAGCGCCTCGTCTTCTACGGAGACGGACACATTGCCCTCCGCGAGCCCAGGGACCTCCGCCGTCACCACGAACGCTTCCTTCGTCTCGAAGACGTTCGTCGCCGGCCAAGGGGAGCCCGCTCGGCGGCGGGCGCGGAGCGCGGGGTCGCGAGGGACCTCCGTCCAGTCGTCCATCGCGCGATCGACGCGGCGCTGCAAGAGGTCGAGTGTTCGTAGCGTGTCGTTGAATTCTCTCCAGCCAGTCAACATGATGATCCTCCCGATTGAGAATGGAGTGGGGCTCCGCCGCCGCATTCGAACGGGCAGCGGGCAGATGGGAGCGGTCCGCTCGTTCCAGGCCAGCTCTCTCGAGCGGGCCGGGAGCGTCGTGTCAGGCTCGACGCATGAATTAATCACACTGCGCGCGCTGTAAAGGGGGGGGAGCGACCCTCGGCGCGCCCAGGACGATGTACGCTCCCCGTCGAGCAACAGCATGATCGATGCGAAACGAAACGCAGCACGCGCCGCGCTCGAAGAGCTCCCGGCCGCAGGAACGATTGGGCTCGGGTCTGGGTCGACTGCGCGCCTCTTCGTGGAGGAGCTCGCGCCGCTCGTGCGGGCGGGCCGGCGGCTGATCGGCGTGCCGACGTCGGAGGGTACCCGTGCGCTCGCCGCGGGGCTGGGGCTGCCGCTCCTCGGGGACGACGGACCCTGGCAGATCGACGTTAACGTCGACGGGGCCGACGAGGTGAGCGCCGCGCTCGACCTCATCAAGGGGGGTGGAGGGGCGCACGCGCGCGAAAAAATCGTGAACTACGCGTCGCGCAAGAACGTCATCATCGTGGACGGTAGCAAGCTCTCGCGGAGGCTCGGCGAGAAGCACCCCATACCGATCGAGGTGCTCCCCTTCGCGCACAAGACGACCGGCTCTCACCTCGCGCGATTCGGGACGGCGCGCCTTCGTGTCCGAGCCGAACAAACGGTGCGGACGGACGCGGGGAATCTGCTCTACGATCTGGTCGTGCCACCTCTCGACGACCCATCGGCGCTCGACCGGGCGCTCCGCGCCATCCCGGGCGTGGTCGAGACAGGTCTCTTTCTGGGACGCGCGGACGTGGTCCTCGTGGCCGACGGCAGCGCCGTCCGCCGATTCGAGCGGTGCGCATGAGCAGAGCACGCACGCTCTTTCTGGCCGGCACGACATGACCGATCCGAAGCCGCTGGTCCTTTTGATCGAAGACGAACCGCAGATGCGAAAGTTCGTGCGGATCTCGCTCTCCTCTCATGAATACCGGGTCATCGAAGCCTCCACTGCTGCGGAGGGCATTCAGCAGGCGGCGGCGTACACGCCTGATCTCATCCTGCTCGACCTCGGCCTGCCCGATCTGGACGGGATCGAGGTCACGCGCCGGCTCCGGGAATGGAGCTCCGTGCCCATCCTGGTCATTTCGGCGCGCGGACAGGAGGAGAGCAAGGTGACGGCGCTCGATCAAGGCGCAGACGATTACCTGACGAAGCCATTCGGCTCGGAGGAGCTGATGGCGCGAATCCGCGTCGCGCTCCGGCACGCCGCGCGGTCCAACGACGCGCCCACGACCGCGGTGCAGATTGGCGACCACGTATCGGTCGATCTCGTGAAGCGAATCGTCCTGGTGGATGGCGCAGAGGTCCACCTCACGCCGATTGAATACAAGCTCCTCGCTGCGCTTCTCCGACACGCGGGCATGGTGGTGACGCATCGCCACTTGCTCGATCAGGTCTGGGGACCCGGCCACGGGCAACAGATGCAATACCTCCGCGTGTACATGACCCAGCTCCGGCACAAGCTCGAGCGGGACCCGGCGCGGCCCAAGTACCTCGTGACGGAGACCGGGATAGGCTACCGCCTCAAGCTCGAGAGTTGATCGGGATTTCGTTTGCCGTCGTGGCGTGTGCCTCACGTCGAGCCGGCGGACACGCAAGGCGCCTTGCGCGTGCTACCACAAGAAGCCATGCCAACAGATGGCCGGCCGAGCTTTGCCCGCGACTTTCCTCGCGTTCCGGCGATCGACGAGCTCGTCGACGCGTTCGCGCGCGGAGACTACCGCAGCGTTCGCACGCACGCCCCGAGGTTCGTGGTAGCGGCGGAGCCGCAGGACGTGCAGGACGCAGCTCGCCAGCTGCTCGAGCGCACGCGCCCCGATCCGCTCGCCGTCGCGCTGCTCGCGATGACCGGAGCGCTGCTGGCTTTGTTGACCGCCTATTGGGTGGTGCACGGCACGCCCCCTCCCGCCGCGGAGAGGGGTGCCGGCCGGACGGGGCGCAGCTCCGCTCCGTCGAGCGATTAAACCGTGGCGACTAGTCGATGGCCGCCCAGCGAGACACCCTACACTGTCGGTTCGTTCGAGCCGGGCAGCGACTTGATTTCTCGGCGCGCGTGCTTCCAGGCACGCTGCACGACCCAGGACATTGAGCGCTGCAGCCGCTGCGCCTCCTTCTGGATCTCGTCGAGCATCGCCTCTGGGAAATAGAGGCTCTGCTTGCGCTTGTCGGTTTTCGAGTCGTCCGGACCACTCCTGCGCTCGCTATCGACCATGCTGGCGCCATTGTGGCACGGCATGAGGACGGGCCGCAACGGGCGGTTTGTAACGAGACGCGGGACGCGAAGAATTCCGAACGCGCTCCCGTCTAACGTATGGTCCACGCACCGTCGCCCGGAACCGCCGCTCGCCGCAACCCGCCGCCCGTCGAAGGGCAGCGGCCGCAAGCGGAGACGACCCCCGGCAGGAGGCTCTCCTCATGAAGATCAATCGCTCCGTGTGGCTCGCGCTCGTCCCGTTCGTGGGCTTGGCGTGCCATGTCTACGCCAGCACGGAGTACCCGCCCCCGCCGCCGCCGCGCACCCAGGTTGCGCCACCACCCCCCCCGGCTACCGCCGTGGCACAACCCGCCTCGCCCACGATCACCGCC
>JALYHV010000006.1 GCA_030776205.1 Myxococcota bacterium | reverse complement strand
CGAACACGACGACGCCCAACTCCATGTGCCATGCCACGGTTTGTGGCGATGGAAAACCGGAGGGGTTCGAGCAATGCGATGACGGGAACCTGATCCCGTACGACGGATGCTCCCCGACGTGCACGATAGAGCCGAAATGCAGCGGCGGGATGTGCACGGCCGTTTGCGGTGATGGACTCGTGTTCCCCGGCGAAGAGTGCGACGACGGCAACACGAAGAGCGGCGATGGGTGCAGCTCGACGTGCAAGCTGGAGATAGGGACGGGGTACAGCTGCCAGAACATCACGCAACCTCCCGCGTCTCAGCTCGTGATCCCGATCCTTTACCGCGACATGCTGCACTGGAATACGGGTATGCCCGGCGGCCCGGGCTTCCCGACTCCACGGCCCTCCACCGGCGGCCATCCCGACTTCAACTGCGGCCCGGGGCATTGCGGTCCGGACCAAGTCTCACCTGGAGAAGTGGTGAGTGTCCTCCCCGCGGACGGAAAACCGGCATTCGCGTCCGTCGGCAATCCGCAGACACTGACTGATCCGGTGAGCTTTTGCTGGTGGTACCACGACGCAGGCTGCGTCGCCGGGGCAACGAGCAATCCTTACGCGAAGCTCGTTTATCTGGATCTTGCGGGTAATCCGACGACGCTGACACTCGCGCAAGGAGCGTCCGGCACGTACACGTATAGTAACAAGCAGTTCTTTCCGCTCGACGGACTGGGCTGGAACGCGGGCGCCAATCCGCAGCTCGATAAGGACTGCGAGGCAACGTGGACTCCAGGTGTGCCGCCCCCGGCGCTCCGCAACTTTTCGTTCACGAGCGAGCTGCACTACATCTTCACATACCAGGCGAGCATCGCTGCGAGCGCCAGCCCAGCCGTTTTCAACTTTACGGGAGACGATGACGTCTGGGGATTCATCAACAACCGGCTCGTGATCGACCTGGGAGGCGTTCACAGTCCG
This sequence comes from Myxococcota bacterium, assembly GCA_030776205.1. Taxonomy (GTDB): domain Bacteria; phylum Myxococcota_A; class Polyangia; order Polyangiales; family Polyangiaceae; genus Palsa-1150. Next base: position 3,958 of record JALYHV010000006.1, on the reverse strand, counting down.
AACAGCGCCACGTACGTATTGAACACGGCAAATGCCGTGGCGCTCGGCCTCGCCGACGGCGGCTGGTACTCGATCGACCTCTTCCAGGCGGAGGCGCACGTCTGCCGATCCACGTATGCGGTCACGCTCAGCAACTTCGCCCATGTCATCACCCAGTGCCAAACGATCTGCGGCGACGGGATCGTCGCCGGCAACGAGCAGTGCGACAACGGGACGGCGAACAACACGGGCGGTTACGGCAAGTGCAGCCCCACCTGCACGCTCGGGCCGTACTGCGGCGATGCCATCGTCCAGAACCCTCCCGAGCAATGCGACGACGGCACGAACCTCGCCACGTACGGCGGGCTGGCCAAATCGTGCGGACCGGGGTGCAAGCTGGCGCCGTACTGCGGCGACGGCGTCGTCTCGAACGGGGAGCAATGCGACGAAGGCCTGAGCAACGGCACGGGCTACGGGCACTGCACGAGCGTCTGCACGCTCGGACCACGCTGCGGCGATTCCGTCGTGCAGAACCCGCCGGAGCAGTGCGACGACGGGATCAACAACGGGTCCACGGCCGACAAGTGCAGCGCCAACTGCACGCTCAAATGCGGCAACGGCGTCGTCGAGGCGGGCGAGCAGTGCGACAACGGCGCGGCGAACAACACCGGCGGCTACGGCAAGTGCAACGCGGACTGCACGCTCGGACCGCGCTGCGGCGACGCCGTGCTCCAGAACCCGCCCGAGCAGTGCGACAACGGCGTCAACGACGGGAGCTACGGCACGTGCAAGCCGGACTGCACGCTCGCCCCTTATTGCGGCGATGGCATCGTCCAGAATCCGCCCGAGAAGTGCGACAACGGAGCGAACAATGTCCCGGTAGCCGGCGCCTACGGGATCGGACCGGGTCTCTGCACGCAAGCTTGCCTCCCGGCGCCGTACTGCGGCGACGGGATCGTTCAGCCGCAATTCGGAGAGGCCTGCGACAGCACCGTGAACTGCACGGCCAAGTGCCAGCCGGGCAAGACGATGTGACTGGCGGAGCCTCCATTCACCCGCCCGGCGTGACGTCGAACCTGGCCTCGAGGCGCAAGCGTACCCAGTCGTCGAGCTTCAACGCGCCGAAGAACGCCTCGTATGGCTTGATTCCGAGCGCCGTCAACCGACCTTCCCACGCCGCCCGCGCTAGCAGCCGCTGCCCCTCGGGCGCGACACGAACCGCCATCGCAATCGGCCGGCGCGAGTCACGAATGACGAGGTGCCCGCTGAGCTCCCCCCCCGTGACCGAGCCGACATAGCGGGCGTCGAACTCGATGCCTGGAAAGCGCTCGCGCTCGAGGACCTCTTTTCCCCGCATGTTCGCGATCATTTTTTCTCGATCGTTGGGGCCGAGGTCACGGGGCGGCTCGATGGCATCGACGCGAAACCGCGCGACGAACGAGGCATCGACGAGCGCTCCGTCGCGGGTGTCACCCGGGACTTCGAAAGACATCGCCTCGGGGCGCACGGCGAGGGTCGGATCATGGGCCAGGAGATGGAGCAGCCCGGCGGCCCTCAGGTCGATGAGAACGCGGGAATCGGAGGAGAGCTCGAAGTGCATGGCAAAAGATGGCTTGGCCAGCCGCGTTCGCAGTGCGCCCGACTGGGCGTTGAATGCCAGCGGCGATCCGCGCCGGCTATGTGTAATTGACCAGCCATCGAAAGCGAAACCGGGCCCGTCATCGCCACCCGCGCAAGCGGCCTGCGCGCGGCGTATTGCGCGTGACGACCGCATTACCAGCCCCCGGGCCGAGCGGCGGCTCGAGAGCCCCTGTCCAAAAAGCGTCTCCCACGCGAGCTTGCAGAGACAACCTTGACGCACACTGGATCCTGAAGCTATCTTTCGCGTCCCCATGCACGATGGTGCGTTCGCCCCCCCCGAGCTCGCGGCCCCTGTCGTCGCGCGCCGTGGCACGCCCGTCGTCGTAGTCATTCTCGTATCCGTCCTCGGCCTTATTGAGGCCGGGTGCGGGCCGCCGAGGTGACGCTCAGAGTCACGCCACTTCGGCCCCCGCCCCGCTAGACGGTGCGGGGGCTTTTTTTCACCCCCCGAGCAACTTTCTGCGCCCGTCCCGGCCCATCGGACGGCGCCGCCACGCACCCGTCGACCACGAGGACATCATGACACCCAAGGACGCACCGGCCAATCCCTCTTCCGACAAGCGAATCGCCGTCATCGGTTACGGCAGCCAAGGGCGCGCGCACGCGCTCAACCTCCGCGACGATGGTCGCGAAGTGCTCGTGGGGCTCCGCCGCGGCGGGGACACATGGGCGCTCGCTGAGCGCGACGGTTTCAAGCCGCGTCCAGTGGGCGAGGCGGTCGACGACGCCGACATCGTGGCGATGCTCGTACCGGACATGGCACAGCCCCGCGTGTGGCGCGAAGACGTGGCGCCGCACATGCGCCGAGGTGCCATGCTCCTCTTCGCCCACGGTTTCGCGATTCACTACGGGCGCATCGAGGCGCCGCGCGACGCCGACGTGACGCTCATCGCACCGAAGGCGCCTGGTCGGTTGGTAAGGCGCACGTACACGGAAGGGCACGGCGTTCCGTGTCTCCTTGCCGTGCACCAAGACGCGACGGGCCGCGCTCGTGAGCGCGCCCTCGGGTATGCGCGCGGCATCGGCGGAACGCGCGCTGCGGTGCTCGACACGACGTTTGCAGAGGAGACCGAGACGGACCTCTTCGGAGAGCAGGCCGTGCTCTGCGGAGGTGTGACGGAGCTCATCGCCGCCGGGTTCGAGACATTGGTCGAGGCGGGCTACCAACCCGAGGTCGCGTACTTCGAGTGCCTGCACGAGCTGAAGCTCATCGTCGATCTGCTCTACGAGGGAGGCTTTGCCAAGATGCATCGCTTCGTGAGCGAGACCGCCAAGTGGGGCGACCTGTCGCGAGGACCGCGCATCGTCGACGCGAGGACGCGCGAGACGATGAGGACCGTACTCGAAGAGATCCGGTCCGGGGCGTTCGCGAGCGAGTGGATCCTCGAAGACCAGGCAGGGCGACCGCGCTACGCGAGGTTGATGGCGCGCGATTTGGCGCACCCCATCGAGCGCGTGGGCGCGAAGCTCCGCGAGCGGATGTCGTGGCTCGCCGAAGGGGACCGAGAAACAGAGGCCAAGAAATGAACGGGGCGGCGGCGCTCGTTCAGGCGCTCGAGGCCGAGGGGGTCGAGCTCGTATTCGGCTACCCCGGTGGGGCCATCCTCCCGATTTACGACGCGCTTGTCGATTCGAAGCTCCGCCACGTTCTCGTCAGACACGAACAGGCAGCCGCCTTCGCGGCCGACGGGTGGGCCCGCACCACGGGCAAGGTCGGCGTCTGCATGGCGACGTCCGGGCCGGGCGCCACGAACCTCGTGACCGGCATCGCCGACGCGTTCATGGACTCGGTGCCAATGGTGGTGATCACCGGCCAAGTACCAACTGGGTTGATGGGCACCGACGCCTTCCAAGAGCTCGACGTGCTCGGGATGACGATGCCCTTCGTGAAGCATGGCTTCGTCGTCCGGCGGGCGACCGAGATGGCCGGCATCGTGCACGAAGCTTTTCGAATCGCGCGCGAAGGGCGGCCTGGGCCGGTGCTCATCGACGTGCCGAAGGACGGCGCCTACGCTTCGGTCGCCGAGGGCCGCGCTTCGTCCATTCGGCTCGCCCCGGCCCGCACAAGCGGCCGGTCGCCGGATCGCGAGTCGCTGGCGCTTGCCGCAACGATGCTCGAGAGCGCGCGTCGGCCGCTGCTCTATGTCGGAGGCGGGGTCCGCCGGGGCGGCGCCATCCCGGAGCTCCGCGCGCTCGTCGAGGCGGCGCGTCTCCCGGTGGTGTCTACGCTCATGGCACTGGGGACGGTGCCCACGGATCATCCGCTCTTCCTTGGAATGCTGGGGATGCACGGAACGAAGACCGCAAACTTTGCCGTGCAAGACTGCGATCTGTTGGT
>JALYHV010000005.1 GCA_030776205.1 Myxococcota bacterium | reverse complement strand
GCCTTGGCGGTCATGAAGCCGACGTTGCGGCCCGCCTCGACCCAGCGCTCGAGGAGGATGTCGAAGCCGGGGATCGCGGCGCCCAGCCGGTCACGCCCCTTGGGCTCGCGGGCAGCACGCTTGTGCTCGAGCAGCTCGGCGCGGTGCTCGGGCGCCTCGATGACCTGGGCTCGCCCCCAGGAGCGCGCATGCCGAGCGACCTCGGTGCCGCCGTCGACGAAACGCACGAGGGTGTCGCTGGCCACGAGCGTCAGCGTCTTGTCGGCCTGCGCTGGCGGGACGGAGTAGCGGTTGGTGTCGAAGCGGGCGAAGGCCGTCTTGTCGATGGCGACGGGCTGGACGAGGTCTGTCTCGGGAAGCGGATCGGGCAGTGCGAGCAGACGACTCTGCTCTTCGAGGAGCACCTCGTCGACGCGTCGCTGGGGCCAGCGGGGATGGGGACGCACGTTGGCGATCGTGGCGAAGAAGGCGAGGAGCTCGGCATTGCCTTGGTCGAGATCACGAATCGTGCGCGCGGCGAAGAAGCGTTCCCGCAGGAAGCGGATCGCGCGCTCGACCTTGCCCTTCTGCTGGGGTTTTCGTACACCGCAGAGTCGAAGTGCCACGCAGAGCTGCCCGGAGAGCGCGAGCAGCTCGGGATGGAAGCGCACCGCGTCTCCGTGACGCTCGACCACGACGATCTTCGGGTTGTCAAAGAGCCACTGCCGCGTGACGCCGCAGAAGTAGAGGCAGGCACGCACGAGCGAGCGCCGAAGCGAGCTCGCGGTGAGATCGATCACGAGCTCGGCCCACATCGCGCGCGAGTATGCCAGGACGATGACGAAGACCCAGAGTTGCCGCGTGCAGCCCGCGATCAGGATCTTGCCAATATAGCCCCAGTCAATCTGGGACTGCTCGGCGATGAGCGGCTCGGTGCGCAAGAAGACCTCCGTCTTCGGCTCCGGGCGCACGAGCTGGACGTAGCGTCGCACCGAGCGCACGCTCCCCTCGTAACCGCGCTCCACCAGCATGTCGCACAGGCGCGTGGAGCGCAGCCGGGGATACTGCTTCAGCGTCTCGGCGATGAAGGCCTCGTAGGTGAGAAGCGGCGCGGGCACCTTGATGGCCGCGACCACCGCCGTCGTGTCGAGGACCACGGGCTTGCCGAGGCCGAGCACGCGCTCGACGACGTCGTGGTGCTCGCCGAGTTGCGTCGCGATGGTGCCGACCTTCCAGTGCTCGGCGAAGTGCAGGCGGCGGATCTCCGCCTCCCTGGCCGCGTCAATTGTCATCGACCGAGCCCCCGGCGCAGCCGATGCTCGCCGCGAAAGTTACCGAGGCCCGCGAGGCGCTGGCCGCGCCGGGGCGGCTCGTCCATGAAGAGGGGCTGCACGACGTAATGCAGCGTCGCGCGGGCGACACCGAGGCCGTCGCACAAACCCAGCGCGAACAAGACGTCCTCGGACTCCGCAGAAACGACAGCACGGACCCTCTGGTCGTGCCAGAGCGCCATCGCCTCGCACAGCATCGGCCCCGCGAATCGGTGCGCCGGCATCGAGACCGCTCGCAGCCGTGCCTTCATCACCTCGTCGGGGCCCTGCGTCAGCAGGATCCGCGTCTCGCGCGCCGTGGCAGCGATCGTCATCACGAGCTCGTCCATCGATCGACTCCTGCGGGCCGGCGACGGGGACGTCGTTCATCGACGTCGGGGCGCCGACCTGCAGGCACACGGTGGCGGACGGGGGCAACATCGCGGAACCCGTATCCATCACGCGGAGGCGGAGCCGACCGCGGTAGGCGCGCTGGCGATCACGGTGATCGAGGCGGCCTTCGGGGGAGCTCTGGTGCCGATGACGAGCGGCGCGCTGAGCCCGTCGACGCGCCGCCCTGCGGCACCTGTCGCGGCAGTACGCCTGCCCCCGATCGCACGAACTGCAGACGAAGAAGAGCTGCTCGCAAATGCCGCAGCGGGCCTGACGGAAGCTGTCTCGCACGCGTCCCCGAGCGAGCGCGCCGGGAACTTGTCCTCGGTGGTCGGGGCGTGCGAGACAGGTCGAGCATCGGCCTGCTGCCGCGCCCCGGAAGGCCCTGGTTTGCACCCAGGGCCTTCGCTTTTTCGGCGTGCTGCATGGGCGCGATTCCTACCGCCGTCCCTCGCGCTGGAGAACTTATTGGCCGCACGTGCTCGCCGTCGACGTCACGACGCGAGGGGCAAAAAGCTGCGGATCGGGGAGGCCATCAACAGACAGGGAGTCGCCGGGCCTCATGATGCGGGTCGAGGAGGCCGGCCACCTCGACGAGGATCACCACGGCGGCGCTCTTGGCGGGGAG
>JALYHV010000004.1 GCA_030776205.1 Myxococcota bacterium | reverse complement strand
GCCCTGAACCGCGCCAGAAGCGTCGGGTCCACGTCCGCGAGCCCGATGGCCGGGTTGCAGCTGCCCGAGGGAAGGGTCACGAGAATGAGGCACGGCACGTTGCCGCTCGCGTCGAGCGTCAGCTTCTGCGGCAAGCACTGGGTGCTGAGCGAGACCTTCAGGCGGTCGATGATCGCCTTGACGGCGGGTCGGTACCCGTAAAGCGGGTCCCCCATGCCGTTGTCCGACTCGTGGATGGGGCACAAGCTGGAGACGATTCCTTGGTCCTTCAGCGCGTGCGCGATGATCATCTCACGCACGGACGGGTAAGCCTTTCCGTAGATTTGCGTGGTCCCGTGCCCGCCAGGACCTGTCGCGCCGGCCGGCTTGTCGCAGAGCGACGTCCCCCCGCTCGTGCTCATTGCCGCGCAGTCGCACGCGCCCTGGAACGCTTTGGAGGTGCAGTCCTTCGGGGTCGCTAGCTTGAAGATGCACGAAAACTGGAGATCGGCCTTGCCGGTCGCCCACTCGCGCCCGTTGATGGGGTCGCAGTTGTCCGCCGCCGTCGACGGACACTTCGACGCGTTCGCCATACCTCCCTGCGCCGTCCGCTCCGCGGTCGACTCGAGCATGTGGAAGTCGATGCCGCGGAAGTCGTAGTGTTCGGGATCCCTCCCCGTGATGAGCGTCCAATCGGCGTCGCTCAGCTTGCTCTTCTGCGGGCAGTCCGCCGCGTTCGTGCCCGCGGGGCACTCCATGTCCCCCGGCTTCGCCTGCAAGAGCTGGTGGGGCACGCCGGCGATGGCGGCGTAGTAGACGTCCGACGCCTTGCGCGGCCCCGCATGCAACATGCAGAGAGCGTTTGGATCCGCGGAGCTCGTCGGCAGATCCTTGGCGAAAATCGGGTTGACGCAGTTCGCGTACATGTCCTGATCGCCTATGTACGTGCCGGAGTGATCGACCTCCCGCGTTCTGTCCGGGACGGTCCGCTTGGTGAGGCCGCGGATATACCGCGACGTCGGGTAGCCGGCGAAGACGCCGAAGCGTTGCTTCTGGTTGAAGAAGCGCACGTTGATCTGGTCGTTGCTCGGGTCGAGGTAGCCGGGCGCCGTGGAGGTCCCGTCCTTTGGGCAGCGGGTCGCGAAGGCCGGATCGCTCCTAATGAAGGCGCAGGACGTGCAGTTCGGGTCGTTCGGGCCCGTCGTCAGCACGTTGTTGTAATCCAGGTTCTTGCACTCGATTGTGCCCTGCGGCGCGCTTTGATTGGTGGCGTTCCCGGGGAAGACCTGGTTCTCGAAAGCCCACCCCTGGCCGCCGACGGCCAAGGGGTTGGCGACCTCCTCGTTCTCGTCCGTCACGACGATGACGGCGAGCAGGGAGTCCGGACGTAAGAAATCCGCGCGCTGGCGGAGGATCGTGTCGTCGTACCCGTTGATAGATGCCTTGTTCGAGCTGACGGTGATCGTGTCGAACGGATCGGGCTGAACGAGGAAGCGGTACCACGCCTCGTTCTGCGCCTCGAAGCCGCAGCCGTGCTCGTGCACGCCGATGATCATGTCCGTGAAGTCGCCGATCAGCGTACCCGCCGTCCCACGGGCGCCGACCGTCCCGATGGGGGTCGTCGGAGGAGCGGCTGCGTTGCTGTTCTGCGAGACGTTCGGAAACCAGGCGAGCATGTGGCTCGGGTTCCCGTCCGCCACGTCGTTCTCGCTCGCGCCGCCCCGGATGATTAGCTCTCCCCTGTCATCGTTGTGGGCGTTGAGCGACGTGTTAGCCTGGTTCGGATCTGTCGGACTACACACATCGCCGCCTCGACCGCCCAGCGACGAGGTCACGATTCCAATGTGCATGTTGTGCACCGGCGGAAACTCGGGGCTCGATCCGCCCGGACAGATTCCCATCTGCGCGGTCTGTCCCGTCGGATTGCCCGCCGCGTCGACGCAGTTGGGCGACACCAGGCGGTTGAGCATGTCCGGTACGGCGGCCGCCAGGAGATCCTGCTTGTCACCCATCGACGCCGAGTTGTCGACCATGAAGAGGAGGTCGATCTTGTCGATGGCCTGGTTACTGATCACGCTCGTGAAGTTGGTCTTGAGCGACGGATCCGAGTGCTCGACCGGTCGCGTGAGACACCCTGCGCCGATGGCGCCGAGCGCACCGACCACTCCAACCAGCACGACTCCGTGCTTCAACGAACGATTCATGATCGCGGCTCCTCTGGCGTCCGCACGCTGCGACGACGCACGGCGGACGAAAATCGAATGTGCGGCGGGGGCTTGGGTTGTATCACGGCGACCGAAACATCGCCGAAAAGATAGCGCGAAGAGGATGGGCGCGACGGCCGCGCCGTAAACGAGGCGACAGAGAGACGCAAACTGCGCAAGCGGCAGAGGGGGCCCCTCGGTCGCTGCTCGAACGGGACGTAGCAGGCGTCGTGCCGTGGTGGGATCGCTGGTATTTAGGCCAAATGCTGCGGCGGCTGCGGGCGGGACGCCCGTCAACCGAGTTGTCGCGCGCGCTCCGCCGTTGGCGTTCGTTCGGGCGCCGGCTCTTCGGTCGAGCCGCTGGCTGCGCTCGCGGACACCGGCCGGGAGGCGGGCGGGAACGCAGCGCGAACGGCACGCACGTGACGCGCCGCTACGCCGGGGACTGCCAGCAGGGTCGCGTCGTCCGCCGCACGTATCGCGGCGAGGTTGCCGACATGCGTCTGGAGCGCCTTCTTGGCCTTGGGCCCGAGGCCCTTCACCTCGTCGAGTGGCGAGTGAAAGCGTCGCTTCTTGCCGACGCGCATGCGCGCGCGATTCGAAAAGCGGTGGGCTTCGTCACGCAGCCGGGCGAGCAAGAACAGCGATGTGGTCGTGCTCTTCAGTGGGATGGGATTCTTCTGCCCCGGGAGATAAACGCGATCGACCAAGGCCTCACCGCGAACGTTCTCGCGCTCCTTAGCCAGACCGACGATGGGCAAATCGTGCAACCCGAGATCGTGCGCGGCCGCGAGGGCGACTGCGAGCTGGCCACGGCCGCCGTCCACGACGAACAGATCGGGCGCGTCCCACATCGCGTCTCCTTCGGGAGCCCCTGCCAGCTCGACCGGCTCGGCGCGCGACGAGACCGGGACTCCCTTCTCCTGGACCGGAGCCTGGCCCTCGGCTCCGGCGGGCGGCTTCTGCGCCTGGATGGCCCGTCGAAAGCGGCGGGCGAGCACCTCGTACATTGCGGCGTAGTCATCGTTCGACGAAGTGCCCTCCCGGTCGTCGCTCCCCGCAAGGCGCGTCCCCGCCTCGCCCGTGCCGCGCACGTTGAACG
>JALYHV010000003.1 GCA_030776205.1 Myxococcota bacterium | reverse complement strand
TGAATGCGCCGCGTTTTCAGCTCGATCACGAATAGCACCAGGTAGCGTACCAGGCCGCCGACGGTCAGAACCTCGACGCTGAAGAAGTCCGCCGCGGCGATGCCGTCCCAATGCGCCTTCAGGAACGTCTTCCACGGCAACGTTTTTCCTCGCGCCGGTGCCGGCTCAATCCCATTGTCCTTCAGAATCCGCGCAATCGTCGAGCGGCCCAAGTCCAGGCCAAGGTTCATCAGTGCGCCGCGAAGCCGCGTGTACCCCCACGACGGATTTCGCGAGCCATCGTCAGCAACTGCCCGACCCGGTCGTCGGGCGAGCGGGGACGGCCTGCCGGACGGCCTGCCGCGGGTCGGGCACGACTGCCGTCGTACTTGGCCGCGATCTACTCGCGATACCAGCGCATGATCGTCTCGGGCGTCGCCAGCGAGGCCACCTCCGCCAGCCGTTTTCGGCCCAGCGCTCTGCCCTTTTCGGCGAGGAGACGACGCTCCGCGTCCGTGAAGCGCAGTCGCTTTGGGCTGAGGCGGCCGCGAAGCACGCGGTTCTCCGCCCGCAAGTACTCGATCGCTTCACCTTGCTGACGAGCAAGCCAGCTCGCAACGAGGAAAATCATGAACTGAAGCGGAGCCGATGACCTCACGATCGCCCAATCCTAGCCGCGCCGCCTGCGAACAAGAACCCGCGACGTTTCGGCGAGATTCGGCCCGATCGACTTTCGGGACCATTCGGGATGCGATGCTGCTCCGCGATCACGGCCGCGTGATCACCCGAGGGCCAGGAGGGTGGACGCTCCGTGGCCCTCAATCTTTTCTGCGGCCCGGTGATCCTCGCCCGCCGTCCGCCGCCCGGCCCACTTCCCGGACCCGTCGGTCAAAAAACCGCGCTTTCCAATGAGCGCTAACAGCTCAAGACGGTCGACCGGCTTGCTCCAATCCACCTCGCCCAAGCGCTGTCCTATCTCAAAGCGACTCGGCTTGGGCTGGCTCCGCATCGAAGGGGAGGGCGCGGGCCTGAGTCATGGTGCCGGTCCCGCGCCCGACTGGCGCATCACGGATGAGAACAGCCTCGGTGTCTCGTCCTCGAACGCCGCCAGCAGCTCGGCGCCGAAGACGCACCACGTCCGCTCCCACGGGTGGCCAAAGATGCCGAACCGGAAGCTCTCGGCGAGGAAGATGGCGTAGTCGCCGGTGGGCAGGACGGGAATCGACCAGACCCTGGTGCCGTCATCCGGGAGCTTGGCGTGGGGCCGGAGCCAGAAGCAGGCGTGCTGCCAGTCGAGCGCGTAGAGCCGCTCCTCCGGTCCGGTGCAAGCCCGGAAGGCCCGGAGGACGTGCCGGTCCAGATTCTCGAGATCGTCCTCGTTGTAGCGCTCGGGGATGGCGTAAGTGATCGAGGGCGCGGGTTCGCGGATGCCGGGCCAATCCTCCGCACGGACGCTCGGACGGAAGGCGAACTCCCGGCGGAAGCGCTCCCAGACGGCGCGCTCCTCGGTGTCGGTGAGCACGAGCCACGCTTTCATCGTCGATCACCTCACAATCAGGGCAAGCGTCTTCACGAGGAGCCGGACCAACTTGTATCACGCCGCGTAGGACACCCGGGACCCCAGGCTGGATCCCTTCGCGTCACTGGCTCGACCAGCGCATTACAGGTGCGCGAAGATAAAGCGTAGGCGCAGCGAACCAACGGCTCGCCTCTCGATGCCGGCGATCCGCAGACTCGCTGCGCCCATTTCATGCCCTCGCTGCCGAGCGCTCGTGCGACCTCACGTTGATATCATGGTGAAATTGGCGTAGTGGTCGCTGGTGTAGAAGATCGTGCCGGTCTCGTTGCAGCGGACGATCCGCTCGGCGTTCCGCGGCGACCGATGAGGATAGAACGTGATGTCGTACTCGGTGAACGTGAAAGGGCCATTACCGTGGTAATGGAGCCCTCGCAGGAAATTTCTCAGCTGGTTGCCCCGATCCCCGAACGTTCCCCCACCGAAGATATAGTCGGTATGGTCTAGAACCTGGTACGGGGTGCAATGGCTGTTGAGGCTTGGGACCGCGCCGCAGATCCAAGGATACACCCATCTGTAATAGGGGATTGCGGTCCACTGTCCCCCATATCCATAGTTGGGCCAAGCATGGCTCGCCCAGAAGTTGATCGCGTCGTTCGTGGTGGATGGGCGAGAGCCGGGTACACTGTTGACCAGGGCCTCCGCCGTCTGACCCACCGGCTCCGCGGTTTGCCCGGCATCCTCGGTTTGCCCGGCATTCTCGGTTTGCCCGGCATCCTCAGTTTGCCCAAAACCCTGTGGCGAATCGCTGCTCCCCACCGCGGCAGAGCAGCCGGGGAACGCCGCGACCAGGGTGATCCCGATCAAAAGCGTCGAGACGTGCACCAGCAACTTTCGGGTCGTCGCGTTCATGTCGTTCGTCCAATGGGTACGTTTTTCGTGTGAACTGTGTCCCAAAATACTTCTTATCATTGGCTTCTTTATTCTTTCATTGTCGTTGGTTGTGTTGTTCGTCGTCCTTTTCATAAGGCCCTTTTCCAGACGGCCATCGAGGCTTTCCCCGATCGCCCTTGGCTCGACCGTCCCGACGCGCGAAGGACTAGTCTGGGTAAGCCATTGTGCCCGTACCTACTACACGTATCGTACCAACTGCCCACGAAGGGTCGTATGCACTCATTCGAGCCGATGGATGTGGCGCTTCGAAAGCCCATTTCGAGGGAAATGAGCGCCTGCACGGTCTCTCCGCGTCCCGCAATGCGGTGACGACGAACAGGCCGCTCGCGTTGCTTGCGAAACCACATCGTGAATTACCGCGACGGGAGGCTGCTCAATTGCCCTGTCGTTGCCCTGCCTTCCAACACGGGGCGCTTCGTTCCGGCGGCTGGTGGGGCGGGCTGATGGTGACGCCACGACGCGGTTGTCGGCCACGCCACAAGACGCGAGGGGCTGCGTTTGGGGTCGGACAGGGCGAGCAGGCAACGCTACCGTCCGACGGGCGCCAACGCTTGGCTCGAGTGCCGGCTCTGGAACGCGGCGTCGGTGTGGTACAAGCGTCCGACCCTATTGGCTAAAGCCTGTGCGTGTGCGCACTTCGATTGGCTGTGCGCGACCCCCGGCGGCCCAGTGATTCGCCCGCAACCAACGGTTGGCAGCGTCAGTTTCCGCCGGCACCCGGAGGTTGTCAGCGGCCAATCCATCCCCCGCTGGTGCTCGCACGCTGATCTTCCC
>JALYHV010000002.1 GCA_030776205.1 Myxococcota bacterium | reverse complement strand
GTACCGGGTCGCTGCGCGAGGCGCTCGCGGCGTGGTGCGACGCCATTCGCGTTGCGGGGCGGCTCCATGGCAACGCCGTCCGCCGCGGCCCGGCGCACCTCCTGCCCAATCCACGCGGTCCGAGCGGCTGCAAGCGCCTCCTCCTCTTTCTGCGATGGATGGTGCGTCGCGCCGACGGGGTGGATCTCGGACTTTGGGCGGTAGATCCTGCGAAGCTGCTGGTTCCCGTAGACGTGCACATCCACAAGCTGGGGCGCAACCTCGGCTTCACGAAGCGCCGACTCCCTTCCTGGGAGGCCGCAGAGGACATCACGCGAGCGCTCGCCCGCTTCGACCCTACCGATCCCGTCAAGTACGACTTTTCACTCTGCCATATGGGGATGCTGCAGCGCTGCCCATCGAGGCGCGATGCCAAGCGGTGCGCTGGGTGTGGCGTGATGCCCGTGTGCGCGCACTGGCGCCGGCGCGCCAAGAGACCCACTGACGGCACAAGCGAGGGCCGCTAAGCGAAGCAGCTCTGGTATGATCGGGCGCGCCGGAAGTATGAGCGAGACACAGCAGCGCAGCTTTGACCTCGAGGCCGTCCGGACTGACGGCTGGTTTGCGCGTATTGGGGAGGGAATCGGCAGCTTCCAGGCGCTCTGCGAGATTGTCGGCGAGCGGTTCTTCGCCTTCTCCGTCATCGTCGGCGCGCGGATTACGGCGCTCACCGTCGACCGACGCAATCCCGATCTTTCGCTCGTCGACTTCGTGGTTGGCGTCCCCGATGGCGACGAGCTCGATTCACAGCGTCTCACGCTCGCAGATTTCCGGCGTCGGCTCGTCGGCGCCCTTCTCGTCGAAGACGACCGGCCTGCTCCTGAACCAGCACGCGAGACGGAAATTGAGGCGATCCAACTTTTCGTTGGGGTCCGCTATCTGCTTCTTGCTCCGCTCTACGGCTACTCGCTGCGCAAGCTCCTGCTGATCAGCGGGCTTGGCTGCCAGCTAATCGTGCTGCACGACGGTGTCGAAGAGCTCCATGAGCTCGAGGCGTTCCGCTTTCGCATTCGTGCACTGGTTCGCGAAGAGCTCGAGCGCGTCGCCACGGGCTCGCGGAGCGCGATTGACCTGTCGAAGGTCATGGAGGCCGAGGCTGCCTCGCACAGCGGCGAGTGGGCGAAAGTCGTTCAGCTGCTGGGCAGCTGGCCGGCGCCGCTCGCTATCTACCTGCGTACGCCGGAGGGGCAGCTCCTTACACCCGAGGCGCGCACGATGATAGCCAAGGGCCTGGGTCTGCTTGGAAGCGCATGCGTACACATCGGCGAGATCGACCAGGCCGAGGAGGTCTTCCGTATCGGAATCCAGTATGCGCAGGAGGGCGTCGCGGCCGCGGACCTCTTCGGACGGCTCGGCGAGGCATTGCTCGAGAACGGCAGACCGGGCGAGGCGATCGGCGCGTTCCGGCGCGCGCTGGCCTTCGGCGGCTCCCCCGCCGAGGTAATGCCGTCTCTCTCTCGCGCTTTCCTCATGCGTAAGAAATGGGTGGCTGCCTACGCGTGCATGCGTGAGGCCGTCAAGGCCGGGGTCGGCGAGGAGGAGGTCCTCGACGATCTCCATCGCATCGAGAGCGCGCTCGGTCTCCCGCTGACCGGCTGGAAAGCTGCAACTTTGAGTGACTGAAGCACTGTAGCAGCGAAGCCGGCCGCCACGCTCGTTGACACACTACTCGCCGAGGACTAAAAAAACCGCGGATTTGGCCCGCGCGAGCTCGCGTCGACACGCCGCGAACGGAGCTCCGGCCCCCCCCTCGTCATGATCGCCATCTACGCGCCCATGTTTCTGCTCCTCACCGTCGCGGGGTTGATCGCCGCCACATTTTGGGGTGCGGCGACGTTCCTCGGTCGTCACAAGACCCCTAGCCCCGGCAAGAACGCGCCGTTCGAGTGCGGCAGCGAGAGCACCGGAGGCCGCGACTTGAAGCTTTCCGTCAAGTTTTACCTGACGGCGATCCTCTTCGTCGTGTTCGATATCGAGTCGGTGTTCGTTTATCCGTGGGCGATCCACTTCCGCCATCTCGGATGGCTGGGACTCAGCGAGATGCTTGCGTTTTTAGCCATCATCCTGGTCGCACTAATCTACGCCTGGAAAAAGGGAGCGCTCGAATGGGAAACATGAGCCCGACGCGATCGCTCGTTCTCGACGGCAACGAGCACGGCTTCGCGACCACGAGGGTCGATGCGTTGCTCGGCTGGGCGCGCAAGTACTCGCTCTTTGCGTACCCGTTCGTCACCGCGTGCTGCGGCATGGAATTCATGGCGTTGACGAGCCCCCGATTCGACCTCGCCCGCTTCGGGGCCGAGGCGCCGCGCTTTTCGCCGAGACAGAGCGATCTCCTTTGGGTGGTGGGAACCATCAGCCAACGCCAGGCACCGGTCCTCATTCGCATCTACGAGCAGATGATGGATCCTAAGTACGTGCTCGCCTTCGGCACGTGCGCTAGTAGCGGCGGATTTTACGACAACTACACCACGATTCCGGGCATCGACAAAATCATCCCCACTGACGTGTACATCCCGGGGTGTCCACCTCGGCCCGAGGCAGTGCTCGATGGGCTGATGCTCCTCCAGGATCGCATTGCTCGGAACGAACGCCGCCCGGGCATCGTAAAGCCCCGCACTGATCCCGTTCAGGCGGTAGGAGACCTCGTGCAGCTGCGTCGCTCTGCGACGGATCCGCAGCAGCTTTTGCCCAGCCTCGAGGACCGGGAGGCAGCCGCGAGGCGTCACGCAGGGCTCGCGAAATGAGCCAGTTCGTCCTCGACAAGCTCAGGGAGCGGTTTGCGGGAGCGATCCTGGAGACGCACTCGCGATTCGGAGATGACACGGCCCTGGTGGACCCCAGCCAGTGGCGTGCCATGTGCGGCTTTTTGCGCGACGAGCCGGATCTCGACTTCGACATGCCCATCGACCTCTGCGGCGTCGACTACCCCGACCGGGGAAAGACGGGCGGCGCTGGCGACGGCAGGATGGAAGTCGTTCTGCATCTCTACTCCATCTCGAAGCGCCACCGCGTGCGCCTCAAAGCGCGCGTCGGTGACGAGGACATGGAAGGCGCGGAGATCGATAGCGTGACCACGATCTGGCCAGGCATGGACTGGCTGGAGCGTGAGGTCTTCGACATGAGCGGCGTGCGCTTTCGCGGCCACCCCGATCTTCGGCGGATCCTGATGTACCCGGAGTTCAAAGGGCACCCGTTACAGCGGACCTACCCGGCCGACCTCACGCAACCGCTCGTGGAATACCGCACCGAAGAAGAAGCCGGCCTTCCGCTCCACAAGATCGAGCCGTTCGGGCCCGAAGAGGGGATGCCGTTCGGCCGAGGGTCCGGGCCTCCTCTTGCGACCAACGTGAAGGAAAATTGAACGATGGAATCCTTGGACCTCGATCTCGAAGAGGGCGAGCTCGAGTTGCCCGCGGAGCCGATGCACCTGAACCTCGGGCCGTCGCATCCCGCGATGCACGGCACCGTCCGAATTGTGCTGGAGCTGTCAGGGGAGACCATGGTGAAGGCCGACGTGCAGGTTGGTTACCTGCATCGTGGTTTCGAGAAGATGTGCGAGCGCGGAACGTGGGCGCAGGTCTTTCCCTACGTAGATAGGCTGAATTACGTATCGCCGATGTTGAACAACGTCGGCTATGCGCTTGCCGTCGAGAAGCTCGCCGGGCTCGTCGTGCCCGAGCGATGCCAATGGTACCGGATGATCCTCGGTGAGCTGGCGCGCATCAGCGATCACCTGACGTGCGACGGGGCCATGGCGATGGAGCTTGGTGCGTTCACGCCATTCTTATGGTTCGTCAAGGCCCGCGAAATGGTCTGGGACATCCTCGAAGAGGAGACCGGCGCGCGGTTGACGCACTCGTTCGGTCGCATCGGTGGAATGGCCAAACCTCCGACCCCGGATTTCAAGGGGCTGTGCGGAGCAGCACTGCCAAAGATTCTTCATCTCGTCGAAGAGGGCGAGAAGATGCTGCTCAAGAATCGCATCTTCATCGATCGCCTGGAGAACGTGGGGAGCATCAGCGGTCCGGATGCCATCGCCCTCGGCTGGACGGGGCCTTGCCTCCGCGCGACAGGCGTTTCTTACGACATCCGCAAGGCGCACCCGTATCTCCGTTACGACGAGGTTGAGTTTGACGTGCCGGTGGGGACGCGCGGGGACACGTTGGACCGCTTCCTCGTGCGTCTCGGGGAAATCCGCCAGAGCATGCGGATCATCGAACAGTCTCTCGCGCGTATGCCAGACACTGGCCCGGTGAATTGCGACGATCCGCGCGTCATGCTTCCCGAAAAGAGCGCGGTGTACACGACCATCGAAGCCACCATTCAGCATTTCAAGCTCATCATGGAAGGCGCCAAGATCCCGGAGGGCGAGGTCTACTCGTACACGGAGGGAGGCAACGGGGAGCTCGGTTATTACCTGGTGTCAGATGGAAGCGGTACGCCGTATCGTGTTCGCATTCGCCCCCCCTGCTTCCTGATCACCGGCGGCCTGAAGAAGCTCCTCGAGGGTCGAATGCTGAGCGACATCGTGCCGACCTTTGGCTCGCTGAACATGATCGGCGGCGAGTGCGATCATTAATTCTCCTGGCGGGAGCGCGGTGGCTCCCGTCGAGCATCCCCACTCCGAGAACTTCCTGTCCTCAGGATCATTGACCCGATGCCGACCTTCAAACTCGACGGCAGGCAGATTCCTTTCGAGCCTGGCGAGACGATTATCAAGGCCGCGTGGCGGCAGGGCGTCCAAATTCCGCACTATTGCTGGCATCCTGGGCTTTCCTCTCCCGCCAACTGCCGCATGTGCCTCGTGGAGATTCAGCCCAAGCCAGGGCAACGTCCTTTGACACTGGACATCCTCGAGTGGGATCCCGCCACGGGCGACTATCGGTCGCGCCAGAAGCCGAAGCTCCAGCCCGCCTGTTACACGGCAGCCTCCGAGGGCATGGAGGTGCTGGGCGACAGTAGCGAGCACGTGGCCAAGGCGCGCCGCGACGTTCAGGAGTTCCTGCTCCTCAACCACCCGGTGGACTGCCCTATCTGCGACCAATCGGGTGAGTGCAAGCTCCAGGACTACTGGCTCGACTACGGACGCTATCAGAAGCGGATGCGCGACGAGCCCGTGCACAAGCCCAAGGCCGTCGAGTTCGGGCCGACCATCGTCTACGATGGCGAGCGCTGCGTCATGTGTACGCGATGCATTCGATTCATGGCCGAGGTGGCCAAGGATCCGGTGCTCGATATGCGCGAGCGCGGAAATTTGAATGAGATCGTGGTGGCGCCGGGGCGGCGGCTGGACGGGCATTACACCTTCATGACCGAGCACGTGTGCCCTGTTGGCGCGCTGACCACGAAGGACTTCCGGTTCAAGGCGCGCGTATGGTTTCTTCGCACGAGGCCCGCCATCTGCCAGGGATGCGCGACCGGTTGCAATGCCCACCTCGACTATGACCCGCGTTACAACAAGGCCCATCGCTACCGACCGCGCGATAACGAGAAGGTCAACCAATTCTGGATGTGCGACGAGGGCATGCTCTCGTACAAGGCGGCGCACGTGGGACGCATCCTCGACGCGCGCGTCGGCGGGGTCACGTCATCGACGAGTAAGGCGCTCGATGCAGCCAAGAATCGCTTCGCGGGTGTCCCGCCGAATGCCATAGCGATAGTACTGAGTGCCACTCACTCGCTGGAAGACAATTGGGCATTGCGCGAGCTCGGGGTCGTTCTGCTGGGCAGTCGGGCCGTTTACATGGCCGGTCACCCGGAGGGCTACCAAGACGATATTCTCATTCATCGTGACAAGAACTCCAACACCAGCGGCGTCCGCCAGCTCGTACCGACTGCCAAACCGTTTCAGGCGCTTCTCGACGAAGTGACCGCTGGGCGAATCACTCACTTGATTGCCCTGGGCAGTGCGGCGCCCGTCGACGCGCTTCCGCTGCGCGCCGTGGCCGTGGTGGCAATCGCCGCGCATGAAGGCCCCATCACAAAGCACGCCGAGATTGTGGTCCCTGCGACGTCGTGGGCGGAGCACTCCGGGACTTACGTGAACGCAAAGGGCATGCGGCAAATGAGTGAAAAGGCGCTTGAACCGCAGGGCGCCAGCAGGCCCGCCTGGCAGCAGCTGGCCGACCTGGCGGTCGCACTCGGCTACCAGCCTTCTTGGGCAAAGCTCAAAGAGATTCGCGCCCAGCTGATAGGGAGCGCGGCGGCAGACGTGCCCATCGCCGCCTCTCCGGCGGCTCCACCGGCGGAGTGATACGATGACCGTCACGCAGCTCGTCATGGCGCTGGTCAAGGTTCTAATCATGGTCGGGTTCGTCCTGAACTTGGCCGCCATTCTCACCTGGGCCGACCGGCGCCAAAGCTCGATGATTCAAGATCGAATCGGGCCGAACCGAGCCGTGATAAAAGTTTTCGGCAAGGAAATTCGTCTCGCGGGGCTCCTCCATCCGCTGGCCGATGGACTGAAGTTTTTCACCAAAGAAGACTTCATGCCGCCGAGGGCCGACAAGCTCCTCTTCGTGCTCGCGCCGATGATGGCGATGGGTATGGTGTTCACGCTGGTCGCGGTGATTCCCTTCGGTGACACCATCTGTCCGCACCAGTTTCGCCTCAACTGGCCAAACCCGTTTGCGGGCCCTGCCGTTCAGCGCTGGGGCGTCTGCTCGGCGGACGCGAGGAACGGCATCTATCCGATCGATTTGGTCATCGCGCCGCTCAGCGCGGGGGTGCTCTACGTCTTTGCCATGTCGGGGCAGGGGATCATTGCCGCGGCGATTGCTGGCTGGTCAAGCGACAACAAATTCAGCTTGATGGGCGCGCTGCGGGCGGCCAGCCAAATGGTTTCATACGAGGTCACCCTCGGAATGTCGCTGATTGGCGCAATGATGATCTACGGCACCGTGCGTCTCGACGACATGGTCCGTTGGCAGGAGGCGCACGCCTGGGGAATATTCGTGCAGCCGCTCGCGTTTTTCCTCTTCTTTGCTGCGTCGGTTGCTGAGAACAAGCGCATTCCCTTCGATCTTCCCGAGGCGGAGAGTGAGCTCGTCTCCGGGTATTTCACCGAATACGCAGGAATGAAATTCGGAATGTTCTATTTCGCCGAGTATGCGGAGGTCGTCACGGGGTCGATGTTGCTCGTGACCATCTTCCTTGGCGGCTGGGCGCTCCCGTTTTTTCACCGCGATGGGCTGACGATTGAGCTCGGGAGCGTGCAGCTCGTTCACGCCCTCGTCCCGCACTTGTGGATGGTACTGCTCGGCGTGGTCGCCTTTTTTGGCAAGGTGCTGGTCGTGTGCTGGCTGCAGGTGTTCGTCCGTTGGACCCTCCCGCGCTTCCGGTATGACCAGCTGATGAAGCTGGGGTGGCGCGTCCTCCTGCCGGCGTCGCTCGCAAACATTTTCGCCACGGGTGTGGTGTGGCTTGCGCTGGACGGCGTTGGCGCGCGTGCGAGCGGCGCTTTGAAGTCTCTGGCCGACGTCACGCAGGCGCTCGTCGCGATCGGTGCGGCCGCGCTTTGGGCTACGTTGGTGATCCATCTTTTCAGGGTACGAAAGCACCAGCGCACGCTGCTCGGCTCCTCCGCAGAGGCTGCGGCAAAGCTTGGTGGCACGAAGTCGGCGCCCATGCAGGCGTGAAGCAGTTTCTGCAAAGTTCCCATGAGGTCGTCTTGGCCACCGCCACTTTTCCCAAAAAGCCACCGTCACCCACCAACGCAAGGCCGGTCGGCTACACGGCGCACGAGTTCCGCGTTCAGAGCTACTTGCCCGAGGTGTTTCGTGGTGTCGGCGTCTCCATGAAACATTTTTTCGAGAACACCCGCGAGATGGTTCGAGGCAACCGGCCCGATCCCGTCCTCGACCGGTTCGACGACGGAGTAACGACCATTTCGTACCCGGAGCAGAAGCGGCCGTACCCGGAACGTTTCCGCGGCGTTCACCGACTGACCACTCGTTTCGACGGAAGCATGCGGTGTGTCGCATGCCTTTGCTGCTCTACCGCCTGTCCGGCGCAGTGCATTTACATCGAGGCCGGCGAGTACCCGGAGGGCGACAAGAGGCGGGGGTACGAGCGTTTCCCCGTGAAGTTCGTGATCGACGAGCTTCGTTGCATCTTTTGCGGATATTGCGTCGAGGCCTGCCCATGTGACGCGATCCGTATGGACACCGGGATGCACGCCGTCCCGTACGACTCGCGCGATCAGTTCATTTATGACCGCGACTTGCTCTTGTCGTTCGAGGGGGGCGACGGCAGCTACCAAACCGAAAACCCTCGCCATGAGCCTGGCGAGCCGACGCATCCGGGCATTTCGCGCGAGCGCACCGCACACTGAGGGGGCGAGCCGCCCTTTCCGCATTTCGATTGGTCGCGCCTCCGCGCACCGGCTGGACCGCGAGGAAACGGTTTCTCCGCAGAGCCCCGGTCTCTTCACCGTGCGTTCGTAGTGTCTCCCCTGCGTCCCCGGCGGGCGAAAGGTGGCGTAAGCTGCCACTTGTGAGGGTGGATCCCCTCTTCAAACCTTCGGTACCATCCCGACCACCGCGGAGCTGCAGGTATCAGCCATGAATCCGACGATCGATATTCTCCGGACGGAGCTCGAGCGGCTGTTCTCGCTGGATGAGATGACCTCGATAAGCGAGCGCTTGCTCGGGCTCGATCCGCACGATGTGGGCGGCGCGACCGCCAAAGCGAGCTTCGCGAAGGCGCTCACCGAGCGCTGCATTGACGCCGATCGGATAGACGCACTGGTCGATGTCATCCTCGTATCTCGGCCCGGCGTCGATCCCCGTGTCCGCGACACGGCGGGCCTTCTCGGCGACGCGGCCGACGCGCCAGGTGGTCGCGTCGGGCCGTTCGCGATCGGTCGGAGGCTTGGACAGGGGGAGCTCTCGGTCGTGTACGAGGCGAAGCGCGACGATGAAGATCGGGTGGTCAAAGTCCTGCGGCGCGCCGCCATAAGGGACAAGGGCGCTGTGCAACGCTTTTTGACCGCCACTCGGATGGTCTCGACTTTGGGCCATCAAGGCCTGCCAAAGGGCATCGAGGCGGGAGAAAGCGCAGGGCAGGTCTGGGTCAGCTACCTCCAGGGCGGCGTCGACGCCGAGCCTCTGAGCGCTCGGTTTGCGCGCACCGGTCCGGCCCGCATCGAGGAGCTGAAACCCGTCCTGATTGGGATCCTCGAGCCTCTCATGGCGCTTCATGAGGCGCGTATGGCCCATGGTGCGCTGAAGATGGAGAACATCCTCGTTCGTCGCGGGACCGGACTTCTTGATGATGGCGCGCCCGCTGGCGGCTCCTTTGACGTCACGCTGCTGGACTTCGGCACCGATCGGCTGCGCTACCAAGCGACGGGAGGAAACGGTCATACCAGCGTGCTCGTGGTCTATGGCTCGCCCAAGACGATCGCTCCCGAGCAGGTGCGCGGTCAGCGGGCAGACTTTGCGAGCGACGTGTACGCGTTCGGCGCGTTGCTGTACGAGCTCTTGTCCGGCAAGCCCGTCTTTTCTTTCGATACGGCTACCGAAGCCGCCTTTGCGCACCTGCAGAAGGTGCCGGAGCCCCCCAGCTCGATTGCGCCGGCGGGTTGGATCAGCCGCGACGTCGACGACTTCGTTCTGTCGCTCCTCGCCAAGGAGCCGAAGAAGCGGCCCAAGAACGCGTCGGCTTTGCTCGATGCGCTCGCGGGGCTCGCGCGAGGCGCCGGCGCTCGCGGTGGGAGCGGGCGGTTCCCCGAAGAGACGCTTACCGAGCTCGTCGATCGGCTCGTCTCTGCTCCTCATGATGCCGACGCGGCCATTGGGCTCGAGCAGGCGGTGGGCGACGGCGCCGACGCCGCGCGCGTGGCGGATGCCTTCGAGATAGCGGCCGGCGCCATCGAGGCGGAGCCTTCGGACGGGGTCGAGGTGTACGCCGAAGAAGCCCTGAACGTTAAGAAGTCCCTGCTCTTTCGGGCGGCGCGCGTGTTCGAGGCGAGCCTCCACGATAAAACGGCAGCTGAGCGCGTGTACGAGGCGATCGTGCAGTGCGACCCGAGCGACGACGTCGCGCGAACGGCCCTGGACGAAGTCCGAAAATCGCTCGGAAAATACGCGGAGGTCGTCGAGTCGCTCATGAGCCGGAGCGAGGAGGCCCCTCATGGCGAGGAGCGCGCCCTTCTTTTTGCCGAGATTGGTCGGCTGTGCGCGAGCGAGCTCGATGACGCCGAGCAGGGTGTCCTCGCCTACACGCGCGCGCTCTGCGAGACCCCGTCCGTACGCGAGTACGCCGACCAGATCGAGCGGCTCGCGTCGGGAAAGCTGCAGCTCTGGAACGACGTGCTCTCGGCAGTCAGCGAGTCCGCGCGGGGGGACGCGCTGTCGTCCACCGAACAAAGCCAACTGCTTGGCCACGCCGGTCGCTGGTACGACGAGAAGGTCGGGCGGGCCGACCTCGGGCTGCTGGCATTCAAGCAGATTCTCGCCAGCGATCCCGCCAACGAGGAGGCGCACGAAGGGCTGGCGAGCATCTACAAGAAGGCGCAGCAGTGGCCGGAACTCGTTGGTGTCCTCGTAGCACGCGCCAACGCGTTCGGAGGCCTCCCTCGAGCACGCGACCTGCGCGCGGAGGCGGGCGAGGTCTACGAGCAGAAGCTGAACGACGCGGCACACGCAAAGGAGATGTACGCGCGCGTGCTTGCCGAAGATCCGGGGCACGCCAAGGCCGCAGACGGGATGGTGCGCATCGCGCAGCGCACCGGCGATTTCGACGCCCTCGTCGCGATACTGGAGCGACGAGCGGAGTCGCGCCGCGGCGAAGAGAAAGTCGAAACCCTGCTCAAGCTTGCGCGCGTCTACGAAGACGACATCGAAGATTTGACCGAGGCGACGCGTCACTACCGGGCCGTGCTCGAGCTGAATCCGCATGATCTGCATGCGCTGAAGGGCCTGGAGCGCATCTACGGCCGGACTGGCAAGTACCGCGAGCTCCTCGCGAACCTCGAGTTGCAGGTGGCTATTGCCGCTACCCCGCGGCAGAAGATCAACCTGTACGAACGCATGGCGACACTCTACGACGAGGAGTTCCTCGACCATGCGCGCGCCGCTGATTCCCTCGAATGCCTGCTCGCGATTGATCCGAGCAACGACGCGGCGTTGAGCGCACTTCCGCGTCACTATCGGGCACTCGGGGAATGGGAGCAGCTCGAAAGGCTCTACGATAGGCACGCCGCGCTGGTGACGGACGACGCTCGGCGCATCGACCTGATGATGCAACGCGCGCGCACTCTGGGCGAGAACATCGGCTCACCCGACCGCGCGGCGCGCGTCTACGAGGAGGTGCTCGCGGCCCAACCGACCCATCCCGGCGCGTTGGAAGCCGTGGCGCGGCTGCGTGAGCTTGCCGGGGACGCAACCGCAGCACTCGCGGCCATCGAGGCGTTAGCGGCTCAGGCGCCTACGCCGGAGGCGCGGGCGGAGCTGTTGGTGCGCGCCGCGCGCTTGCTG
>JALYHV010000001.1 GCA_030776205.1 Myxococcota bacterium | reverse complement strand
CGGCTATGTCGACATTCCGGGACAGGGGAAGGTCAGCTTTTCGGATCTCGTGTCGACTGGGCGTGCCCGCCCGTCTTCGGAGATGAGCGGCGCGTATGAATACGAGCTTCCGCCGGGTGCGAAGGCGCGAATGGAGCTCGAGGGCAGCTCGCTCGTTTTTCAGGTGAGCGCCGTCAATGCAGGCAAGCGCTTGCCGGTGGGCCTGTCCTCCGAGCCGGCAGCGTTCCTTTACACGGGTCTTTCGTTCCTCCTCCACATGGGGCTCGTCGCTGTCTTCGCATTCTTTATGCCCAGAATGAGCGGTGACGACAGCGAGGCTATCGACCGCGATCAAATCCTCATGATGCAGAAGCTGCTGAATGCAGCCGCGGAGCGCGAGCAGGAGCAGCGCGACACGCCAGAGGTGACGGAGACGAACCCGGACCAGAAGGAGGGAGGCACCGGCACTCGCGCAAAGGGCGAAGAGGGGTCGATGGGTAACCCCAACACCAAGGACACCGGCCACAAATACGGTGTTCAGGGCCCCAAAGACAACCCGGACCCGCACTTGGCGAAGCAGGCCGCACTGCAGGAAGCAGCGCAGTTCGGAATGATTGGCCTCATCTCGACCATGGGCGGCGGAGATCCCAACGCGCCGACGGCTCCCTGGGGCCGTGAAGAGTCATCAGGGCAAGACGAGAAGAGCGCTCGCGGCAATATGTTCGGGGACACGATCGGGGATTCGTTCGGCGCTGGGGGTCTCGGCTTGTCTGGCGTCGGTGAAGGTGGAGGCGGCCGCGGCGAAGGCATTGGTCTGGGCAATTTCGGTGGTCTTGGTCACGGCGCAGGCACCGGTACGGGTCAGGGCATCGGCAGTGGGCGCGGCCGTCTCGGTGGCGGTCACCAGGTGAAGGCTCCGCGCATTCGGGAGGGCGCAACGAGCGTCAATGGTCGACTGCCACCCGAGGTCATCCAGCGCATCGTGCGTCAAAACTTCGGAAGGTTCCGCCTTTGCTATGAAAATGGCATGCGGAACAATCCGAATCTTCAAGGTCGAGTCACGGTCAAATTTGTAATCGACCGAAGTGGCGCAGTCGCCATGACCGCAGACGGAGGCAGCGACCTTCCGGATCAGACGGTCGTGCAGTGCGTCGTCCGAGGGTTCGGCAACCTGTCGTTCCCGCAGCCGGAGGGTGGCATGGTGACCGTCGTATACCCGGTCATGTTCAGCCCCGGCGATTGACGTCTATCGCCTCCGGGCACGGCGAAAAAGCGCGACCGGCATCACCGCCGGTCGCGTTTCGCTTTTGTGTCTAGGACTAGTAGACGCCGCGCGCGTGCTTCTCGTAAGCTGCCCGCCGAGATGAGCGCGAACAACGCCAAACCCCTTCTTCTCGTCGCCTTCCTGGTCGCGACGGCATCCGCCGAAACCGCGTGTAGCCGCAACAACATCGAAGCGGTCAATCTCGCGAACGAAGGCGATCAAGCCAAGAACGTAAACGTCGACGAGGCCATTTCCAAGTATGAGCAGGCGACCTCGCTCGATCCCGATAATTCACGGATCTGGTGGAAACTCGTGCTGGCTTACGAGAAGAAAGAGGACTGGCAGAAGATGGCATCGGCGTGCTCCAAAGCCGAAGAAGCCGCCGAGCGGACCGAGAAGAAAAAGGCCCACGCCGATTATTACTTCAGGCAGGGCTACGCCCTCGAGCAGCTCGCGGAAAAGGGCGCAGGACCGTGGGCCGACGCCAAGACTCCCTTCCAGACCGCCATTCAGCTCGATCCCAACTATGGGGAGGCCTACGGCGAGCTGGCGTGGGTCCTGCTCCATCTCGACGACGAAGCAGCCGCCCTTCAGAACTGGACCAAAGGGTTGGAGGCACAGCCCAACCAGACCCAGTACTACGTCACGCTTGCGGACACATACCGCCGACTTTCGTTCTTCGATCAGGCAGAAAAGGTGCTGAAAGAGGGGCTGTCGTTCGCCAAGGCGGACGACAAGCACCTCTTTAATCTGCACGCGCTCCTGGGCGACGTCTACGAAATGAAGGGCGATTTCTCGACGGCTGCGGCCGAGTACGAGGCGGCCAAAAAGGCTTGCGACAGCAACAAATGCAACGATCACAAGGAGGCCTTCTTCTACCTTGGGGCTGCCTACGCTGAGCTGAACCCGCCCAAGAAGAACGAGGCGATCCAGCAGCTCCAGTCCTTTTGGAAGGTGACTTGCAAGGGTGCCCTCGCCGTCAAGTTCGGCGACCAATGTGCTCAGTCGCAGGAGATCGTGCGGCGAATGGGCGGCTCGCTGCAATAGCCGCTGAGCTTTTCGGGCGAGCTCAGCCCCGCCGCCCGCGCTGCGACCACGCCTGCCGACTCGTGTGTGTCCAGGGGTCAGTCTGGGTGTCTAACCTCGTGTCGGCCGCGAGCTGAGCCTCAGCGGAGGTCGTGGCGTCATATGGCATGCTCCTTGGCCTGATTGGCCCACGAAGGCTGTCCAATCCAGGCCGCGCTCTGATACCGTTTGCCTTGCGTATCTCCCCATCCCACGACGGGGGGAGCGCGAACGCGCGAGCGGCACTTGCGACATGAAGCGCGCCCCCCGCGCTGTCTTCTCTTTGAGCGGCCGAATGAACCGAGGCGATCGATGGAGCTAGAGGAGCGTCTTTCGTATCTGGAAAACGTCCGCGACTGGCAGACTCTCGTTGAGGAGCTCGAGAAGGGGATCGGGTCGCCTGCGGACGACACAATCAAGGCCCGTTTTCATTTGAGGCTCGGGCGGGTCCTGGAGACGAAGTTTCTCGCCGGCGTAAAGGCGTTGAAGCATTTTCAGGACGCGTACAAGCTCAATCCGTCCCTCACCGAGAGTCTCGAAGCAGCGCGTAGCGTTTACTGGGACCTCGGAAAACTGAACATGGTCCAGAAGCTGCTCGAGCTCGAGCTGAAGGCGGGCGCCGAGGGATCTAAGGGCGGCGCTCTCCTCGTCGAGCTTGGGGACGTGCTCTGCGATCAGCGTGAATGGGAGAAGGCGGCAGCCAGCTACGCCAGGAGCCTCGGCATGACCGCTGGCAAGAGCGCTGCCGCAAGCGATTGCCTGAGCGACGTGCAGCTGCAAGCCACGAGCTGGCAAGAGCACCTGGCGGGACTGCTGCGCAGCGTCGACGAGGTGGACGAACCTTCGGCACGGGCCCGCCTGCTTCTGCGCGCCTCCCGGATTCTGCGCCGCTTCGCGCCCGAAGACGCCGAAGCAACGTTGGCCCGCGCGTATGCGATCAATCCCGGTGACCGTCAGATCGCGGCCGTTTACGAGGGCCTACTGGCCGAACAGGGTCGAACCGACGCGCTGGAGTCAGCGCAGCACCACGCGCTTGCCGCAGTGACGAACCGGATCGCCCGCGCACGGTTGGCGCTCGCGTTCGGCACTCGCTGGGTGTTGCGTCACCAAAACGTAGAGGTCGGAACGCGCTTCCTCGAAGAAGCATTGAACCTCGATCCGGGGAACGAGGGTGCCTTCTTTTTTTTGCGGGAGGTTTACGGCAGGAAAGGCGGCGACTGGGACCGCGTGCTCATCCTCGCCGAGGAGGCTGCCACTCGGTCGGAGAATGGCAGCACCACCTTTCTACTCGCGCAGGCCGGAACCATCGCGTGGCGTCACCTCGGCAACTTGAACCGAGCACGCAGCTCCTTCGAGCGTCTCAGCGCGCTTGCACCCGAGCACCCTCAGCTCCGCGCCTTCGAGGCGCAGATTGGTGAGACCTTGAAGCCGTTTCGCGTCGCGTTGTCCGTAGACCCAGTAAGTGCTCTGGCGCCGCCGGCCTCAGCGTCTGAAAGCCCTGTCGCCGTCGACGAGGTCGCCGCGTCCCCGGTTCTCGAGGCGCCACCGAAGTCCTCGGTCGAAGCGGCACCCGCACCTGCCGCCGTAGCGTCTGCCCACCCTGAGGGGCCGGTAGTCGATCTGGCACGCATCACGGAGCTCGGACAACAAGCGGAGAAGCAGAAAAGCGCCAAACGTTACAATGAGTACGTCAAGACGCTCGTGCAGCTCGCGGCGCTCGTCCGGGATCCCATCGAAAAGATCCGGCTCTACGCCGAGGCGGCCGAGCTCTATGTGTCGAAGTTTGCCAACCAGGTCGAGGCGGTGAAGGCCTACGAAGCGATCCTGGTCATAGATCCAGACAATGCCCAAGCCGTCGACTACTTGCGGCAGATGTACGAGAAGCGCCGAGATTGGGAAAAGCTTCTTGGCTTGCAGCGGCGGGAGGCCGAGCGAATGGCACCCGGCCCGGCGCGAGCGGCCAAGTTCCTCGAGATAGCGAAGCTTGCGACGGAGCGCGTCAAGAAACCCGAAATATGCATCGACCTCTGGCAGGAGGTGCTGACCAACGACCAGTCGAACAATGAGGCGCTGGGCGCTCTAGCAGGCCTCTACGAACGTGCGAAAGACTTCCAAAATCTCACGCGCGTTCTTGAGCGACAAACGGAGTCGGCGTCTGATTCGGCCACGAAGATTCAGGTACTCACCAAGCTCGGGTCTCTCTATGGCGATCGCCTGAACGACGACGAACGCGCAGTGGTGGCGTGGCGGGCTTTGCTGGCTCTGGACCCCAACGACCGGCGTGCGCAAGACGCGCTCAAGAAGAAGTACCTCGGACTCGGGCGTTGGGATGACCTGGAAGTATTTTACGCAGAGACCGGCAAGTGGGATGAGTTCATCCGCGTGCTCGAACAGCAGGAGGCAAAGGAAGCGAGCCTGCAGCCAAAAATATCACTTCTCTTCAAGATCGCGCAGCTCTGGGCCGACAAGAAGCAGAAGCTCGACCGTGCCGCCAGAGCCTATGAGAAGATCCTCGAGATCGAGCCCACGAACCTGCAAGCCGCCGAGGCGCTCATTCCGATTTACACGACCGCAGGGAACTCCAAGGCCCTCTCAAGCGCCATCGAGGTCAAGCTCCTCCATGTCAAAGACCCGATCGTCACCCTCGGGCTGTATCGTGAAGTTGCCGCTCTCTACGAAGGCAAGATCAAGGACCCGCAAAAGGCATTCGATCGGTATCTTGCAGCCTTCGCGCTCGCTCCGACGGATGGTCGAACAAGCGAAGACGTAGAAAGGGCCGCGAAGACGACGGCGCGGTGGGACGAGGTCGTCGCAGCTTATCGGCAGGCGATCGCCACCTCCGAAGAGAAGGGCAGCAACGATTCGGCGGGGATGCTGCGGCTGCGGCTGGGGCATGTGCTGGTTGCGCACCTGGGGCGCATCGACGAAGCCCTTGCCGTATACCGGGCCGCGTACGAGGCCGACGGAGAAAACGCCGAAACGATATCGGCCCTGGAAAAGCTTTATCGGGAAACCTCCCGCTACTCCGACCTGCTCGGTATCTTCCTAAAAAAGCGTGATCTCGCGCGCGGGCGTCCGGAAAAAAGGGCCATCAGCCACGAAATCGCCAAACTCTATGAGTCCGAGCTCGGGGACGTCGAGCGCGCCATCGAGACCTATGTGCAAGTCCTCGATGACGAGCCGAACGATCCAGCGGCGCTCGCGGCGCTGGACGTGCTGTACGGAAAGCTCGGCCGATGGCAGCCGTATGTGGACGTCCTGCGCCGTCGGATCGAGCTCGACGTCGCGGAGGCGGAGCTCATCGACCTGAAGTACCGCCTGGGCCAGGTACTGGAGCGCCACGTCGGCGACGCCGCGGGGGCGCTCGAGAATTACCGCGAGATCCTGTTCGTCGATCCGCAAAGCGACGGGGCAAAGCAAGCGTTGGAGGGCATGCTCGGCGGACCGCTACGGGCAGAAACGGCGGCCATTCTCGAACCCATTTACGAGGAGCGCGGCGATTGGGAGAAGCTCAGCGCCGTGCTTGAAATATTGAGCGCGGGGGAGAGCGACGTCGAGAAGCGTGTCGCACTCAAGCGCAAGGCGGCGCTGATCTCCGCCGAGCGCGGCAATGATTTTCCGCACGCGTTCAAGGTCCTCGCGTCCGCGCTGCGCGACGATCCCTCCGTCGCCGCGACTCGCGACGAGATCGAACGGATCGCCGAGCGTTGCGGTGCGCAGCGAGAGCTCGTTGCGCTTTACGGCGAGCTCGCGGAAGGCTCCGCAGACCCCGCCCTTGCGCGCGAGTACTTGCTTCGCACGGCAGGAATCGACGATCGCTTCGGTGACGTCGCGCAGGCGGCGAGTGCTTACTACAAAGTTTTGGCGCTGGATCCTACGGACGAAGGCGCGCTCACGGCATTGGAGAAGCTCTTTACCCGCACTCAGCGCTGGGACGACTTGATTGGTGTCATCGAACGGCGCATCGAACAGACGGGGAGCGCGAAGGATCGGGAGGCGCTCTATGGGACGATGGCCCAGATCTATGACGAACGTCTCGGTCGTCCGGAGGACGCGGTTGCGGCATACAAGAAGGTGCTGGAATTGGAGCCGGGCAGCGAGTCGGCGCTCACGGCCCTCGACGCGCTCTTCACAAGACAAAAGATGTGGAGCGAGCTTGCCGACGATCTCGAAGCCCAGCTCGCACTCGCTGCGACCGAAGAACGGCAGCTCGCGTTGATACTTCGCCTCGCGTCTTTACGCGAGACCGAGATGGGTTTGGTCGACGTTGCAATCGACGGTTATCGCCAGGTGCTCGACCGAGCGCCGAGCAACGCTCAGGCACTCGCCGCGCTCGAGCGCCTCGGGACTGATCGCCGCTACGAGCTGAATATCGCGGATCTGCTCGAGCCGCTGTACCGCCGGACGGGCGACTGGGAAAAGTTGATCGGCGTTCACGAAGTACAGGTGCGCCACAGCGAGGATGTCGGCCGCCGCGTCGAGTTGCTCCTTCATATCGCGCGGCTTTACGAGGACCTCGCGGCCGATCTCGGCGCGGCGTTCGCCACGATTGCCCGCGCCCTCAAAGAGGATCCCTCCAACGAGGCGACGCAGCAACAGCTGGACCGCGTCGCGCGATCGACCGGTCGCTTCGCGGACCTCGCCGAGGTGTTCGAACGGGTCGCGGCTGGCGTAACCGATCCGGCGCTCGCCGGTGCGCTCTACATGACCAGCGCACACGTCCAGGAGAACGATCTCGCGAACATCGATACGGCGATAGCGCTCTATCGAAGGGTGCTCGAGATGGATCCGCTGAGCCTCTCTGCGGCGGAGGCGCTGGAGCGCCTGTTTCGCACATCCGAGCGGTACGCCGATCTTGCTGCGATCCTTCAGCGCAAAGCCGAGATCCTCGAGGACTCGGCCGACAAAAAGGGAGCATTGTTCCAGGCCGCCGCAATAGAGGAAGATCTGCTCGGTCGACCGGAAGTGGCCATCGCGGCTTACAACGCCGTGCTCGAAATCGACGCGGACGATCTACGCGCGATAGATGCGCTCATACGCCGTTACCTCGACCTGTCTCGATGGCAGGAGTTGCTCGCCGTTTACGCACGAAAGGCGGACCTCGTAGCAGGGATTCACGAGAAAAAGGGCATCTACTATCAGGTGGGCGCCGTGTACGAGCGGGAGCTCGGGGAC
Organism: Myxococcota bacterium; assembly: GCA_030776205.1. Classification (GTDB taxonomy): domain Bacteria; phylum Myxococcota_A; class Polyangia; order Polyangiales; family Polyangiaceae; genus Palsa-1150. The sequence continues at coordinate 10,490 of JALYHV010000001.1, read as the reverse complement.
GTTCCTCGTGCTGTCGACACGTACACGAAGATCCTCGAGCTGGATCCAGATGACCTGCAGGCGCTCTCTCGCCTCGACGTTCTCTATGAGCAAGCTCAGAACTGGACGGAGCTCTTGTCGGTGCTGACTCGCGAAAGCGAGATGACGACCGATCCCAACGAGGGAGTCAGCTTTCAGTATCGAATCGCCGAGATCTACGAGAAACGGCTAGACGACGTAAGTCGTGCGGTCGAGCTCTATCGAGAGATCTTGCATCGACAACCCGATCACGAGCCGACGTTGTCTGCTCTAGAGGCATTGAAGGAGGGCCAAAAGGAGCCGCTCGCGGCCGCAGCCGTTCTCGAGCTCGTGTACGAGTCAGCCGGCAACTGGTCCAAGTTGATTCGAGTGCACGAGGTGCAGATACGAAACACGAATGACCCATTCCACAAGGTGGAGCTACTGCACCGCGTGGCGAGGCTCCACGAGGAGTCGCTGGCCGATCGCGCGTCCGCGTTCGACGTGTACGCGCGCGCTCTCCTCTTGGACGACGGCAACGACCAAACCCTGACCAATCTCGAGCGCTTGGCGATGGCGGTGAACCGATGGCCGCAGCTGGCGGAGCTCTACGACGCGGAGCTTGCGGCCGGTCGCACCGGCGAAAAGGAGCGCGTTGTCGAGCTCGGGTTGCGCAGCGCCCAGATTTTCGAGGTACAGCTGAACGACCTGCCGGGAGCGATTGCGCGTTACAGCCGAGTCGCCGACGCAGACCCGAGCAACCTCGGCGCCGCCCGCGCGCTCGATCGCCTTTACGAGCAGACCGAGCGCTGGAGCGATCTGGCAAGGGTGCTCGCTCGAGAGGCCGAGATCGTCGAATCGCCAGATGAAATCCTTGAGCTCAAGCACCGTCTTGGCAAAGTGCAACAAACCCGGCTGGGTAACCTCGATGCTGCCATTGCTGCTTACCGAGAGGTCACGAACGCCGCACCGGAACACCAGGCTACGCTCGAGGCGCTCGAGGCACTGTTTGCGTCCGGCCAGAAGCAGCCGGAGATCGGTGAGATTCTCGAACCCCACTATCGGTCGACCAGCGAGTGGGAAAAGTTGGGCAGCCTCTACGAGGCGCTGCTCTCTCACACCGAGGGCGCCGAAGATCGGCTCGCCGCGTACTACCGCCTGGCGGAGCTCGTGGAAGAGAAAATCCTCGACCGCCGGAGGACCCTAGACGTCTGGATCCGGGCGCTGAAGGAGTTCCCTCTCGACGAAAAGACCGGCGAGGAGGCAACCCGTCTGGCCCGAGCCGTTCAGGGCGGCTGGGAGTTGCTCGCGAACGCGTATGCGGACATCCTCGGAACGCATGTTGACTCCAACGTGCAATGCCTGATTGGTCGCAGGCTGGGGAGTACATTCGAAGACGAGCTTGGGGACATCGGAAAGGCGGAGGAGACTTACAAGTACGTTCTGACCGTCGACGAGCTCGATGTCGAGGCGCTACTCAACCTGGATCGCATCTACGTTTCAATCGAGTCTTGGCAGGAGCTGGCCAACGTTCTGGAAATGCGCATCAAGGCGAGCTCCGATCCGCTGGAGCTGGTGGAGCTGCATGCTCGATTGGGCGAGCTCTACGAGACGCGCCTGGGCGACACCAGCGGGGCGATCCGCGCGTACAGGAGCATTTTCGACGCGCTCGACAAATCGCACGCGGGGGCCATGGAGGCTCTTGGCCGCATCTACGAGCGCCAGCAGGGATGGGCCGAGCTTGACGCCATCTACGGGCGGGAGCTCGAAAACGCCTCCGGCGACGCGGCGGAAGCGGAGATCCGCGCCAAGATCGCCCACCTCGCCGCTGAGAAGCTTGGCCAGCCCGAGCGGGCGGTAGAGACCTGGAGGGCTGTCCTCGACCTGCGGGGGGAGGACCCCGAGGCGATTCATGCGCTGGCCGATCTCTACGAGCGCCTGGGTCAGTGGGCCAAGCAAGCGGACATGCTCGAACGTGCATTCGACATTGCCGCGAGCGACGAGGAACGAGTCCGCATCCTCGTTCGCAGGGCCCAAGCCGCCAGCGAAAAACTGGGTCGAGATGATGACGCGCTCGCAGACTGGAACCGCCTGCTCGAGATTGACCACGCCAATCTGCTTTCGCTCAGAGCGATCGCTGACATTCGACGTAGACAGCGGGATTCCAACGAGCTCGTAGCCGCGCTTCACCAGCTGGTCGATCGTGCCGGCGCCATGCTCGGCCCTGACGAGTTGAAGGACGTCTATCGCGAGATCGGCAAAACCTACGGCGAAGTGTTGCAGCAGCCGTACGACGCCGCCGATGCATGGCGGAAGCTCCTCGAGGTCGGTCCTGACTTCGAAGCGATGGACGCCCTCGAGGCGATTTATCGCACCGAAGAGAAGTGGACGGACGTCATTGACGTGAAGATGCAGCGTGCAGCCGGTCTCGTGGACCCGCGTGCTCGAATCGACGAGCTTCGCAGTGTGGCGGCGCTCTGGCGCGAGCTGGTTGGCGACCCTGACGGTGCGAGGCTCGCGTACGAGCGAGTCCTGGAGCTCGATCCGACTCACGATGAAGCGTACGTCGAGCTCGAGAAGCTGCACGTCGCGGCGGCGCGGTGGGAGCCGCTTGTCGAGCTTCATTTGGCACGTTTGGAGACACGCGAAGAGAGCGGTCAAAGGACCGAGTTGCTGCGCAAGATTGCAAAGGTGTTCGAGGAGAAGCTCGACGACAAGAACCAGGCTCTCGACGCGCTGGTCAACGCCTTGGCCATTGATTTCCACGACCGCGATACCGCGCGCTACCTCGAACGAATGGCGCAGGCCACCGGGCGCTGGAACGAAGTCATTCAGACGGTGAACGGCTGGCTGAAGCGGCAGACCGAGCCCCAAGAGAAGATTCGCCTCTGCCTGCACATAGCCAAGTGGTACGGCGACGACCTCGGTCATCCGGAGTACGCGCAGCCCTACTACGCGCAGATCATCCAGCTCGATCCGCTCAACGTCGGAGCTATGCGCCAGCTCGCCAGCCTCTACAAGAAGGCTGGCAACTGGCAGCAGATGGGGTCGACGCTCACACGCGCGCTCGACGTCGCGACCAACGACCTCGATCGCAAGGAGGTGCTGAACGACCTCGGCGAAGTGCTGGACGCGCAGATGCAACAAACGGAGCAGGCAATTGCCTACTTCCAGCGAGCGCTCGAGGTCGATCCCTCATTCATGGCGCCGCTCGAGAATCTGGAGCGCATCTACGCCGCGAGAGGAGCAAACCGAGAGCTCGCAGACGTGCTGCTCCGCAAGGTGGCGGCGTTGCGCGATGCGACCGAGATCGCGTCAACGAAGCTCCGAATAGGTCAACTTTACGAAAACGCGCTGAACGACCCTTCTCGCGCGGCCCAGGCTTACCGGGAGGTCGTCGCGCTCGAGCCGGGCAGCCTGCACGGACTTCGAGGGCTGGCGCGCGTTCACCAGGCGCTCGAGCAATGGGCGGAGTTGGTTGAGGTCCTCGAACGACAGTTGGACGTGGTGACCACGGAGCGAGAGAAGGTCGAAGTGCTCATGCACCTCGCAACCCTCCATGAAGAGCATTTCCTCAAGGCGGAGCTCGCGGCGCAGCGCCTCGAGCAGCTCCTGGAGATCGATCCGCACAACGAGGAGGCGTATTACAAGCTCGAGCGTAGCTACCGCAAACTTCGGCAATGGCTGGACCTCGTCAATGCCTGTGAGCGGCACATCGCGACCACTCACGAACGCCGCACCAAGATCGAGCTCTATGGTTCTATTGCGCAGGTGTATGCCGACGAGGTGGAGGACATCGCACGTGCGATCGACGCGTACAAGAGCATTGTCCACCTGGACGAACGGAACGTCGTCGCCCTCGATGCACTGGCGAAGTTGTACGACAAGGCGGGCGAGACTGCACTGTCGATAGAGTCGATGACTCGAGTGGCGGAGCTCACCGAGGACACGAAGCAGCGCGTCGAAGCGTTCTACCGGATCGGCAAGGCGCTCGACGAGAAGCTGGGAGACCGCGTGGGGGGGCAGGATCGATACGAGATGGCTCTGGATCTCGATCCGGCGCACCTGCCCAGTCTCGCCGCGCTCCGTCAGATGGCTATCGATGCGACCGACTACGACAAGGCGGCTCGCTATCTGGACCAGGAGCAAAGTCACACCCAATCGCCACGCCAGCGAGCCCGTTTGCTCGTCGAGCTGGGCAAGATACGCGAGGAGATGCTCGGGGATCATGCCAGCGCGGTTCTCGCTTGGGAGGCGGCCCACCTGTCCGATGCCGAGAACGAAGATGCGGCCTTGCCGCTGATCGAGGAGTACGTAGAAAAGGCGTACTGGACGCGTGCCGAGCCGCTTCTCGAGATGGCGGTACGCAAGAGTGGCAAGCGAGATCGCGTTGAACAACACGCTCTGCAGAACAAGCTGGGTCGGGTCGCCGCGGAGCTGGGCAAAGACGACAAAGCGCTGAGGGCCTACACTGCCGCCCACCAGCTGGATCTCACGGATCCGTCAACGACACGCGGCCTCGCGGATGTCTGCTTCCGGCTGAAGGATTGGGCCGCGGCGCTTACCAATTACCAGAAAGTGCTGACCTCCCTCGGCGAGGAAGAGACCGAGTCACGCGCTCACGTCTATCATCGGTTGGGGTGTATCAAGCGCGAGCAAGGGCAGGTCAAGCAAGCGATCAACAATTTCGAAAAAGCCCTGTCCGTCGATCCGACGCATCGAGCGACGCTCGAAGCTCTGGTCTCCGTCTACACGGAGCTCAAAGAGTGGAAGCAAGTCGTCGCCTATCGGCGTCAGATCCTGGACAACGTGCTCGAGTCGGAAGAGCGCTTCCGCATGCTGAACGAGATCGCGGACGTCTGGAACGATCAGGACCAGAATGCGTCGAGGGCGATAGAGGCTCTCGAGGAGGCGCGGGAGCTGCAACCCCTCAACGTGGGCCTGCTGCACAAGCTCATAGCGCTCTACCAAGCGACCGAGAACTGGTCGAAGATGATCGACACGCTGCAATCAATCGCGGAGAACGAGGCGGATCCGGTCCGTAAGAGCAAATTTCTCTACACGATGGCACAACTCTATCGCGACAAGGAGGACGATCAAGACAAGGCGGTCGAGCTCTTCAGCGAGGCACTCGATCTCAATCCGCAATATCTCGAAGCTTTTGAACGCATCAACAAGCTGCTGACGGCGAAGCGGGATTGGAAAGGTCTCGAGCGCGCGTTTCGAAAAATGCTGCGACGAATGTCCACCGCGAACGTGGTGAATCCCGGTCTCGAGTTCACGTTGTGGCACAATCTCGGACTCATCTATCGCGACCGGCTCAAGGACCCAACCAGCGCCATCGAGTCGTTCAAGATGGCGACGCGCTTCAGGCCCGACGAAGCGGTCGAGCGGCAGATCCTGGCGGAGCTCTACGAGAGTACCGATCAGACAGATGCCGCCATTGGCGAGCACTCACTGGTCTTGCAGAAGGACCCGTTACGTGTCGACCCCTACCGAAGCCTGTACAAGCTGTACCTTCGGATGAACGACCGCGATCGCGCATGGTGCATGTGCGCTGCGCTCGCCTTCCTGAGGAAGGGACAGGAGGAAGAGCTTCGGTTCTTCGAGGAGAATCGTCCGCGGGGGATGCTCCAGGTCAAGAGCCGTCTCGACAACGATGCGTGGGTGAGAAACCTCTTCCACCGTGACGAGAACCTGTACATCGGCAAAATCTTCGAGATGTTGACGCCCTCGGCCATCATCGCCAAAACGAACCAACTGCGACTGCAGAAGCAGCTTCCCGTGCTCGACCGACGTTTTCGCCAGGATCCCGCGACGAGCACGGTGACGTTTGCGAAAACATTCGGGTGGGCAGCGCAGGTTCTTGGCGTCACGACGCCCGAGCTTTACGTTCGAAACGACGTTCCCGGCGCGCTCATCGCCGTCCCGGCCACGCCACCCGCGAGCGTGACGGGCCAGACCGTGCTGACAGGGTTTACCCCGCAGGAGCTGACGTTCATCGTTGGCAAGCATCTGTCGGGGTACCGGGGCGAGCACTACATCAAGAGCCTGTTTCCGACGATGAACGAGCTGAAGGTCATCCTCTTTGCAGGCGTCAAGATCGTCATGCCCGACTTCACGGTGCCGGGAGAGATGGCGCAGGCCGTGAACGCGACAGCGTCCGAGCTCTTGAAGCACATGCAGCCCGTGCAGCGCGAATCGCTGAAGCTCGTCGTGCAGAAATGGATGGAGGACGGCGCGAAGGCGGATCTCAAACGCTGGATGCAGGCAATAGAGATCACGGCGTGCCGCGCGGGCCTGGTTCTTTGCGCGGATCTGGATATCGCGAAGAAGATCATCGGTGCCGAGCCGCAGCTGCCAGGGGACCTTCCGCCCGCAGAGAAGGTGAAAGAGCTTCTCGTCTTTTCGGTGAGCGAGCAGTACTTTGCGCTTCGAAAGACGCTGGGGGTTGGGTTGAGCTGACCGTCTCGCATCCGCCGCAACTTCGGCGTCGTTGAGCCGAAGAGTGGGGGGACGCGGAGGTCTCTCATGTCATCTACGATCGAGGAGGGGTACGCATCGTCTGCGACCGTGGAGATCGCGGTCATTCAGCCGCCTGGTGGCTGGGTCGTGGAGGTTCAGGACGAAACCGGCACCCAACGCGTCCCGTTGACGCGGGAAGAAACCGTTGTCGGGACCGCACCGTCGGCCGACGTGGTCGTTCGCGATCCGACCGTGAGCTCGCGTCACTGCGCCCTATGCGTCCTTGGCGCAGGAGTGACGATAAAGGACCTGAGCTCTCGCAACGGGACGTTCGTCGGCAGTGCTCGCGTGCGGGAAGCGTGGGGACGTGCAGGGACGGCCATCTCGATCGGGCGTTGCACGCTGATCATCGGCCAGACGGACCCGCGGGAACCTGCGAGCCCCCCCGGCAACCCCTTGGCAGGGGTAGCCGGAGCTTCTTTGGTGATGCGCCGGCTTGCAGACCAGGTGCGGCGCCTCTCGTGCCACGCTCTCCCCGTCCTAATTTCCGGAGAAAGCGGTACGGGAAAGGAGTTGGTCGCGCGTGCCATACACGAGGAGGGCCCACGCAAGTCGAAGCCGTTCATCGCCATCAACGTGACCGCGCTGCCTCGCGAGCTCGTCGAGAGCGAGCTCTTCGGACATGAACGCGGGGCGTTCACCGGCGCACACGCACGTCGCGTAGGCGCCTTCGCGGAAGCCGAGGGCGGGACACTGTTTCTAGACGAGGTCGGGGACCTTCCGCTCGATGCGCAGCCGAAGCTCCTTCGTGCCCTCGATGGATACGAGATACGGCGCGTGGGCGCAGCGGGGTCGGGCAAGCGCGGCGACGTACGCGTCGTCGCCGCGACCCATGCGCCACTCGAGGAGCGCGTTGCCGCGGGTCAGTTCCGTCGCGACTTGTTCCATCGCCTGGAGTGCTTCGTCGTGAACGTGCCTCCGCTCCACGCGCGTAGGGGCGACATCGCGGCGATCGCGCGCGAGCTGATGTCGCAGCTGGTGTCCCAGGTCGGTCCACGCGCCATGGCTCCGGCGGCATTCGCGCGACTGGCTGCGCACGATTGGCCCGGCAATGTCCGGGAGCTGCGGAACGTGTTGTGCCGCGCGGCCGATGCGACCTGCCGAGGAGCCACGATCGACGGCGACGACATCGACCGGGCGCTTCGTCACGATCGATCTCGGCGGGTCTCTGGGCTGTCCACGCAGGGAGCGCAGGCGCTGCTGCGAGAGCATACGGGAAACCTGAGCGCTGCGGCGCGCGCGGCGGGCATGCCCCGCACCTCTTTCCGCAAGTTGCTTGAGTCGTAGTGACAGGTCGTCTGGTACCGTCTCACTGGATGCTGCGGCTCCTTCCGCTTCTGACGTGTACGGGAGTGGGCTTGCTGAGCGCGTGCACCCGCGCGGAAAGGCACTCGCCGCGGCCGGACGCCGCCTCCGTTGAGACGTCGCCTCAGAACACCCAGGCGCTCGACGCAGCGGGGTGGCTGAGTCCGGGTGTTTTTTCCGCGCCGATTGCTGCGACGCGCACGGCGGACACTGCGATGGTGGCAGGGCTCGTCGCTGCGGAGGGCACCATCCAGGCAATGAAGATCGCCAGTGGGAAGGTAGTCTGGACGTCAACCGCCCTCACCGGTGTGGCGTGGGCCCCCGATGCAGAGCTGCGAATGCAGCCGGCAGGTGATGGGGTCGCGCTCGTCTGGCGCGGACTGCGCGGAGGCAAGAGCGGTCGGACGCTCGTGATGCTCAGTGCCGGAGGCGAACGAGTCGGCGGTCCGATCGAAATCGGCACTGCGTTCTGCGGGACACGAACGGGGCTGGCGTGGACGGATCCTCACCGAGGCGGCGGCCCGACACATGTGCGTGCGCAGCGGTGGGGCACTGGGACGGTCCGCGAGATGATTGCGATCGAGGGCGATCGCGACCCCAGTCTGGTTTGCGGCGACAACGATGTCATCGTTCTGGGTGACGGTGAGGACGACCTTACGGCATCCGTCTTCGCCCCTGATGATGCCGACGCGCAGCGGCCGTGGATCGCGATTCGCGATTCCGATTTCGGAGACGATGACGAACGCGAGCACGACGCCTACTCGATCGGCGATGACCTTGGCCTAGTTCGCATCGGCGGCTCGGGGTCCATCGCCATTCGTGAGATATCGCAACGCGGTACGCCCGGGCCTTGGAGGCGATTGAAGCACACGCTCGCGGCAGAGGAGGACGTAGTGGCCGTCGACGGCGACGCGAGCTCGACTCTCATCGTCTTCACCCGAGAAGCCAGCAACACATGTCCTGACGGCGGTACGTTCGCGGAGAGTGTTCGATTGCTGCGCGTCGATAGGAAGCTCGGCGAGGAGTCGCTTGCGGAACTCGCGCCGCCGGATTGCGCCCGTGCGCGCGGCCCCTTCTGGATTACCCCCGGTGTCGGCGCCCTTGTCGTGGCTTGGGCCGATCGATTCGCATCGACCACGCCCGACGCGCCCGCCATCGCGGGCCTGTCGTATCGCGTCATTGGCCGCGACGCGCGCCGCTCCGGAACCATCGAGCAGCAGGCCGACGCCCTCACCGACGCAAACTGCGACGGCCTTGGTTGCTGGGCGGCCGCCCTAGTGCGTAGCCGTTTTTCGGACGGAATGTCGGCGGGGCCGATCCGTCTCTTCCGCTATCCCTAGCAATCAAAACGTTCCCGACAGCGAGAGCCCCCCGAACGATGGTGCCAGCGCGGGCGCCAGCACCGGCCTGCCCGCCTTGCGCGCCGGCTCGCTCTTGTCGGCGGCTATCCAGTACACGATGGCGCCAGCAGCAGCAGTGAGCCCGATGGCCAACGTCACGTTACCCGCTGTTGCGTCGCTGTTGACATCGTTCGTATCCGTCGCCAGCGCAGCGCAGGCGGCGGCAAATTTGGCCGTCGGATTGGTGCAAATGCCCATTGTGTTTCCATTGGGCGCATTCGCGGCGATCTGGGATGCGACCTGATCGGCTTTGTCCTGCGCCGAGCTTTTGACCAGATAAAAAACGATGGCGGTGACGGTCCCGGCGATCGCGAGACTGCCGAGAAAAACGGCCGGCCCAACGTTGTTCGGCGCGCTCCAGAGGCTCTTGTGTCCAGGGGCGTCACTGGTCACCCCATCAGCCGCCACGGGCACATCGGCTGCTTCCGCCTCTTGCGGCAGCGGGGTGCTGGTGGTCGCCGGCATGGACGGAGGGGAGGCGGCGCTCGCCACAGCCGGCGGCAGCGGCAGGCCCGGCGTCCGTCCCGACCGTACAGTCACTTTTTCCCCGCCGAGCGCAGTCACGCTTTGGGTTTCGACGGCCCCGTCAGGGGACTTGAACTTCACGGTATGCGCTCCCGCCTCGACGAGAGAGGGCTCGGAGAGCGGAGCCATCCCGCTCCGTTCTCCATCGATCGTGACCTCCGTGCCGGCCGGCGCGAGCACTTCGACGCGTCCCAGCCGGCTGTGCGATTGGGCCAAGCCCTCGTTGGCATCCGCACGCTGCTTCTCCGAGATGTCTTTGCTCTCGGCCAGGAACTGACGGAAATACCGCTCTGCCTCGAGCGCATGCCCACTCTTCAGGCTGCTCCATGCCAGGTTTAGCAGCACCGCAGGATGTTTTTTCAGCGCATAGGCCTGTAAGAACGACGCTCGCGCCAGCTCGTATTCGCCTCTGTCGAAGTAATCGACCCCCTCCTTGAAGCGCGCGCGGGCCACGACGGTGGTGGGATCCTCCATCGTACCTTGGGCCCAGGCGGACGCCGAAAGCGCGGGCGGCGAAAACGCCACGAGAAGCGCCAAGGCGAACGATCGCGATCGGGTGTCGCGTCTGATTCGGATCATCGGGCAGCACTCGAGTAGAGCGACATCAGAACGGCACGTCGCGCACGATCGTACCATTGCCTTTCGGACGGGCCGCAGGGCGAGGTGGCGGCGCCCACTGCGGCGGGGGCGCCTGCCGTGGGGGCCAAGTCGCCCCGCGTGCTGTCGCCGCTGGCATTG